>JADGQK010000028.1 GCA_017881915.1 Chloroflexota bacterium | reverse complement strand
GTAGTCAGCCTTCGGTGGCGAGCAGCAGGGCACCGGCGACGATGACCAGCGCGACGCCCATCCGGACCGTCGCGTCGCGCCGGCCGCGGGCCTCCTTCAGCCGGAACGAGCCCCAGCCGCTGATGATCACGATCGCCGATTCGCGCAGCGGCGCAACTGCCGTCAACGGGGCGTAACGGTAAGCCACCAGGACGAACAGGTAGGCGGCCATGGTGATCAGGCCGCCGATGCCCGCCCGTGCCCAGCTCCGGCTGAGCAGGCCACTGCTCGGGCCCGACGAGGGCACCAAGGCGGCCGTCCCAGGGGCGGCGGCTCGTCGTCGGTCGCGGCGAATGACGAGGCCGATCCAGCTCAGCAGGAAGATCGTGGTGAACGTCCAAAGCAGTGCGGCATAGAAGAGCGGGTCGATCAGGCGGGCCCCGTCGCGATCGACCGCTGAGTAGGCCGTGATCGTGACCCCGGTCAGCAACGCAAAGGTCGCCGCCTCGCGCAGGTGACGGGGCATCCGGCTGCTCCGCCGGAAGACGGCCCACGGCTTCTGCAGGGTGAGGATGCCGGCGAGGAGAAGGCCGACGCCGATCCAGCCGGCCAGCTCGAGCCGCTCCCCCAGGACGAGCACCCCGACGGCGACCGACAGGACCGGTGCCGTCCCGCGGGCGATCGGATAGACCAGCGACAGGTCGCCCCGCCGATACGCCGCCGAGAGGAACACGAAGTAGGCGGCCTCGAGCGCGCCCGACAGGACCGCCAAGTGCCAGGCCCCGTCAGGGATCGCCGAGCGTCCGGCGACCAGCCATCCGACGAAGGCGATCGGGATCAAGAAGCCTGCCCCAACGAGCATGCCCCGGCCGGCGGTCCGGAGCGGGTCATCAGCAGTCTTGAGCAGGATGTTCCAGACGGCGTGCATCCCGGCTGCAACGAGCAGGAGGAGGATGATCGCGGGCGGCAATCAGGATCGCCCGGCGGTCGGTCGACGCGGTTCCGGCGTCGGACGGCTGCCCTCGGCCAGCTCCTTGAGGATTCGCAGGTGGGTCTCGACGATGTTGGCTGATGAGCCTCGTCCGAGTGCGATGAACAGGGCGGTCCAGCGTCCCGTGGTGGTCAGTTCCGCCGTCCCGGCGACCCGCGTGCCGCCGGCGACCTCCTCGAGGGACCAGCCCCGCAGGAGACGGATTCCATCCCCGACCAGGATGATCTGAAAGCGCGCGCTGGGGCGAGCCTCGAGGCTCTCGAGCCGGACGTTCGCAACGAGCAGGCCGATCCGCAGCCGAGCCGAGCGCGTGGCCCCAGCGGCCGGCCAGCTGGGTGCAGGCGGTCCCAGCCGGAGCTCCGGGAACAGGGCGTCCTGGGCGGCCGGATCATGGAGCGTCGTCCACACGGCCCGGAGCGGTGCCTGGACATAGGTGAGCCGCTCGAGGACGCCAGGCGGCGGACCGGGTCGGGGAACCGGCATCGCTCTGGGCTACGCGCCGATCGGGTGCCAGACCGTCTTCATCTCCAGGAAGGCGGCGATCCACTCGGGGCGCTGGGCGGCGCGGTCGTCAGTCCAGTCGAACGCGGCGTCGGTCACCCCGCGTGGTCGCCGGGCGATCCGCTTGATCGACTCGGCGGCAGATCGTTCGACCGCGACCTGGTCGTCGGGGGCGACGCCCCAGGTATCAACCGCGTCGACATCGACGTGGGCGGCCAGGACCGGCACGAGCTCCTTCTTCAGGCCCGTCAGCAGGTTGACCACACCGGCCGGCACGTCGCTCGTGGCCAGGACTTCGCCGAGGGTGACCGCCGGCAGTGGACGGGTCTCAGAGGCGAGGACGACCGTCGTGTTGCCCGACACGAGGATCGGGGCGAGCCGGCTGACCAAACCGAGGAGCGAGCTCGATTCAGGCCCGACCAGGCCCACGATTCCGGTCGCCTCGGGGATCGTGAAGTTGAAGTACGGCGCGGCCACCGGGTTCGTGGAGCCAAGCACCTGGGCGATCTTGTCGGCCCAGCCGGCATACCAGACCCAGCGATCGATGGCGTGGTCAACGAGGGTCCCGGCGCGGCGGCCCGACAGGCCCTCCGTAGCGGCGACCTCGGCGACGAACTGATCGCGTCGGCCCTCCATCAGCTCAGCCACCCGGTAGAGGACCTGGCCGCGATTCATCGCCGTACGGCCGGCCCACGGCTCGAACGCCTTGCGCGCCGCACGAACCGCGTCACGGAGATCCTTGCGCGAGGCGCGGCTGGCATTCGCCAGCTCGTCACCCTTCGGGCTTGTCACCAGGTATGTGCGACCGGACTCGGAGCGTGGGAAGGCCCCGCCGATGTACAGCTTGTAGGTCTTCCGGATATCGATCCGGTCGGGTGCACCCAGGCGCACGCCGGGCATTCAGCGGTCCTCGAGCCGGACGTACGCCTGCAGGCCGTGGAGGCCGCCTTCGCGGCCGTAGCCCGACTCCTTGTAGCCCCCGAACGGTGAGGTCGGGTCGAACTTGTTGAAGGTGTTGGCCCAGACCACGCCGGCCCGCATTCGGCGGACCATCATCAGGATCCGCGAGCCCTTGTCCGTCCAGATCCCGGCGGACAGGCCGTACGGCGTGTTGTTCGCCTTCTCGATCGCCTCCTCAGGCGTCCGGAAGGTCAGCGTCGCAAGGACCGGCCCGAAGATCTCCTCGCGGGCGATCCGGTGGCTCTGGGCCACGTTCGTGAAGAGGCTGGGCCGGAAGAAGTAGCCCCGCTCGGGCAGCTCGCAGGCAGGCTGGTACAGGTCGGCCCCCTCGGCCACCCCGGCGGCCACCAGCTCGGTGATCTTGTCGAGCTGGGCCCGGCTGTTGATCGCCCCGACGTCGGTGTTCTTGTCGAGCGGATCGCCGACCCTGATCGTCGCAAGGCGATCCTTGAGCTTGGCGATCAGCAGCTCGGCGATCGATTCCTGGACGAGCAGGCGGCTGCCGGCGCAGCACACCTCACCCTGGTTGAAGTAGATCCCGTTGACGATCCCCTCGACCGCCTGGTCGAGCGGGGCGTCGTCGAAGACGATGTTGGCGGCCTTGCCGCCGAGCTCCAGGGTGAGCGCCTTGCCCTGGCCGGCAATGCCCTGGGCAATCTTCCGGCCAACGGCGGTCGAGCCCGTGAAGGCGACCTTGTCGACGTCTGGATGAGTGACCAGGGCCATCCCGATCTCGCCCGGCCCGGTGATGATGTTGACCACGCCCGGCGGCAGGTCCGCCTCACGGCAGAGCTCGGCGAAGAGGAGGGCGCTGAGCGGGGTGGTGCTGGCCGGCTTGAGCACCACCGTGTTCCCGGCGGCGAGGGCCGGGGCGATCTTCCAGGCAAGCATCAGCAGCGGGAAGTTCCACGGAATCACCTGGGCCGCCACCCCGAGCGGCTTGGCGACTCGACCCGGGAACGCGTACTCGAGCTTGTCGGCCCAACCCGCGTAGTACCAGAAGTGGGCCGCTGCGAGGGGCACGTCGACGTCGCGCGACTCCTTGATCGGCTTGCCCGAGTCGATCGACTCGAGGACGGCAAACTCGCGCGAGCGCTCCTGCAGCAGGCGGGCAATCCGGAAGAGGTACTTCGCCCGCTCCCGGCCGGGCAGCCTGCCCCAGCTCTTCGACTGGGCCTGTCGGGCTGCCTTGACCGCCATGTCGACATCCGCCTCGGTGGCCCGGGCGATCTCGGCGAGCGGTTCCTCGGTCGCCGGATTGACGGTGGTGAACGTCGTGCCGTCGGATGACGGGACCTCGCGGCCGCCGACCATCAGGCCGTAGCGGTCGCGGATCGTGACGATCTCGCTCGACTCGGGCGCCGGCGCGTACTCCCAGGGGATTGCCTGGCCGTCGCCCAAGCCCCAGCTGCTCGGCGCACTGCTGGGCGCACGGACGGGCGCGCTCTGCTTCGTGTCGGTCGCCATCATGTCCATTATGGCATCACCCCTGCAGCGGTCCCGTACCCGGCCCTGAGCCCAGGGCCGTTCGCAGGTTGGCGCCAGCACCGGGCCGGGGCTGCACCACGTGAATGGGTTCGACGAGGTAACCGTCGGATCCGCAGATCCCCGTCACCTGATGCGGGATTCGAACGGGCCTGCGCCGATTTCGGTCGCGATCCGGCAGCTGCTGCCGAAACCTGACGGGTCGAGCCTCGCGGTGGTCGAAGGTATTCATCTGGTGCAGGCCGGGCCGAGGCGGCGGTCCAGGCAGAACTGAAGCGGGTGGTGCAGGTTGGTCCGAAGCGCGGGTCCAGGCAGAACCTGGACACGGTCGTGGCGGCCAAAGCCCGGGGCAGGTTTGACGGGCGCGTGTAAGATCGCTGGACAACTGAATACGCCTCCGGGGAGCGCAACAAACGCGCTGAGAGTGTGGCCCGACCACAGACCCGCCGAACCTGAACCGGCTCGTACCGGCGTAGGGAGTAGGTAGACCGTCGACTCGACGCCGTCCCGTTCACCCGGGGCGGCGTTCATCGCTTCGCTCCGAAGGAGTCACGGTCCGCATGTCGCGCAATTCCCTCAGGCTGGGCTCAATCTTCGCGGCCGTGGCGCTCGCGGCGAGCGGCTGCGGCGGCGGGTCGAGCGTCGGCCCAAGCCGCCCGCCGTCCGGACCGCCCGCCCCGGGTCCCACCACCCCAGGCTCGCTCGCACCTGGTGGCTCCGCTGCCCCGTCGGTCTCGCCCCTGGTGACGCCGCGGCCGCCCACGGCCACGGTGACCCTGGCCCTGGACTGGACGCCGAACACGAACCACACCGGCTTCTACGTTGCCCAGCACAGCGGCTGGTACGCCCAGAACGCGGTCGACCTGCAGTTCATCCCATATGCCAGCGCGAACCCCGAGACACTCGTCGGGGCGGGCCAGGCCGACTGCGGGATCAGCACCGAGGAGGGGGCCACCTTCGCGATCGCAGCCGGCGCCAGGGAGCAGTCGGTCATGGCGATCCTGCAGCACACCGCAAGCGAGATCGCCGTGCTCGCGAGCGGCCCGATCAGCCGTCCGCGGGACATGGACGGCAAGGTCTACGCGGGATTCGGATCGCCCCAGGAGGGACCGCTCCTGACGAGCGTGATCAAGGCCGACGGCGGCAAGGGCGTGTTCACCACGGTGACTCTCGATACGGCCGCCTATGAGGCGCTCTACGCCGGCAAGGCCGACATGGCGATCACGTTCAGCGCCTGGGAGGCGGTCGAGGCGAAAGAACGTGGGATCGCCCTCCGGACGTTCGCCTTCCCGGACTACGGCCTGCCCGATTCGTACGCCGTCGTGCTCGTCTGCAACGACGCCTGGCTGGCCGCCAACGGAGACGTGGCCCGACGGTTCCTGGGGACGACCGTCCGCGGCTTCCAGCTCGCGGCTACAGACCCGACGGCGGCGGCTGACGAGCTGATCGCCGCCAACCCAGGCGTCTTCGATGCGAACCCGGCGCTGCCCCGCGACAGCGCCGACTACCTGGCGGCGCAGAAGCTCTATGTCAATTCCGCCGGGGCCGTTGGCCCGGAGACGAGCCAACAGTGGGACGCCGCCTCCGGTTATCTCTTCGACCAGGGTGTCCTGGCCGGACCGGACGGCAAGCCGCTGACCAGCCGTCCGGACTTCTCGACCTACTTCACCAACGACTACCTGCCATGAGGACACTCCAGTCATGACCGCGCCCCGGTCATGACCGCGCTCCGCCGGAGCATGCCGAGCCTGATCGTGGTCGCGACGATCGTGCTCACATGGGAGATCCTCGCCCGGGTCCTGGCGATCGATCCGATCGTGCTGCCCGCCCCCAGCCGGATCCTCGGCGCGCTGTGGGACGCCCGCGGGGTCGCTGCCGGCCATGCCCTGACGACGCTGGTCGAGACCGGGCTGGGCTTCGGCGTGTCGGTCCTGTTCGCCGTGCTCACGGGCCTGGCCATGGACTCGATCGGTTGGGTCCGACGGGCGATCTACCCGCTCCTCGTGGCCAGCCAGACGATCCCGATCGTGGCGGTAGCCCCGCTGCTCGTTATCTGGTTCGGGCTCGGCCTCGTGCCCAAGGTGCTCGTCGTCGTCCTCGTGACCTTCTTCCCTGTCACCGTCGCGCTGCTCGACGGCCTGGCCGGGACCGAGCGTGACGCGACCAGCCTGCTCCAGACGATGGGCGCCAGTCGATACCAGATCCTCATGAAACTGCGCTTGCCGGGCGCCCTGCCCTCATTCTTCACTGGCCTGCGGATCGCCGTGACCTATGCGGTGATCGGGGCGATTTTCGGGGAGCAGGTCGGCGCGGTGAACGGCCTTGGGATCTGGATGATCCTGAGCAAGAACCTGTTCCGGACGGACCTCGTCTTCGGGGCGATCCTCGTGACGGCGATCCTGACGCTGGCCCTGTGGTTCGTCGTCGGCGCCGTGGAGCGGCTCACGATCCCGTGGTACAGGGAGTCGAGGCGGACGCGGGGGTAGCCGGCCCGAGGGAGGGGCCAGGGCGAATTCGCGCTGCGCCGCGGGTTCGCCAGCCGAGTCGTCGCCGGGGGCGAACAAAACGACCGAATCGACGGCGCCGAGCGAGCGGATGAGGTGTCGTTTGGCCGTCTTCGTGTCCACCGGCGATCAAACGGCCGGAATCGGCGGCCGGCCCGGTCTCGAAGTTGGTCGACTTGGCCGTTTTGTTCTCCTGGGCTGATCGAAACGATGGCCAGCGCCCCGCAACCGCCACGCACCCGGCGACACGATGACCAGCGCTCCGCGACCGCCGCCGCTCCAGCGCCCCGCACCCGGCGCCACGCACCCCGCGACCGCCGCCGCTCCAGCGCCCCGCAACCGCCACGCGACCAGCGCCCCGCAACCGCCACGCGACCAGCGCCCCGCAATCGGCGCCGCTCCGGCGCCCCGCACCCGGCGCCGTTGAGGGTCGGGCGCAGGTCTAATCCAGGCTGAAGTGGTCGGGGCCCTGGTAGCGGCCGGTGCGCTGCTTCTCGATCTGCATCAGGAGGTCGTTGAGCAGGCTCGAGGCGCCGAAGCGGAAGCGCTCGGGGGTCATCCAGCGCGGACCCAGCGTCTCGTACAGGACGACGAGGTACTGGATCGCCTCCTTGGCCGTGCGGATCCCGCCGGCCGGTTTCATGCCCACGGCCCGTCCGGTGGCCCGCTCGAAATCGCGGATTGCCTCGAGCATCACAAGGGTCACCGGCAAGGTCGCCGCGGGCACAACTTTGCCGGTCGAGGTCTTGATGAAGTCGGCTCCGGCCGCCATGGCCAGGACGCTTGCCCGGCGGACGTTGTCGTACGTCTCGAGCTCGCCGGTCTCGAGGATCACCTTGAGGTGGGTCTGGCCACAGGCCCCCTTGATCGCCACGATCTCGTCGAAGACCGCGGCGTAGTCGCCGGCCAGGAAGGCGCCCCGATCGATCACCATGTCGATCTCGTCGGCGCCGGCCTCGATCGCCAGGCGGGCCTCGGCGAGCTTGAGATCGAGGAAGGTCTGGCCGGACGGGAAGCCGGTGGCCACGCTGGCCACCCGGACGCCCGAGGCTCCCAGGGCCTCCTTCGCCGCGGCCACGAGGGCCGGATAGACACAGATCGCGGCCACGTGGGGGATGGAGGCGTCGCCCGGCAGGGGCTGGATCGCCTTGGCGCAGAGTGCCCGGATCTTGCCCGGCGTGTCCTTGCCCTCGAGCGTCGTCAGGTCGATCATCCGGATCGCGAGGTCGAGGGCCCACAGCTTCGAGGCCGCCTTGATCGAGCGCCGCTTGAGCGAGTCGACCCGCTCCTCCACGCCTACCTGGTCGACGGCCGTCACCCGGCCGAGGAGGCTGCCCAGCGAACCTGCCCGGGCATCGAATGAATGGATCAGCTCGTTCGCCCGCTCGTGGGCGGCAGAGTCGGTGGGGCGCCGGACGGTGGTCATCGCGGGTCTACTTCCCGGCCCGATCGCGTGGGAGGGGCGGCAGCCCGCGCCGCCCGAGGATCAGAAAATGCTCGAACCAGGCGCAGATCTGGGCTGCGTTCTCAACCCGCCGGAACGGCGTCCCGGAGCGGGTCAG
The DNA here is from genome assembly GCA_017881915.1 of Chloroflexota bacterium. GTDB lineage: Bacteria > Chloroflexota > Limnocylindria > Limnocylindrales > CSP1-4 > Palsa-1033. Next base: position 22,588 of record JADGQK010000028.1, on the reverse strand, counting down.
CTCGTGGCTCTCGTCGGGAACCCGCATCAGCCGGACTGGCCGGCGGAGCGAGCGCAGCGCGGTGAACAGCTCCTCGGCCTGGCCGATCGGCGTCCGCAGGTCGCGCTCCGAGTGCTGGATCAGGAGCGGCGTCCGGATCCGGCGGGCGTACGTCAGTGGCGACTGCTCGCGATACAGGTCGGGGTCCTCCCACGGTGCCGCCCCGAACTCCAGTCGCCCGAAGGCCGGTCCGGCGATGTCGCCGGTCGACATCTGGCTGGCCAGGTCGTTGACCGAACGACAGGTGATCGCAGCCCGGAAGCGATCCGTGTGGCCGACGATCCAGCTGGTCAGGTAACCGCCGTATGAGCCGCCGGTCACGCCCAGGCGGTCCGGATCGGCGCGATCCTCCGCGATCAGGCTGTCGACCCCGGCCAGGATGTCACGCATCGGCCCGGCGCCCCAGTCCCGGAAGTTCGCCCCGGTGAAGGCCTCACCGTAGCCTTGCGAGCCGCGCGGGTTGGCGGCCCACACGCCGATCCCGGCTGCGGCGAGTAGCTGCCATTCCCAGAACGGGCTCCAGCCGTAGAGCGTGTGGGGACCGCCGTGGATCTCCACGACCAGCGGCGCCGGCCTGGCTTTCCCCCGCGGCCGCGTTCCGGAAGGGCCCAGGGCGAGCGGGTTCGGTGGGTAGAACCAGCCCTGGATCCGGCGGCCGTCTACCTCGTTCCAACGCGTCTCGGGCGCGACGAGGGCCACTTCGTCGAGCAACTCGGCATTCAATGCGCTGACCGGACGGCCCTCGAGCGGGACCCGTGCCCGTTCGGCGGGCAACTCAAGGGCAACTGCCTCCGGCAGCTCGATCGGGGTCGAGCGAACGGCGGCGATCCGGACGGCGCCACGGGGGCCCGCCCCGATCGCGAACGACGAGTAGTAATGCCACCCGTTCGTGAGTCGCTCGACCTTGCCGTCGTCGACCGGCACGTGCCACAGCTCGAATGAACCGTCGACCGGCGCACTGAACCAGACCGAGCGCCCATCGGGCGCGAGGTGGATCCGGTTGGCCTCACCAACCGTGACGTCGCTGCCCATCCCTGAATCGATCACGAGGTCGGCGGCGGCAGTCAGGTTCCGACCGTCCCGCGGTCCGGCCTGCGAGCCGTCGGCAGCAAACAACCAGATATCGGCCCGGCTGCCGCTTCCCCCGCCATAGCGATGGCCAAGGACCGCCAGGCGGGCCCCATCGGCCAGCCAGACCGGCGAGCCGAAGACGCCGCGGCCGCCGAGCGTGCCTCCGCCTCCGGTCACCCGGACGGCCCGTCCGCCGGTCGCCGCCACGACCCACACATCGCTGTGAAAGCCCAGGTCGTCATCTCGGCCACGATCCGCGCTGAACGCGATCCGGCTGCCATCCGGTGACCAGGCCGGCTCGGAGACGGCGGCCCGGCCGCTGTGGACGAGCGTCGCCGCGCCGGTCGCCACATCGACGACCCACAGCCGGGTCACCTGGTGATAGATCCAGCCCACGCCGTTCGCCATCGAGCGCAGCCGGTCGACGAAGTGGAAATCCGAGGCCGGTCGATCTCCCGGATCGGGTCCCTTGGCCGGCCGCCCACGCCGACGGGCATCCTCGGCGACGGTTGCCCCGTGCGATGAGCTCACGACCGCAAGCCGGCCGCCGTCGGGCGACCAGGCGTACTCCTCGACGCCCCGGGGCAGGTTGGTCAGGCGCTGGGCCTCGCCCGGCCGATCGAGCGGCAGGAGGTGGACCTGGACGGCGTCCTCCCGGTCCTTGGCCGCCGCCGGCTCCTCCTCGACGCCGATCCGCCGATCGGACAGGAAGGCGAGGCTGCGTCCGTCCGGCGCGAACCGTGGACTCGTGTCGTGCTTGCTGCCGATCGTCAGTCGTTCCGCCGGAGCCGAGCCGTCGAACGCTGCCGACCAGATCGCATGGCGGTAGCCATCCCAGGTGGAGGCCACCGTCTGGACGGTGAAGGCAATCCGATCGCCCCCGGGAGCCAGCTGCGGATCGGTCGGGATCCGGAGGCGGTACAGATCGTCCGGTCGAGGGGCGCGCGCCATCCGCCGAGTCTACCGCTACCATCGAGGCGATGGCCGATCAGCTCTCGCTTCGCCTGGAGCCGGACCCGGCCGGCTGGCCGGCGCCACTCCGACCGATGCTCGCCCAGCCAGCCGACGGCCCATTCGACGATCCCGACGCCCTGTTCGAGCCGTGGTGGGGCGGCGAGCGGGCCCTGGCCTATGTCGGGCGCGATCGGGTCGATCCGGCTGGGTCCGGCGGAGACCGCGGACCCCTGGCGCTCGAGCTCCGGCTCATCGGCGCGGATGGGGTCCTGCTCACCGAGCTCGTACCCGAGATCGCGGACCTGCCCGAACGCCTGGGCGCCCGCCCGGCGATCCTCGACGGCACGCTCGTCGCGGTCGACGAGGCGGGCCGCCTCGATGAGCCCGGGCTGCTCGCCCGACTCGAGGGTCGGCCGGGTCCCGGGCTGGCCTACCTCGTCTACGACCTGCTCGCGCTCGACGGCCGCTCGCTCGTCGCCGAGCCGCTCGAACGGCGGCGGGCGCGGCTTGCCCGACTGCTCAGCCCTTCACCGGCGATCGTGCCGGTCCCGATGATCGCCGGCGAAGGCCGCGCGTTGTGTGCCGCGGCGGCCGATCAGGGTGTTGGCTGGGTTCTCGCCCGCGATCGGCGCAGTCCCTACCTGGCCGGCGTCCAGAGCCGCCTGTGGCGCCTGATCGCCGTGTATCCGGATGGCCTGCCGAACATCGCCAGTCAGCCGCCCGTGCATGCGGATCCAGCCGGCAGCCCGATCCTGGCCCTGATCCGGCGCCTGCCGCTCGACGACCCGGGGCCATAGGCGCGGCAGCGAGCGGTCAACCGCCATCGGGTCGGATCGCCACCCGCAGGAAGGTCCGGAAGCCTGGCCGCTGACCGTAGAGCAGGACGCCGGCGCCGTAGATCCGGGCGGCGAACCAGGCCGAGATCGCGATCGCCCCGATGAGGAGGCCCAGCGACAACCCGATCTCCCAGGCGTCAACCTGGCCGAGCATGACCCGCGAGAGCATCACGTACGGGCTGAAGAAGGGCACGTACGACAGGATCGCAACCGGGCTCGAGTTGATCGCGGTCATCCCGAAGATCGCGGCGAAATAGCCGGCCATCGACACAAAGCTGAGGGGCATGGCGAGCTGCTGGATGTCCTCCGGCCGGCTGACCAGGGACCCGGCGGCCGCGTAGACGAAGGCATAGAGCAGGAAGCCCAGGACGAAGAACGCGCCGAAGGCCAGCAGGATCGGCAGGGTCAGGCCGACCAGCGGGGCCTCGCCCGGATCCGCCGGACCGATCAGGGCGGTGGCAATCGGATCCTGGAGGGCCAGCACGATCGTGGCCGGCACGAGGATCGAGAGGTACTGGGTCAGACCGGCCGCGCCGACTCCCACGACCTTGCCAACGAGCAGCTGGCGCGGTGTCGCCGCACTGATCAGGAGCTCCATGACCCGGCTCGCCTTCTCAGAGGCCACGCTCGTCGCCACCCACATCCCGTAGACCGTAAGGGTGATGAAGATCAGCACGACCAGGACCGAGGCGAGCAGCGTCCGGCTGGCCGTTGCCCCCGGGTCGATCGGGGCGACGCTCGGTCCCCGATCAGTCGGCTGCAGCTCAAACGAGGGCAGGTGGAAGGCCAGCCCAGGGCCGGTGTGGGGCAAACTCTGCGAGTACTCGACGACGGCAGCCCCGAACGTTGCCACCTGCAGCCGTTGGATCGTCGCGCTGGTCGGGCCGTCGTTCCCATGGAACGTGAAGTCGAGGCCACCGCTGGGTCCGATCGTCACCTCGAGCAGGCTCTCGATCCGGCCGGCATGGACATTGGCCAGGCCGCTGGCGAGATCCGGCTGAGAGCTCAGCCGGTAGTGCCCACGCACGGTGGCCGGGTCGGCCCCCGGGGGAACCGGATTCAGGTAGGCGGAGACGAGGTCGACGACTCGGGCCGTCACCGCAGGATCGCTCGAGACCACCCCGATCCGGGTGATCTGACCGCGATCGAGGGCCCGCAAACCGATCGGGATCAGCGCCGCTCCCACGGCGACGGCGATCAGGATGGCCGTCGCTACGGCGAAGGCCCGGCTGCGGATCTTCTCGACATACTCGCGCCGGGCCACCAGCCCGGCGTTGGGCAGGAGCGAGCCGTCGGGATGGCCGGCGCTCATCGCGGGGGTTTCTGGATCATGCGGCGGACTCGACCGCTGCCGGCGCCCCGACCGACACGCCGTCGTCGGGCGGCCGTCCGACCAGCTCGATGAAGATCTCCTCGAGCGACGGGTCGGCGATCTCGAAGCAGGTCACGACCGCGCCGCGGGCGAGCGCCGCGCGCAGGATCGACTGGGGGTCCGTGCCGGGCTCCACGCTCAACTCGCTGATGCCGGGGCCGGGCCGGATCAGGCGCACCCCGGCCAGGGACGAGACCCAGGCCAGCTCGGGATCACCCTCGACCGCCAGCCGGACGACCGGTCGACCGGCTCGCCGGCGGACCTCGCGCGTTGGCCCTCCGGTCAGGAGCCGGCCGTGGTCGATGATCGCGATCGCGCCGGCCAGCGCCTCAACCATCTCCATCTGGTGGGTCGAGAAGATCAGGGTCCTGCCCCGGGCGGCCAGCTCGAGGAAGGCGCTCCGCAGGAGCGAGACGTTGACCGGATCCAGGCCGGTGAACGGCTCGTCCATCAGCACGACCTCGGGATCATGGAGGATCGCTGCGATGAACTGGATCTTCTGCTGGTTGCCTTTGCTGAGCTCATCGGCCCGGCGATCGGCCAGGTCGATCACCCGAAAGCGCTCGAGCCAGCCGAGGGCAGCGCGCCGGGCTTCGGCGCCTGGCACGCCATACAGACCGGCGAAGAAGACGAGCTGGTCGAGGACCCGCATGCGTGGATAGAGACCGCGCTCCTCGGGCAGGTAGCCGAACGTGCGCCGCGGAAGCTCGGTGCTCAATCGGCCGCGCCAGGTGACCGTGCCACTATCCGCCCGGAGAATATCCAGGACGATCCGCATCGCCGTCGTCTTGCCCGCGCCGTTGGCGCCCAGGAACCCGAAGATCTCGCCCGGTTCGACGCGGAATCCGACTCGGTCGAGCGCCACGACCTGGCCATAGCGCTTCGACAGGCCATCGATCACGAGGGTCATGGGCCGAGCATCGCACATGCGCCGAGGCAGCGGCCTCGGTACGGAGGTCCCAGCGCGAGGCGCGCCGCCCAAGACAGCTTGACGCTACCATCAGGCCATGGCGAATCCCACCGACCCCGCCCGGATCCACGCCGATCGTGCTGCCGGCACGCTCACGATCGAATGGCGCGACGGCCACGGCACGATCTACCCGACCTCGACGCTGCGCTGGCTGTGTCCGTGTGCCTACTGTCGTGGCGAGGCGGGCCTGCCGGGCTGGCTCGATTCAGCACCCACGCTGACCGCAGACCAGGTTCGGCTCGTCGACATCGCCCTCGTCGGCCAGTACGCGCTGGCCCCCACCTGGGGCGACGGGCACCACACCGGTTTCTACACGTTCACGGCCCTGCGCGAGATGTGCCCCTGCGCTGAATGCACCGCGGGCCGGGCAGGCGCCGGCCGGCCGAACCTGGCCGCCGGCAGCCACGCCACCCACACGACCGCAGCTCCGGCGGCGCAGCCGGGCGCGGAGGTTGGAGGTTCCTCGTGAACATCATCATCGCCACCACGCCATCGATCTCCGGCTACCGGGTCGCCGAGACGAAGGGCCACGTCTTCGGCCTGGTCGTTCGCAGCCGGGGCCTTGCCGGCAACTTCACCGCCGGACTCCGTTCGCTCGTCGGCGGCGAGATCCACGAGTACACCAGCCTGCTCGAGGACACCCGCCGCCAGGCGATCGACCGGATGGTCCAGAACGCCACCGTGATGGGTGCCAATGCTGTCCTGTCGATGCGTTTCGACAGCTCGGAGATCGGCTCGACGATGTCCGAGATCGTGGCCTACGGCACGGCCGTCGTGCTTGTCCCGGACGCGGCCGCCCAGCCCGCCGTCGAGTAGCCGGCCGATGCTCGTCGCCGCCCGGGTGATCCTGGCCGTCGTCGGCACCCTTGGGGTCCTGTCGGGACTCGTGCAGATCCGGGCCAACGGCGCGGGCCTCCCCAACCTGTTCATGGTCCTCGTCGGCGGCGCGATCCTGATCGCCCTGACCCTCGAGCGCTCCCGCTACCGGTCGGTCGAATCGGACCTGCGCAACGAACCGGCCGGCCCGGGCGGCGGCGAGCCGCTGGGGGGGCTGCCGCCGGGCTTCCGGGCGACCGCCGAGGTGTTCGTCGATCCCACCTCCGGGCGGCGGATGCGGGTCTTCCTCCAGCCGGCCACAGGTGACCGGCGGTACGTGGCCGAGGACTGACCTCCGGGTGGTTCCGGAGCCGGGCAGGGGCCGTGCTACGCTTGCCCGGCCGGCCCGCTGAGCCGGTCCGTCCCGTCACCAGTCCACCACGGAGACGCCCCACCGATGACCGCCGTTCGACCCGAGCGGGTCGCTCGCGCCCCCCGGGCACGCCGGTCCGTCAGTGGGCCCGCCCTGCCCTACCTCAACCGGGAGCTGTCCTGGCTTGACTTCAATGCGCGCGTGCTCCACGAGGCGAAGGACGACCGCAATCCCCTCCTGGAGCGGGTGAAGTTCCTGGCGATCTTCGCCTCAAACCTTGATGAGTTCTTCCAGGTTCGCGTCGCCGGCCTGCGCCAGCAGGCGGCCGCCTCGGCCGTTCGCAGCTCGCCCGACGGACGGACCGCCGAGGAGCAGCTGGCGGCGATCAGGCCGCGCGTCCAGGCCCTTGTCGAGGAGCAGGGCACGCTGTTCGCCCGGATCCGGGCGAAGCTGGCCGAGGCCGATGTCGGGATCGTCGACTACGGCACCGTGCCCGAGCATCACGCTCGCCTGCGCGAACGCTTCATCGAGGAAGTCTTTCCGGTCCTCACCCCGCTGGCCGTTGACCCGGGCCACCCATTTCCGTACATCTCCACGCTCAGCCTGTCGATCGCGGTCGGCCTCCGCGACCCGGAGACCGGCGAGCGCCGCTTCGCCCGGGTCAAGGTGCCCCCAGTCCTGCCGCGCCTGATGGAGATCGACCCGACGACCTTCGTCCCGCTCGACCAGGTGATCGCCAACAATCTCGACATCCTGTTCACCGGCCTGGAGATCGTCGAGGCCCACCTCTTCCGGGTCACCCGCAACGCCGACCTCGCGATCGAGGAGGACGAGGCCGACGACCTGCTGATGGCGATCGAGGAGGAACTCCGCCGGCGACGCTTCGGTGAGGCGGTCCGGCTCGAGGTGGAGCGGAGCATGCCGGCCTCGACCCGGCGGCTCCTGCTCAACGGGATCGGCTTGACCGAGGATGACGCCTACGACATCAGCGGGATGCTCGACCTCACTGGGCTGTGGCAGATCGCCGATCTCGACCTGCCCGACCTGCAGCGCCCGCCCTGGACCCCGGTCACCCCACCCCGGCTGATGCCGCCCGACGAGGACGAGCCGGTCGACGTCTTCGCGGCGATCCGGGCCGGCGACATCCTCGTCCACCACCCGTACGAGTCATTCGCGGCCTCGACCGAGCAGTTCATCGCCCAGGCAGCCGCGGATCCGGACGTCCTCACGATCAAGCAGACGCTGTATCGGACGTCCGGCGACTCACCGATCGTGCGTGACCTGATCCGGGCCGCAGAGCGGGGCAAGCAGGTCGTGGTCCTGGTCGAGATCAAGGCCCGCTTCGACGAGGAGCAGAACATCGTCTGGGCGCGCAAGCTCGAACGAGCCGGCGCCCACGTCGTGTACGGCCTGGTCGGACTGAAGACCCACTCCAAGACGTCCCTCGTCGTGCGCCGCGAGGGCAGCCTGCTCCGCCGTTACGTCCACATCGGGACGGGCAATTACAACCCGAAGACCGCCCGGCTGTACGTCGACATTGGGCTGCTGACCTGTCGGCCCGAGATCGGGGCCGACGTGACCGACCTGTTCAATGTCCTGACCGGCCTCTCCAAGCAGCGGACGTTCCGGCGGTTGCTCGTGGCCCCCCACGGGATGCGCGCCCGGGTGATCGAGATGATCGACCGCGAGATCGGCCATGCGGCGGCCGGCCGGCCGGCCCGGATCGTCCTGAAGATCAACGCGATCGTCGATCCGGCCTGCATCGAGGCCCTCTATCGGGCGAGCAGCGCAGGTGTTGACATCGAGCTGATCGTGCGTGGGATCTGCTCCCTCCAGCCGGGCGTGCCGGGCGTCTCGGACCGGATCCACGTCCGCTCGATCGTCGGCGAGTTCCTCGAGCATTCCCGGATCTGGGGCTTCAGCAACGACGGCTCGGCTGAGTGGTACATCGGGTCGGCCGACCTGATGGAGCGCAATCTCGACCGCCGGATCGAGGCGGCCGTCCCGGTCGAGGATATCGAGGCGCGGGCCCGGATCGGCGAGGTGATCGCAACGATGCTGGCGGACGACCGCCGCTCCTGGCACCTGGGGGCCGACGCGGTCTGGCGACGAACGGAGGATCTCAACGGGGCCGAGGGCACGATCGACACGTTTGCCGCGATGAAGGAACGGACCCTGATCTACAGCGCGGCGATCAGCCAGCCCCACCGGCCGGGGCTGGGCAGCGGCTCACTGGATCCGCGGGCGTGAGCATTCCGGGCCCGATCGAGGTCGAGCTGAAGTACCAGGTCGCCGACCTCGCGATTGGTGAGCGGCTGCTGGCATCCGAGCGCCTCGCCGGGTTCGTGCCGATCGGCGATATCCGGGTGGCCGAACAGGACGACACCTACCTCGACACGCCCGACGGGATCCTGGAGGCGCAGCGGATCGGGGTCCGCCTGCGAGCCGAGGCCGGAACCACGACGCTGACAGTCAAGTCGGCCGGTTCCGTGGATGGTGCCTACCGCCGGCGCGAAGAGCTGGAGGGCCCGGCCGACGCCGGTTCGCCGCCGGCGTCGTGGCCGGCCTCGGTCGCGCGCGATCGCCTGCTCGAGCTGATCGGAGACCGGCCCCTCCACGAGATCGTGACGATCCGGCAGTACCGCCGCAAGCGCGATTTCACAACCGACGAGGCTGCGGTCGAGCTCAGCCTCGACGAAGCGCGGATCGTCGTGGACGGGCACACGGTCGAGCGCTTCACCGAGCTCGAGGCGGAGCTGACCCGCGGCCCGGAGACGGCGCTCGGGCCGCTGCTGGGACTGCTCGATGGTCGGCCCGGGCTCTCACCGACAGTCGAATCGAAGCTGGTCCGGGCGATCGCAACCGCCTCCGCCGTGCGGGCCGCCGCTCCTGGGCAAGGCGGCCTGGATTCAGCTTCAGCCTCGATCCAGCCGGTCGTCCCGGCCGAGGCTGAGCCCGTGCCCGAGGCGGGGCCCGTGGTCGACGCCGAGCCCGTGGTCGAAGTGGCCTCCGAAGAAGCGAGTGAGGTCGCGTCGACGCCTGAACCGGAGATCGCGTCGACGCCTGGACCGGAGATCGAGATCGAGGCGAGGGCCGAGCCGCAACCAGACGTCCAGGAGAGACCGGGGGCCGCGGTCGACGAAGAGCTGCAAATCGATGAGGTGATCGAGGTCCCGGAGCCGTCCCAGCCTGATGAGGAAGCCGACGACGAGCTTCTGCCGATTCTCGACCTGCCGCGCGCCTCCGACGACCCGCTCGAGCTGCTTGACACCGAGACCGAGCCCACGCCATCGGCCGAAACGACTCCCAGGGCCGAGCCTGATGGCACCGAAGCGCGACTGCCAGCCATGAAGAACCCCGGGGTAACGGCCGAGGACCTCCATGCCGAGGCCGGCCGCAAGGTCCTCCGCTTCCACCTGGCCCGGATGCTCGCCCGGGAACCCGGGACGCGCGAAGGGACAAACCCCGAGGAGCTCCACGGCATGCGGGTCGCGACGCGCCGGATGCGGGCCGCCTGGCGGGTCTTCGGGGACGCCTACCGCCCGGAGAAGACGAAGACATACCGGCGCCGGCTGCGCGAGCTGGCGGGCCTGCTTGGCGCGGTTCGCGACCTCGACGTCCTGATCGAGGCGACGGAGGCCTACGGCGAGGCGATCGGCTCGCCCGACCTGGCCGGGCTGGAGCCCCTGCTCGCCGCCTGGCGGGGCGACCGGGACGCCGCCCGGGACGACCTGATCGTCGAGCTCGATTCGAAGGGCCACCGCCGGTTCGTCGACGAGTACGTCGATTTCGTGTCGAGCGCGGGCCGCGATGCCCTGCCGGTGGAGACGACGATTCCGCACCGCGTCCGGGATACGGCCGCCTCGCGCATCTGGACGGCCTACGAACATGTCCGGGCCTATGAAGCCGTCCTGCGCTGGGCCGATGTACCCACCCTCCATCAGCTCCGGATCGCCGCGAAGCGACTGCGCTACACCCTCGAGTTCGTCCGCGAGCCCCTCGGCCCGGAGGCCTCTCCGCTGATCGCCCGGGTCGTTGCGCTGCAGGACCATCTCGGTTTCATGAATGACGCCGAAGTCGCTGCGACGATGGCCCGGACCTTCCTCGTCGAGCGGGGCAACGACCTGACCGAGGCCGAAGCACAGGCAATCGGTCGCTACCTGGTCTCCCGCGAACGCGAGGTCGCCCGGCTCAAGCGGACGGTCGGCACGGCCTGGCGAGGCGTCGCCGGCCTGACCTTCCGGCGCGGCCTGGGCCGAACGGTGGCGATCCTCTAGGTCCCGCGCCAACCGGGATCAGGCCGCCGTGGTCCGGTTGGCTGGTCCCTCAGGCGTCGGCCAGACCGTGGATCGGGTCGTCGTGGCCCCGGCCGCACAGTGCGCAGCGGTCAGCCCGGGCGTTGACGATGGCTTCGGGTGTCAGCAGGCCCCGGATCGCTGCTCCCCCGCCGCTGAACGGCCCCAGGGGCACGAATGTGTCCGCCGCCAGGAAGGCATGCGGCTGAGTCGGTTCGATTTCGTTCGACTCCGTCTCGCGGGCGTTTTCGGATTCACTCATCGGGGAATCCTAGCACCCGCCCGAACCCGTCCTGGGCACCGTGGGGCACCTCGAACTCGCGACGCCTGTGGTCGAAGTCGCGTCGATTTCGGCTTCGTGCGGCGCCCCGGGGTCCCGGGGTCCCGGAGCGGATGGGACCATCGTGGGGTGGTCCGGTGCGGTCTGGATCGAGATCCTTCCGCCATGAGAACCCTCCGCCTGCCCCTCCTTGCCGGACTCGCACTTGCTGTCGTGCTGCCGTTCGCGGCGGTCACGGAGACGGCCGCCGCGACCTCGGCCTCGACCGCACCACTCCGTCCGCTCACTTCCAGGCAGGTCGCCCATCGGCTGACCGGCGAGGTGTACGGCTTCCTGCCGTACTGGCTCGAGACCAGCAAGACAGCCGGCTCGCTGCGCTACGACCTGCTCAGCACGGTCGCCTTCTTCGACGTAGGCCTGAACTCGAACGGCAGCGTTGACCGCGGCGCGGCCGGCTACTCAGCCCTGCTGAGCGCCCCGGCGACGGCGATCATCCGGGCGGCCCACGCGGCTGGTGTCCGGGTGGACCTGACCCTGGCCAGCTTCGGCTTCGCCCAGAACCGAGCCTTCCTGCGGAGCAGGACCGCCCAGCGACGAGCGATCGGCCAGATCGTGGCCCTGATGGCCGCCCGCGGCCTCGACGGCGTGGCCGTCGACCTCGAGAGCGTGTACCGGCGGGACCTGCCGGACCTCAGCCGATTCGTCGACGCCCTGGGACGAGCGGTCCGGGCGCACGATCGGATCGGCCGGGTGACCGTGGCCGTGGGTGCGTCGCAGGCCGGCGCGGCAATGGCTGCGGCGGCCCTGGTCGGGCATGCCGATCGAGTCCTGATCATGGGCTATGACTACCGCAGTGGCCTGTCGGCCACGACGGGCAGCACGGACCCGCTCGTCCGCCGAGGGGGCGGCATGAGTCTGTCGTGGACGCTCGACCTGTACAAGGCGGCCAAGCTGCCGATGAACCGGATCGTCCTGGCCCTGCCCTACTACGGGATGAGCTGGCCGACGACATCAGCCCGCCCGGGATCCGTGCCGGCCCGCGCCGCTTACCAGATGGCGCCGGCCTACCCCATTCGGATCAGCCGGGTCCAACTGCCCCGGGGCGCGAAGCAGGGCTACGACGCGGTCGAGGCATCCGCCTGGGTAGCGGTCTACGACGCTCAGCATCACCTCTGGCGCCAGACCTACTACGACTCCCCGCAGGCCCTGGCGACGAAGTATGCCTTTGCCCGAAGTCGTGGGCTGGCCGGCGTCGGCCTGTGGGCCCTGGGTTACGACGCTGGTTCGGCGGCCAACTGGCAGGCGCTCGCCAAGGCGTTTCAACCACCGCCCCCGGCCAAGCCACAGCCCGCTCCGAAGAAGCGGGTCCACAAGCCCGCCCATCGAGCCCCCAGGCATCACTCGAAGCCGAAGCCGAGGGTCATCGTCCACAAGCCGACCGCGCCAGCGCGGCCGCACAGGCCAATGACGGCCTAGGTACCTGGTTCGGCGGGCCCGTCTCCCCAGCCCCGGGCAAGCACGGCCAGCTGGTCCCGCCAGGCGATCCCGGCATGAGCCAGGGAGAGGACGATGCCCTCGCGGACCCCGGCTTCCGAGACAGTCAGCTCGTCCAGGCCGAAGTGCGCCAGGATCGCCTCGAGGATGACCGCCCCGGCGGGCAGCAATCGAGCTCGCCTGGGGTTGATCGCGTAGCGCTCGGCGGCTGACACGGAGGGCTCGCTGCGGAGCACCTCAAGAGCCGCCTGCAGACGTCCATGATCGAGGCGCCGGTCGAGGGCTGCCGCCGGCAGGACCTTGACCAGGTTCGATGCCGTTCCACCCACGGCGACGAGTTCGGCCAGGTTGACGGCGGGCGTGTCGGCGACGATCCGGCCCGCCTCGGCCCGCATCGTCTCGATGTCCGCCGTGGACGGCGGATCGTCCGCCATGAACGCAGCGGTCAAGCGCGCCCCGCCGAGCCGGAGCCCGATCGATGCCGGGGGATGGCCCGGTCCGACGCGCACGATCTGGCTGCTGCCTCCACCCACGTCAACGATCGCCAGCTCCCGGTCGATCGGCCGGCCAAGGGTGACCCCGACGAGGGTCAGTTCCGCCTCCTCGCGAGAATCGAGGATGTGCAGCGGGACGTTCGTCGCCAGGGTGACCTCGTGAACCGCCATGGCCGCGTCGGCGGCCCGGCGCATCGGCTCTGTGCCAACGAACGCGATTCGCTCGGCCCCGAGCCGGCGGGCGGTCTCAGCGTAGCGGACGAGGGCGGCCACGAGCTCAGCGCGCTTGGCCGGGCCGAATGTGCCGGCTGCGTCGACGCGATCGCCAAGGCCGAGGAAGACCGACTCGTCCACGAGCGGCTCGACTCGATGCCCGGTCACCACGGCAACGAGCAGGTGGACCGAGTTCGCCCCGATATCGACTCCGCCAATTACGGCCGCGCCCGGACCCAGCATCGGTGCGATCAGAGCCGGCTGCGTTCCCTCGACCGACCCGGACGGCTCGATCGGCGGCTGGACCAGATCCGGCGTCAGGCGATCGGCCGGTTCAGCTGCCGGACTCGCCGGAGCCACCATCATCGGGTTGAAGGGACCTCCGCGCTCGAGGCCGGGCCGGTGTCCCGGCCCGTCTGGCAGCCGGGGCCCCGGCTGAGGAGGTCCTCGCTGCGGACGTCCGCGTGCCCCGGGGCCTGGCAACCGGCGGCTTCGCCCGCTTGACGATCGGCCTCGCCGGAGCCGACGAGGCAGCCGGCGGCTGAGCGGGCGCGCCTGGGTTCGAGTGCCCATTGCTGGCCCGCCGCCTGAGTGACGGCTTGGCCGGATGGTCGATCAAAGCCGCCGACTTGGCGCGCTCATCGGCCCGGATCGCCTCGGCCGCTTCGTGGGCGATGTTGCTGACCGTCTGGCTCGACTTGGCCCGGGCATTGGCGGCGATCAGCTCGGACAGCTCGGTCAGCAGGGCGGCTCCCTCGGCTCCCCTCCAGATCGCCGCGTCGAGCTGGGCCTGCCGCCGGACAAGTTGATCGCCGCTCGCCTCGAGGAGCTGGTGACGGCGCTTCGCCTCCTCGGCCCGGGCCTCCGCCACGTCCATCTCGAGCCGGCCGAGGAGCTTCCAGGCGCGCTCGAATGCCTTCGTGGCCGCCCGCTTCGAAGGCTTCGGTTGCTTGGCTTCGCTTTTCGCCATGGTCTCGTCTCCTCGGTTGACGAACAGTAGCGCGCCGGCGTCGCCGGCACAGGATCAACCCGGCCGCGTCGTCTGGAACAGGAGGCTGGGCTCGCCGGTCGCGACCGAACGGCGGCGGACCTCCAGTCTGCCACCGCCAACGAGGATCTCGTTGAAGCTCGCGTCGCGGCGGCCGTCGTTGACGAGGGCGCCGGCGCTGGCCACCACCATTTCGTGGTGCCCATCGGAAACGAGCCAGGCATGAGCACGATGAACATGGCCATGGAGGACCAGGTCCACCTTCAGCTCAAGGAGCAGGGCCAGCAGGTCGCCGGCCCGGTTGGCCAGGTCACCGTCGCGCAGCTTGCGCCCAGGGACGGGCAGCAGGCCGTGATGCAAGGCAAAGATCCGGAGCACCCCTTCCGGGGCGCGGCGCAGCCGGCGAGCGGCACGCTCCAGCTCGGCCGGACGCAGCCGCGGCGTCGAGTTCACGGCGACCAGCTGGACTCGCGGATCCGCGTGACGGGTCTCCAGGCGACCGAACCGGCTCGAGAAGCGAGTCTCGGGGTCGGCATCGATCGCCGCCGGCGGGTCCGTCGCGACGTCGTCGAATCCGAAGCCGAGCGCGGGCTCGAGGGCCAGGAAGTAGTCAAGATCGGAGTCGGCCGGCAGCGGCCGGGCCTCGCCGGGTGGGCCCACCGACGGGACGAGATCGCGGTTGCCCGGCAGGACGACCCGGGGAACCGAACCGAAGCGCTCGAGCTCCGCCGCGACGATGTCCAGCTCGCCAGGCCGGCCGTCGGCACTCAGGTCGCCGGTCACGACGACGAGGTCCGGACCGCAATCGATCGCCCGGTCGACGAGGCGAGCGAGGGCCGCCCGCAACTCCGGGCTGCCGTCACAGTGGAAGTCCGAGAGATGGACGATCCTGAGCGAGCTCATCGGCGGGCCACGCCCGGTCCGGGCCGATGCCCCAGCATCGCGTCCAGGATCACGTCGACGGCTGGTTCGATCAGCGCCTCCACCACTTCGGGCGTGCCACGCGCGTCGATCGGGCTGAAGTTGTAGCGCGGGGTCTGACGTTCGAACCACTCGTGGAGTCGGTCCTGGAACAGGCGGAAGCTCTTCAGAGCATCCTTCGACAGGCCCAGGTCCATCCCGGCTTCGTAGCGCCCGGGTGCGTGGCGACCCTGGCGAGCCAGGGCCGTCGCGGCATCGACGTCGAGCACGATTGTCACGTCCGGTGGTGGGGCGAACGAGAACAGGCGGTCGAGCCAGTCGGGATCGACCGCGCGGGTCGCGGCGCGGGCCATCGGCGTATAGACATAGCGATCGGCCAGGACAACCAACCCGGCCCGCAATGAAGGCACGATCACCTGCTCGATCCGCTCGGCCAGGTCGGCTGCATACAGGAGGACCGTCTCGACCGGGTCCATCCGCCGTTCATGCTTGGCGACCCGAATCGGGCCGGCGGCCAGGATCGAGGTGGCCAGGCTCGTCCGGGTCACGCCGCGGCCGCCGTAGCGGAGGTGCTGCTCGAGCAGACGAACGTGGGTGGAGCGGCCCGAGCGATCGGTTCCTTCGAGGACGATGAACACGCCCGGCAGCCCGTGCCGGCCGGGCCCTGCGACCGGAGCGCCGACCTGGCCACCCACCTGGCCCCCCGGGGCGGTCGCGGCCGTCGTCACGCTGCTCGACCAGAGCCGCCGGCCTCGACCAGGGGTCGAACCGCATCGCGCACGATTCGGGCGTTCACAACCGGATCTGCGCCGACATCGAGCTCAACGACCCGCGTCGGCCAGGGCATCCCCAGGCCGTTCCGCGCCCGCTCGGCGAGGGCGTCGAAGGCCGCCAGGAGGCGCTCGACGAAGGTGCCATAGGCGGCACCGACCGCGGCCGAGCGGACCGAGGCCGGCCGCGTGGCGAGCGCCCGTTCGACCGCCGAGCCAGCGTCGCCGCGGTGGTACAGGACGATGTCCGGCGCGGGCAGGCTGCGGTGGAGGTCACCCGACCAATCGAGGTCGAGGCCACGGGCCACCTCCCGGGCGATCGCCGTCCAGGCGTAGCGATCGGCCAGGACGACATCGCCCGCGGTCAGCCGCCGGCTGACCCGGGCGCCGATGCGGTGCTGGGCGTCGGCCGCTGCGAGGAGCGCTGCTACCCGGGGCGTCAGGGCCGTCCGCGAGCGGAGGTCGGCAGCCGCCCGGGCGACGAGCTCCGAGGGCTCCCAGGCGATCGTCCGGACCTCGCGTCCGCGCCGCTCGAGCCAGCGGGCCAGGCCGTCGAGGGTGGCCGACTTGCCCGACCCGTCGAGGCCCTCGGCGACGACCAGCAGGCCGCGCGGCGACAAGTGGTCCGGCGTACGTGCCCGATCGGCGGCCATGTCCCGATCATAGCCAGACAGCGACTTGCTCGACGATGCCATTTCCGCGACAGGTACCCAACGGCGATTCGTTGAAGGTCGAGCCGGAAGGGGCCGACTGGCAGTGCGCTTCGTGCCACCCGGCACATTGAACATCTCAGCGTTGGTTGAGATATTCATCGCGCGCTGACGCATCAGATCGCGCCGGCCGCGGGAGTCGCCACATGCACTGTCACGAATGCGCACGGGAGGGCCGAGACCAGGCCGCCGTCGCGCAATGCCGGTTCTGTCTCGTCGGGCTGTGCAAGCCGCACCTGGTCGCGTCGTTCCGGGGCGCGACGATTCCGCAATACGGCTGCGCACACCACCCGGAGCAACCCTTCACCACCGTTGAATCACCGAGGTCTGTGCCGCCTGCTTTGGTCAGCATGAGCGCGCGATGAAGACCCTGCTAACGCGGCTCGAGGACTTCCGCCTCCTGCCGATCTTCGTGGTCGTGAGCATGGCGATCGGAATTGCCTTCGGGAACGCCCTGCGCATCTCCGACTTTGCGCTGACCCCGCCGATCGACGCGCTCAAGGCGATCGCGGGCGGAACGTTCGAACTGACCGTCCCGAATGCCATCAGCCTGGGAGTGCCGATCGGCCTGTTCCTGATGATGTATCCGGCCATGACGAACGTGCGCCTGACAGAAGTCGGGCAGGCGTTCCGATCGCCCCGCCAGCTCGCGGTTGTGCTCGCCTTCAACTACCTCGTCGCGCCGTTCCTGATGTTCGGCCTCGCGAACTTGTTCGTGTCCGATCCCGAACTTCGCACGGGCCTCATCCTCTACGGCCTCGCCCCGTGCATCGCGATGGTCATCATCTTCACGTTCCTGGCCAAGGGGAACACGCCGATGGCCCTCGTGTTCGTCGCACTCAATTCGGTCGCCCAGATGATCCTCATCCCGGTCTACGCCCGGCTCCTCATCGGGAACGTGAGCTTCGATGTCCGGGTCGTGGCCGAGAGCGTCGTCCTCTACCTCGGCCTGCCACTCGCGCTCGGCGTCGCAACGCGGATCCTCGTCGTCCGCCGGCGCGGGGAGGCCGGCATGGACGCCCTCAAACCGATGCTCAACGGCGTTTCGATCCTCGGCCTCCTGTTCACCCTCATCGTGATGTTCGCCTTGAAGGGCGACCTGATCCTCAAGCGGCCAGGCATCGTCCTCGAGATGGCGATCCCGATGACCCTCTTCTTCATCGCGATGTTCTTCATCGTCCTGTTCGTCGGCTGGCGATTGCGGTTCCCGTACCGGGACGCGGTCGCCGTCGCCTTCAACGCAACCGGCCGCGACTTCGAGATCGCGATCGCCATCGCGATCACCGCGTTCTCGCCCACGGTCGCGCTGGCGACGGTCGTCGGGCCGCTCGTCGAGGTCCCGGTGATGCTGTTCCTCGTCTGGTCGGCGATGCGCCTCGCGCCGCGCCTCTTCGGCGTGCGCGCCGATGGTGGCGATCCCCGCGTGGGGGCCGGGGCCCGAGCATGAGCACCTCACTGCCGGTCATCTGCGTGCCCCGGCTCGATCTAGAGGCCCCCGACGTTGCCGAGGCGGTGGCGATCGGAGCGTTGGTCGCCGACGGGACCCGGGCGTCGATCCTGCGGATGCTCCGCGACGGACCGCATTGCGTGTGCGAACTGGCGGCAGCGCTCGGCGAGCGCGAGAACAACGTGAGCAACCACCTCGCCAAGCTCCGTGACGCCGGGCTCGTGCGGGCCAGCCGCCATGAGGCCAATGCGCGCTTCCTGTACTACGAGCGAGATGAGGCGGTCGTCGGTCGCGCTCGGGCGGCCGTCGAGGAAATCTTGCGATGACGACGCGAGCGCTACGAGGCCCTCGCGCCGCACTCCGGTGGGGTGGCCGGCTCCGTTTGATCCCGGCCACGCCGCCCGATTCGCAAACCTGGCTCTGAGACCGGTCGCCGTGTCCCAATTCGCCGGCGTCTGCACGGAGATCTCATTGCGTATCGAGCTCGGGCCCGCGCTCAAGGGCGTCGTCGACCGGGAGCTCCACTGTTAACAAGGCGGCAACTGGCCGTTGACGGCCCTGCGGCAGGCTCAGGGTGCCAGGCATTTCTTGGGGTGCCCCTGTCGCGGTGCCCGTTGAGGAGGAACTTCATTGACCATCGGGATTCGACGCTTCGGCGCGATCGCCATTGCCGCCACCATCGCGATCTCCGCCTGCTCAGGGTCCAGTACCACGGCCGCACCCGCAGGGAGCGCAACCCGATCATCGGTCCCGCCGGCCGCCAGTCCCAGCACGGCGTCGGGGGCTTCGGCCGCTCCGGGCAGCGCAGCGCCAGCGAGCTATCGGTGCACGAAAGGTGACGGCACGCTCAACGGCGCCGGCTCGACGTTCATCAATCCGCTACTCTCGAAGATGGCCGGCGACTACAACACGAAATGCGGCGTGCAGGTTAACTACCAGTCCGTTGGCTCCGGCGCCGGCGTCAAGGATTGGCAGCAGAACACGGTCGACTTTGGCGCCTCGGACGCCTACCTTGCCGACTCCGAGATCGCTGCAGCCGCCGCGAACGGCGCGCCGATCGAGGTTCCCGTCACGTTCGGGGCCGTCGTCGTGGCCTACAACCTGACCGGCCTGGCAAGCCCGATCAAGATGACCCCGGACATCATCGCGGGCATCTTCCTGGGCAAGATCACGACGTGGAACGATGAGGCGCTAGCCGCCGCGAACCCGGGCGTGAACCTGCCGAGCACGGCGATCAGCGTCGTCCATCGGTCGGACGGCTCCGGCACCACCAGCATCTTCACCCACTACCTGACAGCCGTGAGCCCGGATTGGGTTACGACCGTCGGCGCCGGAGATCCGACGAAGTCGGCGGCCAAGACCGTCACCTGGCCGGTTGGCCAGGGTGCCAGCGGTAATGAGGGCGTGACCCAGGGCATCAAGGGGACAGATGGCGGCGTGGGCTACATCGACGTCGCCTACGCCATTCAGAACCAGATCTCGTTCGCCGACATCAAGAACAAGAGCGGCAACTTCATCACGGCCACGCTGGCATCAGTCGCAGCTGCCGCCAACCTGCCGACCTATCCGGCCGACCTGCGCTTCAACCTGGTCAACACAGACTCGGCCCAGGGCTATCCAATCGCCGGAACGACCTGGATCTTGGTCTACCAGGACCTGTCCAAGGTCTTGAAGAGTCAGGATCGGGCAAACGCGCTGGTCGACTTCATCTGGTGGACGATCCACGACGGCCAAGCGGACGCTGCGCCGCTCGACTACGGGGCGCTGCCGGCTAACCTGCTCGCGCAGGACGAGGCAGCGGTAAAGTCGATCAACTGGGCGGGCGCTCCGCTCCTCCCGTAGGCTCTGTGAATGGTCCGGCGCCCCGGGTGGACCGCCTCCCCGGGGCGCCGCTCACGTTGGCTTCGGTTGTGGATCTGACATGACTCAGTCGGCACATCTTGCGGAACTCGGCGGCCTGCGCCGGCGGCGCTGGACCGGAGACCTGATCTTCCGGCTCATCCTGTCCGCTCTCACGTTGGGGATCACCGGCGTCCTTGGCGTGATGATGATCGAGAGTTTCGTCAGCGCCTCTCCCGTCTACCAGAAGTTCGGCATCATCGGGTTCATCACCGGGGTTACCTGGGCCCCTTCCTTTACCGTGTACGGGGCCTGGGCGTTCATCTACGGCACGCTTCTGACGAGCCTGCTGGCCCTGCTGATCGCGGTACCCATCTCGGTCCTGATCGCGTTGCTGCTCACCGAATTGGCGCCGGCGCGTCTCCGTGGGCCGCTCGGAATCGCCGTGGACCTGTTGGCGGCCGTGCCTTCCGTCGTCTACGGATTGTGGGGACTGCTTGTCCTTGTGCCCGCACTGCGGCCATTGGAACAAGCAATCGCGGCGACACTCGGACGGGTGATCCCGTTCTTTGGGCCGCCGACCCCCGGATCCAGCTACTTCGCGGCGGGGGTGATCCTGGCGGTCATGATCGTGCCGATCGTGTCAGCCGTGACGCGCGAGGTCTTCGCGTCCACGCCTCGCCTCCAGCGTGAGGCCGTGCTGGCGCTGGGAGGCACCCGCTGGGATGTCGCGCGGACCGTGACCCTGCCGATCGGTCGAGCTGGCCTCCTGGCAGCCGTGGTGCTCGGGCTGGGCAGGGCGATCGGGGAAACGATTGCAGTAACCCTCGTGATCGGCAATTCGGACAATATCGGTCGCTCGATCTTCTCGCCTGGGTTCACCCTCGCCAGCGTGATCGCCAACGAGTTCAACGAGGCGACCGAGACACTCCACCCGGAAGCGCTGATTGCGCTCGGGACGGTGCTGCTCGTCGTGTCCGTGATCGTCAACGCAGCTGCGATCGGCATCCGGAATCGCTTTACCGGAGGTGCGCGCAGTGGCTTCTGAGGCGCCCCTCGCATTTGTCCCGACCAGCGCCAGCCGCAGGCTCAAGGCGAATCTATTCGTTGTGCTGGCGGCAATCGCCTTGATCCTTGCCCTGATCCCCCTCGTCGCCGTGTTTGGTTACGTCTTCGTCAACGGGATCCGCAGCCTGCTGAGCCTGGATTTCCTGATTCAGGATCCACCGGCGGACCTCAGCGCGACCGGGGGTGGTGTCCGCAACGCTCTGATCGGCACACTGGAGATGACCGGCCTGGCCTCGATCATTGCCGTCCCGATCGGACTTGGAGTGGCCATTTTCGCGGTCGAGGTGGGTGGCGGCCTGGCGCGCGCTGCACGGTTCCTGATCGATGTCCTGGCCGGGCTTCCATCGATCGTTGTCGGAATCTTCGTGTACGCGACCGTCGTCGTTTCGCAGGGCCACTTTTCGGGCCTGGCTGGGTCGCTTGCCCTGGCCATCGTCATGCTGCCGGTCGTCACGGTGTCGGCGGAGGAGATCCTGCGCCTCACGCCGCGACCGATCGCCGAGGGCGCGAGGGCCCTGGGTCTGGCCCGCTGGCGGGCTGTTCTGTCCGTCTTCGTACCCATCGGGCTGTCCGGTATTGTGACGGGCGTGCTCCTTGGCGTATCGCGCGCCATCGGCGAGACAGCGCCGCTCATCTTCACGTCGCTCGGCAACAACTTCTTCACCGTCGACCTCAACCAGCCGATGCAGGCTCTGCCGCTGCTGATCTATCGAAATGCCCTGAACTCGGCCTATGCCTCGGCCCGCGACCGGGCATTTGGTGCCGCCCTCCTTCTGATCCTCATCGTCTTCGGGTTCAATCTGGTGGGTCGTTGGCTCACCGCCCGCAGACGACTAGCCGGGAGTCCCCGATGACGACGCGTTCCGACGAGCCCCGGTTAGCCACGGGATCGGCGCCATCCGAGCTCGACGCTTTGGAGAGCCGCCTCTCTGCCGTTGGACATGCGGACACGCCGGCCGCCACTGCAACGCCGGCCGAGCACGCCATGACCGTGCGCCAGCTGAGCGCCTGGTACGGCAGCAGAAGGGTCCTTCGCGACGTTTCAATGGACATCCGATCCAACGCGATCACGGCGATCATCGGACCATCCGGAAGCGGCAAATCCACGCTCATTCGGTGCCTCGATCGAATGCACGAAGTGGTGCCCGGTGCCCGAAGTTCGGGCACCGTCCTGTACCAGGGCGTCGATATCTACGATCCCGCCGTTGAACCGGCAGCCGTGAGGCGGACCATCGGGATGGTCTTCCAGCAGCCGAATCCGTTCCCCACGATGTCCATCTACGACAACGTCGCCGCCCCGGCGCGTTTCAACGGCCTGGTCAAGGGAAGATCGGCCCAGGACGAGCTCGTCGAACGCTGCCTCCGTCAGGCGGCCTTGTGGGACGAGGTCAAGGACAAGCTCGGCCACGGCGGCACGTCGCTGTCGGGCGGGCAGCAGCAGCGGCTGTGCATTGCACGGACGCTGGCACTGGAACCGAAGGTGCTCCTGATGGACGAACCCTGCTCAGCCCTCGACCCGGTTGCCACGTTGCAAGTGGAGCAGTTGATGTCGAATCTCAAGGCCGAATACACGATCGTGATCGTGACCCACAACATGCAGCAAGCATCGCGAGTCAGCGATATCACGGCGTTCTTCAA
>JADGQK010000156.1 GCA_017881915.1 Chloroflexota bacterium | reverse complement strand
TGCGCCGGTGAGAACAGCAGCGTCACGTTGACGGGGACGCCCGCGAAGATGGTGTCCTCGATCGCCGTGAGACCCTCGGGCGTGCCGGGGATCTTGATGAACAGGTTGGACCTGCCGCCCAGGCCGTGGAGCCGGAGGGCCTCCGTGTGGGTCGCCTCGGCATGGTGAGCGAGGAGGGGCGAGACCTCGAGAGAGACGTAGCCGTCCACGCCACCGGTGCGGGCGTGGATCGGGGCAAACAGGTCGGCCGCCCGGCGCAGGTCGGCCAGCGCGAGGTCGAAGAAGATCGCCTCGTGCGACAGGCCCCTGGCGGCGCCGTCTCGCACGTCGATGTCGTACGCGCCGGTGCCACCGATCGCCTTGTCATAGATCGTGGGGTTGGAGGTCAGGCCAGTGACCGACAGCTCGGCGATGTAGCGCGCGAGCGTGCCGGTGTCGAGCAGGTCGCGGGTGATGTTGTCGAGCCAGAGACTCTGGCCCAGGCCGTGGAGCTGCGCCGGGGCGTTCATCGGATCTCCTGATCTGTCGTAAACATCGGGCCGAATTGCGCGGCTCGTGTCCGTCGGCGCATTGTCGGCCGCCGCGCCCGGCGGGCTCGCGTCAATGCCCCCGCGATTCCACGCGTTCACGGCCTGCTCCCGCTGCAGTCCGGGTCTCGATGGCGTCCTCCCCCGCTTTCGCAAACCAGCGTATACGGGTTTCAGTGTCTCCAAACCCGGCTGCCAAAGCACCGGTCTGGTCGACGTAGCCAGGCCGGCCCGCCGTCCTCAATTCCTGGTGGGCGGCAACCACGCAGGCACCCTCCCAGAAAGCCCGGCGCGCCCGGAGCGACAGGGGCTCGCCGCCCGCGGTCGGACTCAATGGCGTCATCCGCTTCGTGTTGTGATCCGTCCCGGCGACGAGGACAATCCCGGCCCCTCGCAGGGCGAGGACGTAGCGGTCCACGATCTCGGGCCGGTTGCGGGACGGGAACAGCTCGGCGCAGTAGAGACGCCGGTCCAGCATGCGTTCGACAAGCGCCTCCGGCGGATCCTCGAACTCGCTGATGGACGAGGCGGCGTCAGCGAAGATCGGGTAGCAGGGGATGCCGCCGAGGTCGAGGACGAGCCGGTATGCCTGCTCGAATGTCAGCTCCGATTCGGGCACAAAAGCCGGCTTGCCGAACTTGAGGAGGCGCGAGCGAAGCGCCTCCTGCACGGCGACCACGTCGGCGGCATCGACCGCCGGCTGACGGCCCCACAGGCGATCGAGCACCGTCGGGCGATCATGCTCGGGAACGGACGAGAAGAGCAGCTCCTGGAACGCCTCGGCAAGATGCCGCTCCTGGAGGGCGATCCACGCCTCGGGCACGCCGGATCGCCGGGCCACCGTCGCCTTGATCTGCGTGTATGACGGCCCGCCCGCGACGCCCGCCTCAGTGAAGTGCTGGGCGAGGCGCTCGGCCATCGTGCGCATGCGGAGCGCATTGGCGTCTCGCATCGTCGCGATCAGGCAGGCGGCCGACTCGGTGGGTGGGTCGAAGTTGGTCAGCCCCTTTCCACAGAGGTTGAACTGGCCCGGATTCGACGGGTCATTGATGCGGATCCCATACAGGTCCTCGGCAACAGTGTGGAACTCGCTGCCGAACAGGGGCACGATGCTTGCCGATCTTGCCGCAGCCTCGAAGCGGCGGTAGATCCGAAAGTCGTAGTAGTTCGAGGTCCCCAGGACTCGGATGCCCTCTGCGACCGCGAGGCCGACCGCTTCCTCCGGGCTCGCAAATGCCGAGAAGTTGGGTGGCACGTGCACGTGCGTGTTTACCCGCAGGGCCGTCCCGCCTTGGTTCGCCTCGTTGCCTCCAAACGAACCGGCCACCACGCCGCCTGCAATGGCTTCGCCCGTCACCGACTCCGGGCGCGACTCGGCCCCCGGTTCCTGGCGGGACTCCTCGTTCGCCAACGGTCACCTCGGTTGCGAAGGTCATACAGCGGTGTTGTTCCGGTGGGGTACGAGAACTCGATCAGGCAGCCCGCCGACGTGGTGCAGGGTTGAACATCGCCCCGCATGACAGTATCGCCGCCATGCTTGCTTCGCTCCTCTACCTGGTGCGTCGTCGACTCCTGAGCCTTGTGGCACCAAACCGACGCCCGCATCGGGGTCTGGAGCTCGAGGTACCCGAGCGTCTCGCTCCCGTCGACGAGGCCGACCGTGTGCCCGACATCGAACGGCGAAATCTCCTCGGAGGGCTCGTGCACGAGTAAAGGAGGGCGGCATGATCGAGTCTTCGTACCCGACGGGGCGTCGGCACGTAACGTGATGGCAGTCGGGCGGCGGAAGCTACCATCGAGCCGTGCGCGTCTATCTCGAGACTGAGCGGATGATCCTTCGACGGTTCACGCCCGCCGACGTGGACCTGGTCACCGCGCTCGACGCCGACCCGGCGGTCATGCGCTACATCAATGGGGGCCGGCCGACGCCGCGGGACGAGATCCGCGACGATTACCTGCCGTGGTGGCTCGCCTACTACGAGCGAGGTGACCGGTACGGGTTCTGGGCGGCGATCGAGAAGGGGACCGGCGCGTTCCTCGGCTGGTTCCATCTGCGGCCCACGCCGGAGGACCCGGACGACGACCCGGAGCTGGGCTACCGGCTGCATGCCGCCGCGTGGGGGCGGGGGTATGCGACCGAGGGCAGCCGGGCCCTTATCCACAAGGCCTTCTCGGAGCTGGGCGCCCGTCGGGTGCATGCCACGACGATGGTGGCGAACGTCGGTTCGTGGCGGGTCATGGAGAAGTCCGGCCTGCGTCGCGTCCGGACGTTCCGGCAGGCATGGCCGGACAGGATCGAGGGCGAGGAGCACGGCGACGTCGAGTACGCGCTGACACGCGACGAGTGGGAGGCGGAGCAAGACCCGCTGTCCTGACGCTCAGCCGGCTCCATTCGTGTGTTTGGGTAGTCGGTGGGCAGGACCCTACTTCGCCTTTTCGATTGCCCTTTCGACTTCCCTTGCGCCTCGGGCATAGAGCTTCTCTTCATCCGGAGCCAGCTGGTAGAGGAGTCGCAGGAACTGTCCCGCGTGACGGAGTTCTTCACCGGCGATGTCCATGAGCACCGCG
>JADGQK010000155.1 GCA_017881915.1 Chloroflexota bacterium | reverse complement strand
CAGCCCGAGTGCAAGGACCGGCACGGCGACGAGGAGCGTCACGAGGTCGGTAGCGCGAGCCTGTCTGACCCCCTCGGCGGGGTCCCGGTAGAGGCCCGATACGAGGAGACCGGCAGCAGCCGCGACCGCTGCCAGCAGCAGCCCGACTAACGCTAAGCGATCGGCGAACTTGAGCCTTGGGGTCATCACTTCTCCGCTGGTTTGGGTCCTTCATGCCAACTGTGGTCGGCTGCCGCCGTGGACGTCAGAGGCTAGGGCGCCGACTTGGGTGACTTGTGGCCCCTACTCGCCCGTGATGCCGTCCCTCCGCGGCCGGCAGGTTGCTAACGCGCGTCCGGCACCCTCCGGGCGCGCCATGACAACACCGACGCGCCGGAGGCCCTGGACACACGAGCGCCGATGGTTCGCTGTCGCCTGGTGCTATGCGCGTGCCACGAGCCCCGGCCGTCTCAGGGCAAGGGCGACAATTCCTGCGACGCTCACGACCGCGAGCACCGGTACCGCGGCCTTCGCCGCACGGCGTGGCAGCACGAGCTCGAAGAACGGCACGGGATCCCCCCACTCGGCCTGCATCGGCCCGACGGGGCAGTCTCCGCGGCCAACGATGAGCGCCGCTCCTTCGACACACAAGAAGGCGACACCGGCCCAGAGGCGTCGACTCCGCCGTCGCTTCAGTACGGAGACCCAGATGTCGCCGAGGCACCAGAGCTGCGCCACGGACCAGGCCGCATGCAGAACACGCCATGCCCGAGCTCGACCGCCGAGGGTCGCCCAGCTCACCACCGGATGCGATGAGGGCGTTCGGCCGATTTCGCTCATGGGGCGGCAACCGCAGGCACCTGCGTAATCGGGCCGCTTGCCTCCACGCGAGCCTTGATGCCAAGCAGCATCCCGCTCTCCATGTAGTGGTGGAGCAGCTCGCCGGGACCACGCTCCATCAGCGCTGCGATCGGCCAGAGCAACGGCCAGATGATCGGGACCTTCCGGGCGAGTGGCTCGAGCCAGCCGCCGCGGGTCCGGGCGATCAGGCGGGTCTTGAAACCGCCGGCGAGCGGCTCAAGGACGAGCCACTCACCGGCGATCAGGCAGCGTGGCCGATCGACCATCATGACATCGACCGTGTTGAACCGAGAGTACGGGACCTTGTCGCCGACGTGCAGATCCTGCCACTCGGGGTGGATGCGGTTCGCCGAATGACCGTCTGCGTAGGTGATGAACAGCAGGCGCTCGACCCACTCATGGGTATAGAAGCCGGCCCGCCCGGAGCCCATCTGGACGAGCCACGGCCAGACCTCTTCAGGTGGTGCGTCGATCGTGATCGCCCGTGTCGAGATCGGGCGGTAGCCATTCGGGCTGTCTAGCTCGTCGCCGGGGAGCGCTCGTCGCACCTCTTCATCGGTTGCGCCCCAGTGGCGATTGCGCGGCCGGATGATGAGGCCATAGACCGCGCCGCCAACCACCGTGGCGGATGCCAGCGCGATGATCGCATTCCGCAGGACGGACATCGAACTGCGCTTTCCCCTGGTCGTTCGCGGCAGGGCGGTCAACTGGCCGCCCGCGCCCTCGTTCGATCCCTGAAGGCGAGAATGGCCCCGGCGAGGAGCAACGCGAGCGCGGCGAAATACCCGAAGAGGACCAGCGTTGTGTTCGCGACGGCGGGAAGGACGCCGGGAGCCACGAGCCCGGCGAGGACAAATGCGAGTCCCATCAGTAACGCGGCCAGACCGGGCCTGGCGCCCGCGACGGCGCCCCCGGCGATCCCGAGTACCGCTGCCGCGACCGTGACCCAGGCGCCGACGATTGCTGTGTCGGCGCCGCCTGTGAGCAGCGCCACGACCGCGGCGATCAGGGCCAACACTCCGCCAACGACGCCGCAGGCGGTCACACGTGTACGCATCTGCCGTAGCTCCTAGTCCCTTTTGGCCGACAGTCCCAGATAGCTTGCGCGCAGCCAGCCCAGCCCAACTACCGTCATCACTGACCCAAGGAACAGGTAGATCGGTTGCAGCGGCGGATCGTTGCTGTAGCCGATGACCGCGATCTCGACCCCGATCCAGATCAACAAGGCGACCCCGACTATGAATGCCGCGACCGGCGCGAGCGGGCGCCGAAGCCAGGCCAACAAGGCGGCCGCGAGCGAGCCGAGCCCGAGGACGCCGAACAGGATCAACCCTGGCACGAAGTAGGTGTCGAACGGCGAGCCCTTCAGCGCGGACAGGGGCAGCGGCATGATCTCGCCGCGCGGTCCGAGCATCAGGGCGACGCCGCCGCCGACCGCCCCGACGCCGAGCAGGACCTCAAGCACGATTGCCGCCTTCGCGAAGCCGCTCCGTGGGGGTGTGGATCCAGAGGGCGGCATCTGATCACCTGCAGGGCTCGCGGTCGCTGACTTGTCAGTCTACGCTTCGGGCCTCCGAACCCAGCGTGGTGGTGCGGTCGCCTCGCTGTAGGGCCCACAGGTCACGACCCACACCGCCTCCCGAAGGAGAGTCGACATGCTCGCCACGAGCAAGGACATCACGTCCGTCTACCGCGTCTCCGGCGCCCTCGTCGCGCTCGTCATTACGACATCGATCTTCGGGCTCGTGTTTGGGTCCCGGGGGTTGTACGACGCGTATACGGCGTCCCTCGCGGGGCTCGTCGGCCAGGACATCGCGAGCCTGGTTGTCGGTCTGCCTGTCCTCCTGTGGTCGATGCGGTCCGCCCGACGCGGCTCGATGCCTGCACTACTCGTTTGGGCGGGCACGCTCTTCTACTTCGCGTACTCGTACTCCTTCTTGGTACTCGGCGGCTTCAACGCGCTGTTCATCTTCTACGTCGTGATCGTGGCCGCCAGCCTCTACGGGCTCCTGGGCCTCCTGTTCGCGCTCGACCCCGAGGCCATCAGGGAGCGCTTCGACGCCACAACCCCGCGCCGTCTCGCGGGCGGGTTCCTGGCCGGGACCGCACTGCTGTTCGTGGTGATGTGGGGTGGCATGAGCGCGGGGATGATCGCTGGGGGCCAGCGCCCCGATCCGGTCGTCCACCTGGTCGTTGCGATCGACGGCGTCGTGCTCCTCCCGGCCCTGCTATTGGGTGGCACCAAGCTCTGGCGGGG
>JADGQK010000154.1 GCA_017881915.1 Chloroflexota bacterium | reverse complement strand
GCCGAACGCGCGCAGCGCGAGGGCGACCTGGCGACCGCGTCCGAGCTGCTGTACGGCCGCATCCCCGCGCTGGAACGTGAACTGTCGCAGGCCATTTCGGCCGAGCGGGAGGTCGACGAGCACGAGGGCCCGATGGTCAGCGAGGAAGTCGGCCCTGATGACATCGCCACCGTCATCGCCGCCTGGACCGGGATCCCGGCCGGCCGGCTGCTGGAAGGTGAGACGGAGAAGCTCCTGCGGATGGAGCAGGAGTTGGGCAAGCACGTCGTGGGGCAGCGGGAAGCCGTACGTGCCGTCAGCGACGCGGTGCGCCGCGCCCGCGCCGGCATCTCCGATCCCGACCGGCCCACCGGCTCGTTCCTGTTCATCGGCCCGACCGGTGTCGGCAAGACCGAGCTGGCCAAGGCGCTGGCGGACTTCCTGTTCGATGATCCGCGGGCCATGGTCCGCATCGACATGAGCGAGTACAGCGAGAAGCACTCGGTGGCCAGGCTGGTCGGCGCGCCGCCAGGGTACGTCGGGTACGAGGAGGGCGGTCAGTTGACGGAGGCGATCCGCCGCCGGCCGTACTCGGTGATCCTGCTGGACGAGGTCGAGAAGGCCCATGCCGACGCCTTCGACATCCTGCTACAGGTGCTCGACGACGGTCGGCTGACCGATGGCCAGGGACGGACGGTCGACTTCCGCAACACGCTGCTGATCCTCACCTCGAATCTGGGCAGCCAGGCGCTGATGGACACCTCGAAGTCGGAGGACCAGCGTCGCGAGGCCGTGATGTCGGTGGTCCGGGTGGCGTTCAAGCCGGAGTTCCTCAACCGGTTGGACGACATCGTGTTCTTCCACGCGCTGGACACCGAGCAGCTCGCGGCGATCGTCGACATCCAGGTGGATGCGCTGAGCCGGCGACTCGCGGCCAGGCGGCTGGTGCTGGACGTGACACCCGAGGCTCGGGAGTGGCTGGCCATCGGCGGCTTCGACCCGTTGTACGGCGCCCGGCCGTTGCGCCGGCTGATCCAATCCGCCATTGGGGACCAGCTGGCGAAGGAACTGTTGGCCGGCCGGATCCGGGACGGTCAGACGGTGATCGTGGACGTCAACGACGACGATCCGGGTGCGTTGGTGGTGCGCCCGGCTGACTCCCCGGCGACCGCCGGGGTCTAGAGACGCCAGGACCGGCTGAGCCACGGCTAAGCCGTCAGCTCGGACTGACCCGGCAGTGCCCGCACAGCCCGCCGGGCGGTCTTGGCGACGGTCAGCCGTTGATCGGCCATCGACACCAGTTCCCACAGGCCGGCCGTCGATCCGGCCGGGATGTCGATGCGGCCGATGGAGACCGTCAGCGCCATCGGCAGCCGGCCCAGCGCCGCCTCCAGCCGGTGGGTGAGCGAGTGGCTGTCCAGCGACGTGGACACCAGGACGAACTCGTCACCGCCGGTGCGGGCGATGAGCGTCTGCTCGTCGGCCAGCGGAGCCAGGCCCTCTGCCAGCCGGGCCAACGCCTCGTCGCCGGCGGCGTGGCCGAGCCGGTCGTTGATCAGTTTGAACTCGTCGACGTCCAGGGCGATCACGGCCACCGGGCGGCGCCGATCCTGCCTGCCGAACGCGAGGTCAA
This sequence comes from Chloroflexota bacterium, assembly GCA_017881915.1. Classification (GTDB taxonomy): domain Bacteria; phylum Chloroflexota; class Limnocylindria; order Limnocylindrales; family CSP1-4; genus Palsa-1033. Next base: position 1,501 of record JADGQK010000154.1, on the reverse strand, counting down.
GGCCTCGCCGGTTGATCAGGCCGGTCAACGGATCCCTCATGGACCAGTGGTGGAGCCGGGCGAGCGCCTCGTCGTGCCGGCGCCGCAGCTGGAAGATCAGGGTCGCGGCGCCGACCAGCGCCACCGCGCTCAGCGTGCTCCCCAGTCCCCAACTGAGCGCGTCGATACCGGCCCGGTAGGCGGCGACCGCGCACAACCCGAGTGTCACCAGCTGGTGGCCGACGTTGAACCATCGACCCAGGTACAGCGCCGCGACGACGGCGGGAATCACCACCGTGAGCAGCCCCAGCTGGCGAGAGTGGGGGTTCACCGCGTTGGCGACGACGATCGCGATCAACCCGTCGACCGCCACGATCGTCGCCGCGAGCGCGGCGCGCGGGATCCACGGCCGCAGGGTCAGCAGGACGACGCCGAGGCCGAGCCCGCCGAGCACGCCCGACCATAGAGTGATGGTCATCAGCCCCGCCGGAGGGCGTACCCGGCCAGAGGCGATCGCCAGCGCAGCCGCAAGGTTGAACGCCAGCAACGCCCAGCCGAACAGGGTGTCGTGCACCCGGCCGGGGCCGGCCCGGAGCGATTCGTGCCCGTCTGCCTCCAGCCGGTCCGCCACCAACGGGTCCGCCACCAACGGGTCCGCTTCTCTGCGGTCGGACGCGATCCGCGCCGGGTGGATCCTGTCCGTCACCGAACCGCGCCGGATACAGTCCCGCCCTTGGCTTTTCGCGGCATACAGGCCTCGGTCGGCGGCGGCGACCAGATCCCACAGCCGCCGCACCGGCCGGCAATCAGCAGGGGCGGCCTCGACGAAGCCGATGCTCACCGTCACCGGCGGATCCAGACTCGCGCCGGCCACCGCCTGCCGGATCGCCGTAGCCACCGGGTCGGCGGGCCCCGCGACGACGACGACCATTTCCTCCCCGCCGGTCCTGGCCAGCAGGGCGCCGTCCGGCAGGCAGCCCGCGATACTGCGACAGACCCGCTGCAGGACCAGATCCCCCTGCCCGTGGCCGAACCGGTCGTTGATCTCCTTGAAGCGATCGATGTCGACGAGCAGCACGCCCACGCAGGTACCGAGCGCCTCGGCCCTGGCAACCAGATCCGGAACCGCCGCCGTCAGCCCGCGACGATTCAGGATGCCGGTCAGCATGTCGGATAGCGAGAGCCTTCGGGATTCCGCAAGCCGCGCGGCCATCGACAGTGACAATCCTCGGAAGAGCACATCCAGCACCGTCAACGCGCCCAGCACGATGCACAGGTCGATGAGGGTTCCGTCAACCCCCTGGCCGGCGACGACAACGACCGCGCAGGCGACGATTGCCGCCGTGCCCAGCTGAATGCGATGCAGCCGCTCGTCGTGGGTCCCGGCCGCGATCAGGGTCGGCAATACCAGCCAAGCGAGCAAGTGCCTGGCGTCGGGGTTGGTGGGGGAGGCCAGCACTGCGGCCAGCGGCAGCAGATTGAGCAGCACCATTCCGGAGATCACCAGGTGGCGGCGCGGCAG
>JADGQK010000153.1 GCA_017881915.1 Chloroflexota bacterium | reverse complement strand
CCAACCATGTTTTCGGTCACGTACACCGGCACGTGCTTCTTGCCGTTGTAGACCGCGACCGTGTGCCCGATGAAGTCCGGGAAGATGACCGAGGCGCGAGACCAGGTCTTGACGACCCGCTTCTCGTTGCGCTTGTTCATGTCCTGGACGCGGCCGAGCAGGCGGGCCTCGACGAACGGTCCCTTCTTGACGGAGCGCGACATCTGGTTCCCTCCTTTCGGCTACTTGCGATGACGGGAGCGGACGATCAGGCGACCGCTCGTCTTGTTGCGACGTGTGCGCAGGCCCATGGCCGGCTTGCCCCAGGGCGTCTTGGGCGGCATGCCCGTGGGCGACTTGCCCTCGCCGCCACCATGGGGATGGTCGCGCGGGTTCATCACCACTCCGCGGACCTCGGGCCGCTGACCGAGATGGCGGGCCCGGCCGGCCTTGCCCAGGTTCTGGTTCTCGTGGTCAAGGTTGCTGACCTGGCCGATCGTGGCCATGCATCGGATGCTGACCCGGCGGACCTCGCCCGATGGCAGCCGGACCTGGGCGTAGTCGCCCTCCTTGGCCAGCAGCTGGGCGGCAACGCCCGCCGAGCGGACGATCTGGCCGCCCTTGCCCGGTACGAGCTCGATGTTGTGGATCGTGGTGCCCAGCGGGATGTTGGAGATCGGCAGGGCGTTGCCGACCCGGGCCTCGGCTTCGGGACCCGAGACGATCACGTCGCCGACCTTCAGCCCATGGGGCAGGAGCATGTAGCGCTTCTCGCCATCGCGGTAGTGGAGCAGCCCGATCCGGGCCGACCGGTTCGGGTCGTACTCGATCGTGGCCAGGCGGGCCGGCACGCCCACCTTGTCCCGCTTGAAGTCGATCCGGCGGTAGTGCTGCTTCTCGCCGCCGCCGCGGTGGCGGACGGTGAGCCGGCCGGCGTTATTCCGGCCCGAGCCACGCGTCTGGGCCTCGAGCAGGGGCTTATGGGGCTCGCGGGTCGTGATTTCCTCGAACGTCGACCGGGTCATTCCACGGAGACCGGGCGAGGTCGGCTTGTAGCTGCGCAGGGCCATCGTCAAACCCCTTCGAAGAACTCGATCTTCTGGCCGGCGGCCAGGGTGACGATCGCCTTGCGCCAGGGGGTCGTGAAGCCGCTGATCCTGCCGCGTTTCGTACCGCGGCGCTTCTCCTTCGCCTTCGTCGTCAGGACGTTGACGCCCGTGACATTGACCTTGAACAACTCCTCGACCGCCCCCTTGATCATGATCTTGTTGGCGTCGCCATGGACGGCGAAGGTGTACTTGCCGTGGCCGGCTTCATCCATCGACTTCTCGCTGATCACCGGCCGGAGGATGACCTCGTGAGCGGTCAGGCTCATCCGTAGACCTCCTGCATCCGGGCCAGGGCCGGCTGTTCGATGACCACGACATCGGCATTGAGCAGGTCGACCACGTTGAGCGAGTCGGCCCGGATGACGGTGACCGTGGGCAGGTTGCGCGACGAGAGATGGAGCCGTTCGTCGCTGCCGGGCGCCACGACGAGCACTCGTCCGGCCGCCCCGACGGCGGTCAGGATCCCGGCGAAGTCCTTCGTCTTGATCGCCTCGAGTCCGAACGCGTCGATCACCCTGAGCGCGGCGTCACCGAGCTTGGAGGTGAGCGCGCCGCGCAGGGCAAGCTGCTTCATCTTGCGCGGCAGGCGCTGGGCGTAGGAACGCGGGTGCGGTCCGAAGACCACCCCGCCGCCGCGGAAGTGGGGAGCGGTGCGATGGCCCTGGCGGGCACGGCCGGTGCCCTTCTGACGGTACGGCTTGCGCCCACCGCCACGGACCTCGCCGCGGGTCTTCGTGTCGTGGGTCCCGAGATGGCGGCCGGCCAGCTGGGCGAGCACGACCTGATGGAGGACGGCGGCATTAACCGGCGCACCGAAGAGCGATTCGCTCAATTCAACGTTGCCGATCTGGGCGCCCGTCCGGTCATACAGGATGGTCTGCGGCATGGCTAGGCTTTCTTCACGAGGATCAGCGCGTTGCGCGGGCCCGGGACGGATCCCTTGACCAGGATCAGGTTGCGCTCGGAGTCCATCCGGACGACGCGCACCTTCTTGACCGTCACCCGCTCGTCACCCATGTGACCGGCCATCTTCATGCCCTTGTAGACGCGGCCCGGAGTCGTCCCAGGTCCGATCGAGCCCGGTGCGCGATGGTGGTCGGAACCGTGAGTCTTGGGGCCGCGGTGGAAGTGGTGGCGCTTGATGTGGCCGGCGAAGCCCTTGCCCTTCGAGACACCAGTGATGTCGACGAGGTCGCCCTCGGCGAACAGGTCGCCCAGGCCGATCTGCTGGCCCACCGTGTAGTCATCGAGGCCGTCGACCCGGAACTCGCGGATCTTGGCGACCTTGGGCAGATCCTTGAGCTGGCCCGACTCCGGCTTGCTCAGCCGGCGGCTCGGTTCGGCGCCAAGCTGAACGGCCGTGTAGCCGTCGCGCTCGGTCGTTCGCAGTCGGGTGACCGTATTAGGTTCGACGGCGACGACGCTCACGGCGACCATCGTTCCGTCCGCCTGGAACACCTGCGTGACACCGATCTTGCGACCGATAAGTCCGATGCTCATCGTGCAGATCCCGGCTCACCAAGCGCGCGCTCAGCCGGCCCGAGCGCAAGGCGGAGCCGAGCACCGGAGCGAGCGCACGTGAGCGTGCGTGAGCGAGGAGCGCAGGCGACAACGCGGCGGGCGGGTTGGATCAGCGCGTGCTTCATCACATCTTGATTTCGATGTCGACGCCCGCAGCCAGCGAGAGTCGCATCAGGGCGTCGACGGTATTGGCCCTCGGATCGAGGATGTCGACGAGCCGCTTGTGGGTGCGGATCTCGAACTGCTCGCGCGAGTCCTTGTCGATGAACGGCGAGCGGATGACGGTGAACTTCTCGATCCGGGTCGGCAGCGGCACCGGTCCGACGACGTCGGCGCCGGTGCGCTGGGCCGTCTCGACAATCTGAGCCGCCGACTGATCGAGCAGTCGGTGGTCGTACGCCTTCAGGCGGATCCGGATTCGCTGCTTGGCCATCGTCCTACTCGACGATCGAGGTGATCGCGCCGGCGCCGACGGTCCGGCCACCCTCGCGGATGGCGAAGCGCAGGCCGACCTCGAGGGCGATC
>JADGQK010000079.1 GCA_017881915.1 Chloroflexota bacterium | reverse complement strand
CCGACGACGAGGCCGACGACGAGGCCGACGATCCCAACCTCCCGCACGAGTTCCAGGTGCCTGAAGGGCTCCAGGGCGTCGGCGGGTATCTTGGCGGCAGGATCCGCTCGGGCCCGGGCCCGTTGAGCGCGCCTGCCATGGGCTGTGCCCTCTGCAATCGACCCTTCGACGACCCGATCCATACCCCGCTCGACTGAGCTAGGGCCGAAGCCGATCAAGGGTCAAGCCGCGACGTTGACCGCGGGTCCCGTGTCCCTGGCTCGAGGCCCGACCAGTCCTGCAGTCTAGATCCGTTTGATTGTCGCGAACCAGGCCGGTGTGCCGTCGTCGTGGTATCGCGTCTGAATCCGGTCCGGTTCGATGGCGGCGACTACTCCTGAGCCAGGAACGCTGAAGCTGTATCTTTCAACACCAAATATCGAAGCCGCTCATAGCCAATTGAAGGACAACGGAGCTAACCAGATTGCCGACGACCCATACGGCCCAGGGTCAGGTATTGATGGGTTTAGCGTCGATGATCCAGAGAACAACCGTTGGGTGATTGTGCAGGAAACAGGAAGAGGATGGCGATGAATCCTGGTGAGGAAATTGACAATTTGATCGCGCAGAACAGGGACTGGCGCGGTGCAACGCTAGCGAAGCTCCGCAAGACCATCCTTGAGGTGGACCCTGAGATCATTGAGGAGTGGAAATGGATGGGGGCACCAGTCTGGTCACTCAACGGGATCATCTGTGTTGGGAATATCTTCAAGAATCAAGTGAAGCTTGGCTTCATGGACGGAGCCGCACTCAATGATCCTGACAAACTCTTCAATGCCGAACTGGCAGGCAACAAGAGGCGAGCTATTGAAGTCCATGAAGGGGATCGTATAGAAGAAGGTTCGCTAAAGACGCTTGTTCGTGCTGCCATAAGCTACAACCAGGCAAAAGGGAAGAAGTAGCCATCGCCGGACGAGCATAGGTCACGGACGCGACCGCACCTGGTTTGACGGCCCGCCCCAGCGACTTGTTTCTGCCGGACCGACGGGTCCGGATCACGGGGGCGGTCGGCGGCGGCGCGGACCGGTCATCGCGCCGCCGGTCAGTCGTCGAGCCGTCGCAGGAAGCCACTCCGGCAATACGTTACCGCGAGGCGCTCGTACGATCGATCGATCTCGAACTCTGGGTGCTCGGCCAGGAACTCGTGCACGGCTTCCAGCGGATTGTCCCGGTTCCAGCCCGGCTGTCCGTTGGGTGCATCCGCGACCATCGGCATCACCTCGTCGAATACGACAAGGTAGCTGCCCGGCGTGACCATCGGGCCGTACAGCTCCAGCTCCTGGCGGACGTGCGCGCGGGTGTGGTTCGAGTCGAGCATGACCATCGTCCGCTGGCCCGGCGAGATGATCCGGCGAACGGCTTCCACCGTCGCTGCATCCGTCGAGCTGCCCTCGACCAGGTCGATCCGGCGAGCCATGGGATGGCTCTCGATGGCCAGGCGGTTGTACTTCCGGATCTCGATGTCCAGCCCGATGACCCGGCCGCGTCCGAGCAGCTCCAGGATCGAGGCGTACAGCACGAGGGCGCCACCATGGGCGACCCCGCTCTCGATGATGACGTCCGGCCGGATCTTCCAGATCAGCTCCTGGACCATGAGGATGTCCTCGGGGAGCTGGATGATCGGGATGCCGAGCCAGGTCACCTCGTACGAAAGCTTGCGCTGCCAGCCCGACCGGATGAACAGGTCAGCCACGACCGCGAAGCCCTCCGGCGTGTAGATGTCGACCTCGCGAGGTCCGCTCCCGGTCCTCACCGTGATCATCCGGTCGGGTTGTCCGGTTGCCGTGTCGGTCACGTCTGGGCCTCCTGTCGGGCGTTCCACCAGGTGATGGTCTCCTTGATCCCGGTGCGAAGGTCGTAGGCCGGCCGCCAGCCGACGCTGCGCATGGGCCCGAGATCGCCAGGGGAGACGGACCCTTCATCTTCCGCCGTCCCGAGATCGCCCAGACGGAGCAGCTCCGGGTGGCCGGTCTCCTCGCCGACGATCCGGAGGACCTCGGCCAGTGTCACGAGCAATCCCGAGCAGATATCGACCCCACCCGTCAGCGACGACTCGGCGAGCGTGGCAAAGGCTGCGGCCACATCGGTTACGTGCAGGTAGTCTCGTCGCTGCAGCCCGCTCGTCGTGGCGATCGACTCGCCGGCCAGAAGCGCTCGAATCACCGACGGGATCACCCGTCGCTCGTCCTCCAGCGGCCCGTAGAGGTAGAACACGTGCCCGCACGCGACGCTCATCCCCGCGCTCGCGAACCCCTCGGACAGGCGATGGACGGCGACCTTCGCGGCATCGTAGACCGGTCGGACCGGCGCGACGGGATTCTCGAGACACGTCCCGCCAAGGACGACCCGCCGGCAGCCACTGTGGGCCGCTGCGAGGAGGAGCGTGGCAGAGGCACTGAGCGAGGCGACGTTCTCGGCCAGCGCGTGTCGGTAGCGTCCGGGCTCCGTGTACCAGGCCAGGTGGATCACAGCCTCCGGCTCGACCTCGCGCAGCAGGTCCCCGGTCCGGATCACGTCCGCCAGGTCGGCCTCGAGCAGTTCGGATCGGTCACGGACGTCGTCGAGGCGCCCGGCTCGGGCGCCGGGCCTGACCAGGGCGTACGTCTCGTGCCCGCGCGCGACCAACTGGCGGACGACATGGGCGCCGATGAACCCGGCGGCTCCCGTCACGAGAACCTTCATCAGTGCTGTCGAACGCCCCAGTCGTAGGGGATGTGGTTGTCGAACGGATCGAGGCGCGTCGAACGGGAGGGATCGTGGGGATGGGTGCAGCAATTGGCGACGATCGCGGCCTCGTTGCCCATCCCCTTGAAGGCGTTCCACACTCCCGGCGGGATCTGGACGAGGCTGTAGTCGTCGGGGCCGAGGAAACGTTCCATGATCTCGCCGCGGGTCGGCGAACCGTCGCGATCGTCGAACAGGACGAGCTTGATCCGGCCATGGACGCAGACGTAGTTGAGGGTCATCTCGGCGTGCTGGTGCCAGCCCTTGACGACGCCGGGATAGACGGTCGAGAAGTAGATCTCGCCGAAGCCGAGGAACTCCGGATCGGTCGACTTGAGCATATGCATGACCGTGCCGCGCTCGTCCGGGATCCGGGCTCGGGACACGATGCGGACTCCTTCGATCATCGTCACACCAGCTCTGGGGTCGGGATGGGAATGATGAACCGGCCGCCACGCTCACGGTACTCGTGCTGCTGAGCCAGGATCTCCGCCGCGAAGTTCCAGGCGAGCAGCAGGCAGGCGTCCGGCATGGCTTCGATGAGCCTCTCGGTCGGTACGATCGGGATCCGTACGCCGGGCATGTACCGTCCTTGCTTATACGGGCTCCGATCGGCGACGAAGTCGATCGTCTCCGGCCCGATCCTAAAGGCATTGAGCAGGACCGTGCCCTTGGCCGCTGCGCCATAGGCGGCGACGCTCCGGCCTTCCGACTTGAGTCCCGCCAGGAGCCGCTGCAGTTCGCTGCCGAGAGCAGTCACGCGGGCCGCGAAGTCGAGGTAGTAGCCCGGGGACCCAAGCCCGAGCGCGGCCTCGTCGGCCAGCATCGCCGGCCCGGACGCAGCCGGCACATCGGCGATGTCCGACACGGGGCGTTCTCGGTGCACGGCGAAGATCCGGAGCGAGCCGCCGTGGACTGCCAGCCGTTCGACCCCGGCGACGACGAGGCCCTGTCGCTCAAGCATGCGCGACAAGGCGGTCAGCGAATGGTAGTAGCGGTGCTCGTGGTAGATCGTGTCGAACTCCAGGCGCTCGACGAGGTCGCGGACGTACGGGGTCTCGATGACCGCCACGCCGGTTGGTTTCAGGACCCGCGCGATCCCGGCAACGAATCCATCGAGGTCCGGGACATGGGCGATGACATTGTTGGCGTGGACGACGTCAGCGGCCCGCCCGGATCCGCTCAGTTCGTCGGCCAGCACCGGATCGAAGAACTCGGCCAGCGTCGGGATGCCCCGGGCGGTCGCCACTGCCGCGATGTTCCGGGCCGGGTCGATGCCGAGGACCGGGATACCCCGGGCGGCATAGTGCTGGAGCAGGTAGCCGTCGTTGCTCGCTACCTCGATGACCAGGCTCAGATCCGTCAGTCGGCAGGCCGCGGTCATCCGCATCGCGATCGCCCGCGCGTGCTCCACGAAGGCATCGGAGACGGATGAGAAATAGGCGTATTCGCGGAACAGCAGCTCGGGGGGCACCGCTTCCATGATCTGGACGAGGCCGCAGGTCGGGCAGACGGCGAGGGTCAGCGGGAAGCTTGGCTCGGGCTCGTCGAGCATTTCGGTCGTGAGCAGGGCGTTGGCAAGCGGCTGGTCTCCGAGCGACAGGACGGGCTCGAGGGTGGACCCGCATCCGCCACAGGCCGTCGTCACGCGGCGGGCCGGGCCAGGTGGGCGCGGTACCAGGCGACCGTCTCGGCCAGCCCAGCCGCCAATCTGACCTGCGGACGCCAGCCCAGCTCGCGTCGCGCCCGTGCGGCCGACACGCGCTGGGCCGGAACCTCGTTGCGCGAGACGGCGAGGATCGTGGGTCGGAGGGTGGATCGCATCACCTGAAGGATCCGGTCCACCATTTCGAGCGCCGTCAGCCGCTGGCCGGCGGCGAAGTTGAATGCTTGGCCACGGAGCTCGGATCGCCGGCCGACTGCGTCGGCCAGGACGAGTACCGCGATCGCCGCGTCGCGAACGAAGAGGTAGTCGCGGAGGAATGTTCCGTCCGAGCGGATCTCCGGCGATTCGTCACGCAGCACGGAGCGGATGGTCCCAGGAACGATCCTGCTCCAGTTGAGGTCACCGCCGCCGTAGAGGTTGGCGCAGCGCGTGATGGCGACCGGCAGGCCGTACGTATGGGCGTAGGTCTGGGCAAGCAGGTCTGCCATCGCCTTCGAGGAGTCGTATGGGTGGGTCGGCCGCAGGGCCATCGCCTCGCGATACGGCCGGCCGCCCGCGTCGCCGTAGGCCTTGTCCGACGAGGCCACGACGATCCGTTCCACCGATCCCCGCCCACGACAGGCCTCGAGGAGGGTCCAGGTTCCCTCGGCGTTGTGGCTGAACGTTGTGACCGGGTCCTCGACGGCGGGACCGACGAGGGTTTGGGCCGCAAGGTGGATCACGGTGTCCACATGCTCCTCGCGGAGCACAGTGTCGAGGGCCGAGTAGTCCCTGACGTCACCCGGCACGGTGGTGAAGCCAGCTGCGTTGACTGCGTCGCGTTCCGTCCACGCAATGTCGAGCCCGAGTACGTTCGCACCCCGATCGAGCAGCTCCGTACTCACCGAGCGACCGAGGAGTCCAGCCGCCCCAGTCACGAGCACCCGCCGCCCCGACCAGTGCCCGACCGTGTCGTCGATCATTCCCATGTCGCCCAGGGCGCTGTCCCCGCCGCCCACAGCGCCCGCAGGTAGCGGACGTCGCGGAGCGTATCCATGGGCTGCCAGAATCCGTCGTGGGCGAACCCGACCAGCTGTCCCTCGCGCGACAGGCTCTCGAGCACATCCGCCTCGAGGCTCGTCGCATCGCCGGGGATCAAGTCGAGGACGGAGGGCTCGATGACCATGAACCCGCCGTTGATCCAGCCCTCGCCGACCTGCGGCTTCTCGGTGAAGGTGACGGTCCGGTCCGGCCCGAAGGCGAGCCCCCCGAACCGGGCCGGCGGGCGCACCGCGGTGACGGTCGCCAGCTTGCCCGCCGAGCGATGGAAATCCAGCAGGGATGCCAGGTCGACGTTGGAGACGCCATCGCCGTAGGTCAGCATGAATGGCTCACCACCCAGCCACGGCGCCAGCCTCGCCACCCGTCCGCCGGTGCCCGTCTCCGCTCCGGTGTCGACCAGGTGAACGGTCCAGGCGTCGTGGTCGGCGTCGTGGTGCTCGACCAGGCCGTCGCCCATCCGGACCGTCAGGTCGCCGCTCAGCGACAGGAAGTCGATGAAGAAGCGTTTGATGTCATCGCCCTTGTAGCCGAGCGCCACGACGAACTCGGTGAAGCCCGACTGGGCGTAGTGCTTCATGATGTGCCAGAGGATCGGACGGTCCCCGATCTCGACCATCGGCTTTGGTCGGAGTTCCGTCTCCTCCGCAAGACGCGACCCCAGGCCGCCGGCAAGGATGACCACCTTCACGCGCCGTATTATGCCGGAGGTTTCCGACGCGGCGGCCCAGGAGGTGTTCGTGACCAGCCCACCGCTCGTCGGGATCGGCCTGCCGACTCACAACGGCGAGTCGTTCATCGCCCAGGCCCTCGAGTCATTGCTGGGCCAGGACCACCGCGATCTCGACGTCGTCGTTTCCGACAATGCCTCCACCGACCGGACGCCGGATATCGTCCGGGACTTCATGCGCCGTGACAGCCGGATCCGGCACGAGCGCGTCGAGGATCTGCTGACCGCACCGCAGAACTTCAACCGCGCGTTCTCGCTGGCGAGCGGCCAGCTATTCATGTGGGCGGCAGACGATGATCTCTGGGATCGGTCGTACGTCCGGCGCTGCGTGGCGGCCCTGGCGGACGATCCGATCGCCGTGATGGCCAGCTCCGGGATGCGCTTCATCGATCCAGTGGGCAAGGTCCTCGACGCCGACTATGAGCGGTACGACAACCCGGATCTGTCTTCGCGATCGGTCGTTGACCGCGTCCGGATCCTGCTCCGACGTGGCGGCTTCTACCAGGTCTACGGCCTTGCCCACCGCAACGCGCTCCAGCGAACCCACCTGTTCCAGGATGTGTACGGTCCCGACGTGGTCCTCACCCTTGAGCTGGCGATGCTCGGGCCGATCGTTCGGATCCCCGAACCGCTCTTCTTCTATCGCCGCTTTCCCGATCGGACCGAGGCTGCCCGGGCCGAGCGCCAGGGTGGCATCGCCGATGCCGCAGTCGTCCTCACTGCGCGAATGACGCATCTCCAGGAATCCCTGTCCGAGGCGGTCCGAGGCTCGGCGCTGCCCGGACCGACGAAGTTGCGTCTGCGCGCCGAGGTCCTTCGGGCGGCTTACCTGGATGACACGCCGATGCGGTCCCGGACGCGGCGCGAGGTCGCGATCCGTGCGGCGGCGGCGTGGCGCGAACGCGATCCAGGAGGGATTCTGAAGTACACCCTGGCATGGACGGTCGAGCAGTCCAGCGGACTCCCTCGGGTCGGGCGACGGTCGGCGGCACGCGCGAAGCGGCTGGCGGCCAGGGCGCGACGGCGCCTCCTCTGACGTCCTCGTAACGTCGACCCGGGCCTGGCTGGAACCATCCCTGGAGGCTACAGGTCCAGGGCTGCGAGCGGCCACTGGTGCCTGCGTGCGCCGCCACACTGGAGCCTTGGCTTGCGTCTTTGTCGGCGACTGACGGACGATCTCAGTAGCCCCATAGGAAACACGTAGGCCCATGCGTCCAAACGCTCCCTCGTACGCCTCGTACGTCCGCCGGACCAGGGCCATGCTGTCGACCGCGCTGCCGCGCGGGGCGCTGATCCTGTCGAGCCTCACGTTCGCCGGCTATCTGATGGGCCTGGTCCGGGACCGGATGTTTGCCCACACGTTCGGCGCCGGGCCCGAGCTTGATGCCTACAACGCGGCGTTCGTGCTGCCCGAGCTCGCCCTTGATGTCCTGGTCGCAGGCGGCCTCGTCGCGCCGTTCGTGCCGATCTTCATCGGGCTGCGCGCCGATGCAAGCGAGGCGGCCCGGGCGTTCGGCCGAGCTGTCCTGACCATGGCCGTCGGGGTGATGGCGGTGGCGGCCGGTCTGCTGTTCATCTTCGCCCCGCAGACGATCGCGCTCATCGCCCCAGGGTTCCAGGGCGACCAGCGTGAGCTGTACATCGAGCTGTTCCGGATCATGTGTGTGACGCCGGTGATCTTCGCGGCGTCGCTCGTCCTGGGCGAGATCCTGGTGGCTGAGCGGAGCTTCCTGGCCTACGGCCTGGCCCCGCTCATGTACAACGGCGGGATCGTTGCCGGGACCGTGTTGCTCGGTCCCCGGATCGGGATCGTCGGAGCGGCAGTTGGGGCCGTGGTCGGAGCGCTGGCCCACCTGGCGATCCGGGTCGCGGGCATCTACCGGACGCGCTTCCGGCCTCGACCCAGCCTCGCCTTCCGGACGAAGGGCGTTGCCGAGTTCATCCGGCTGATGATCCCCAAGATGGTCAGCCATCCGATCGAACCGCTCACGTTCCTGTACTTCACGGCGCTCGCCTCGACGCTCACCCCCGGCTCGGTCAGCTCGGTCAGCTTCGCCCGCAACTTCCAGAGCGTGCCGGTCAGCCTGATCGGCGCCTCGTTCGCGATCGCCGCCTTTCCGGCCATGTCCACGGCCGCCGTCGCCGGCGATCGGCCGGGGTTCACCCGGATCTTTCGGTCGACGCTCGCCACGATCACGCTCCTCACGATCGCCGCGGGGCTGGGCCTGTTCATCATCAGCGGCCTGGCAATCCGGGTTCTGCTCGGAGGCGGCGCCTTCGACGACACGGACATCGCCCGGACGACCGGCGTGCTGGCCGTCTTCGCGATCTCGGTCCCGCTCGAGAGCCTGACTCATCTCCTGAGCCGGGCAATCTACGCCACCCACAACACGATCCTGCCCACGGTCGCCTCGATCGTCGGCTTCGTGGCCATCGTGATCTCCGCCCAGGCCCTGGTGCCCCGGATCGGGCTCGCCGCGATTCCAGCCGGCTTCGCGATCGGGATGGGCCTCAAGGTCGTGATCATGTCATTGGCCCTCGTCCCGCGGATCATCCGGATCGGGGCTGCGCCGGCGATGTCCGGTCGCCTGCCGATGGCCCGGCGAACCGGCAGGCGGCAGCCCGTCGGATTCATGCCGAGCTTCCTTCGGACCACCGCGATCGGCCTGGCAATCGTCGGCCTGGGAGCCGGCGTCCTGTATGCGACCGGTCAGGCCCTGGCCAGTGGCGCGACCCTCGCGGTCGATCCCCTCGTCACACCCTGGGCACGCCTGAACCCGGCCACGGCGTTGCCATCGAACTCGACCGGTCCGGCGGTCTCGATCCTGCCCAGCCCGTCGGCGCAATCTCCCGGCGCGGCGGGTGCGAGCGGGTCCCCGGGCACAAGTCCGCGTCCGTCGCCTTCGCCGTCGCCCACGCCTGGGCCGTTCGCCATGGATCTGTACAAGATGGGCGACTACGTCGGTGAGCTCAAGGACACCTGGTGCGTGCCGGCCGCGATGCAGACCGCCATGAACATCATGGATACCGGTGCCGACACGAGCCAGAGGACCCAGGCGCACATCTTTGCCCTGGTCCGTTCGATCGCGCCCGCCCCCGACGGCGCGGCCGAGCCCGAGGCCTGGGCGAAGGGCCTGGCAGAGCTCGGCTACGGCAACTACGCGGTCACCGAGAAGACGACGATCAAGGACGCGATCCATCTCGCCGCTCGACAGATCCGGGTCACGAATCGACCGGCCGGACTGATGGTCTGGCGCGGGGCCCACTCGTGGGTGGTCTCGGGCTTCACGGCCACGGCCGATCCGGAGCTGACCGACAACTTCGTCGTCACGGCCGTCCGGATCGAGGACGTGTGGTATCCGCGTCTCTCGACGATCTGGGGCTACTCTCGACCGCCCGACGCGCTCGTGCCAGTCGGGGCGCTCCCGCGCGATTACCTGCCCTGGAAACGGCCGAGCGGAGCCTACCCCGACAAGGACGGCAAGTTCGTCCTCGTGATCCCGACGACCTGACCAGCGCGGGACACCGCGGTTTCGCCCGCGGCTAGGTGTTCGGGGCCGACTTGGGCGTTGCCGGACGGCGCGTCCGAGGGCGTTTCGCGGGCTTCGAATCGACCGGCAGATCGCTGACCCCTGGCGTGCCCCGCGCCGCCTCGAGCGCCCGCTCGTGGGCCGCGGTGGCCGCGGCAAAGGCGCCCATGGCCCCGTCCGCCTCGATTGAGTCGGGCGCGACGGCTGCCGCTGGGGCGGCTGGCAATTCGCGGCCCCGCGGGGAGCTGGCTGCCTCGCGGGCCTCGCCCGTTGCCTGGAGCGTCGTCCGATGGATCCAGCCCTCTGCGCCGAGCGGCGTGCGGACCTTGACCCAGGCTCCCTGGCGGCCGGTGATCTCGACTTCGTCGTTCGCCTGGAGCTGGCCAACCTGGGCGCCCTGAATCTCATCCGGAACGTCCATCAATGCGACCAGGTCGTAGCGGACCAGGCGACGTTGGAGGCCGGCGCCAGCGCCGCCAGCGAAGGTGAGGGCAGGCGCCGGCTCGGGCGCGACTCTCGGGCTTGCGTAGCGGGCCGTCCTGAGCGACGGTCGTCGCCAGCGTGGCATGAGCGCTTCGCCGTATGGCTCGGCGGGCGCCGTCATGGATGGTTGCGGCTCGCTCGGCGGCGGGTCGAGCAGCGCCGCGCTTGGTGCCGCCGAGATGGCTGCCGCGGACGTCGCGAGGGCGGCGTTAGCCTTGGGCGCCCTTGTCCGCTTGGCCTTTTCCGGTTTCGGCGGCGCGATCCGCCCGGCCGGCATCGGCCGACGGGGGCCTGCGAACGGTGAAGCCGTCACGGGCGCCAGGGCGGGTTCGGGTCGGCGTCTCCGGCGACGGGCCAGGAACCACAGGTAACCCGCCGCCAGGATCGAGGCCGCGAGCAGGAAGAGCAGTGGCGATCCGGAGCCGCCCGAGGGCGAGCCCGGCACGATTGGCGCGGCCGCGGCTCCGGCGGAGCTGCCGGGTCCATTGCTCGATCCAGGATCACCGATGATCGCCACGGACCCGTCGCTCGAGCTCGGGCTCGGGCTCGCGGACGGTGCGTCGGATGGGGTCACGGGAGTGGCGGCGGGTGCAGGAGTCGGCACCGGCGTCGGAGCCGGCGTTCGGGCCGGAGTGGCCACGGGTGTTGGCCTTGGGGTCGGCCTCGGCGTCGGCTTGGGCGTCGGCCTCGGCGTCGGCTTGGGCGTCGGCTTGGGAGTGGGTTTCGGCGTCGGCTTGGGCGTAGGGGTCGGCGGCGGGTTCGTGACCGTGATCGATGGCCCCCCAGTGAACGGGCGTTTCGTGCAGTTGGCGGCCAGGCCCTTCGGCACATGCTGGTCGCCGTGGAACACGTATGTGTACAGACCTGCGGCCAGCTTCGTCGGGTACGTGAATATGATCCCGTCCTTCAACGCCTGGGCGCCGGCCGGCGGCGTAA
>JADGQK010000152.1 GCA_017881915.1 Chloroflexota bacterium | reverse complement strand
ATGGGGATCGACCTCGGCACCAGCTCGGTCAAGGTTCTGTTCACGTCGATCGACGGCCAGATCGTCGGCCAGGGGGCTGCCGAATACGGGATCGACCGACCGGCGCCCGGCAGGGCGGAACAGCATCCGGATGCCTGGTGGCGCGGCGTGGTCAAGGCGACGGGCGCGGCTCGTTCGGACGCTGCGGGCCAGCCTCCCGACGGCGCGACGGTTGCGGATCGCATCCTGGCGATCGGGCTCTCCGGCCAGATGCATGGCCTCGTGCTCCTGTCCGACGCGCACGAGCCAATCGCTCCCGCGGTGATCTGGCCCGATCAGCGGAGCGGCCGAGAAGCCGCCGGGCTCACCGAGAGGCTTGGCAGCGAGAGCGTGATCCGGCTGTCGGGAGGGCGTCTTGCCAGCGGCTTCATGGCGGCGACCCTTGCCTGGCTTCGCACGCACGATCCGGCCTTGCTCGGCCGGGCCGCCCTGTTCATGTCCCCGAAGGACGTCCTGCGGCTGCGCCTGACCGGGGAGGTGGCCACGGAACCGAGTGACGGCTCCGGTACCGGATTGCTCAACCCGGCGACGCGCCGCTGGGCGCCCGAGCTCGTTGCCGGGGTCGGCATCGATCCGGATCGACTGCCACCGCTGCTCGAGGCCTCGGAGGTGGCCGGGACCCTTCGCGCGGCCGCCGCGGCCCAGCTCGGCATCCCCCCCGGGATTCCCGTGGTCGTCGGGGGGGCAGATACGCCCATCGGCATGCTCGGGGCAGGATTGACGAGCCGCGAGACGTTCCTGCTGACGCTCAGCACCGGCGGCCAGCTCGCCGTGCCCTCCGACGATCCGGACACCGACCCGACCGGCAGCACCTACACGTACTGCTCGGTGCTCCCGCCCGCTCCCGGCGTTGCGGGCTGGTACCGGTTGGCGGCGATCCTCTCCGCCGGGCTGGCCCTGCAGTGGCTCAGGGACGAGGTCTTCGAGCTCGAGGGCAGGGATGCCTACGCGAGCATGCTGGAGCTGGCCCGCTCCGTGCCACCGGGAAGCCGAGGCCTCATCTTCCTCCCGTACCTTGCCGGCGAGCGGAGCCCCCATCTCGACCCGTCGGCGAAGGGCGTCTTCCTTGGGCTGACCGCGTCCCACGGGCGCGCCGAGCTCGTGAGGGCGGTCGTCGAAGGCATCACCATGGGGTGCTATGACGCCTCCCGCGCCCTGGCCTCGGCCGGCAGACTCGGGTCGATGATCACGCTCGCAGGAGGGGGCGGGCAGAGCCCCGAGTGGCAGCGGATCGTCGCCGACGTGTTCGGTCTTCCCGTCAGGCACCTGGAGAGCGGCGATCAGGCCGCGCTCGGCGCGTGCCTTCTCGCCGGAGGCGGAGTCGGGGCGCTTGACCCGACATCGGCTGCCTCGGTGTGGGCCCGCCTCGGTCCGGTCATCGAGCCGGATCCCGACCGCCACGAGATCTACGGTGCGGTCTACGACATCTTCCGCGACGGGTACCCGAGCCTCCGGTCGGTGTTCGCGAAGCTCGGTGTGCTCCAGGCGCGATAGGGCCCATTGCATTCGCACGTGACGCGGCCCGGCCGCGCGGGGCGCGGTGACACCGTCACCGGCCGCCTGGCTCGGACGGAAATCGCCGGCCGTCGACAACGCGATGGCGAGGGGGGGGTTGACCGCCGGCGCGGTCGCCACTAGTCTGTACGACAGCGCTGTCTGACAGCGCGATCTACGACCGGTGGGATGTCGCCGTCGCAGGGAAGCGAGGCATGTTGGGCATCACGTCGGTCCCAGCCGCCGTCCTCATGGTCGGCGCCTGCGGAGACAGTCCGTCATCGAGCGTGGGAGTTGTGTCATGAAGGCGGTCGTTTATGACGCCCCCCGATCCTTCTCGATCATGGATGTTCCGGATCCGGAGCCCGGGCCCGGCGAAGTCCGGATCAAGGTCATCCAGGTCGGGGTCTGTGGCACGGACCTGCACATCCACAACGGTGACTTCAACGCCGCCTTCCCCCTGATCCCCGGTCACGAGCTTGTCGGGACCGTCGAAGCCATCGGCAGTGGTGTGACCCGGGTCCGGGTCGGCGAGCAGGTCTCGGTCAACCCCAACGTCAACTGCGGGCTCTGCGACTACTGCCTCGCTGGAAACCCGATCCGATGCACCGCGCTCCAGGGGCTCGGGAGCAACTTCCCGGGCTTCTTCGCCGAGCACGTCGTCGTCCACGAGCGCCTCGTCTTCTCGACCGAGGGCCTGCCGATCGACACGGCCGTCTTCACCGAGCCGGCGGCGTGCGCGACGCACGGGCTGGAGCGCCTCAAGGTCTGGCCGGGGTCGTCCGCGCTGGTGTTCGGGGCCGGGCCGACGGGCCTGCTGCTTGCCCAGCTGATCAAGTCCGGCGGCGCTGCCTCCGTCACCGTCGCCGCTCCGACCCAGTTCAAGCTCGACCGGGCGAGGGCGTTCGGGATCGACCAGACGATCCAGATCTCGCGCACGGATCCGGTCGGAAACCGGAAGCTCACGATGGAGGCTTCCGGGGGGCGCGGCTACGACATCGTCGTCGAGGCCACCGGGGCGACCATCGTGGGCGACATCTGCGTGGGGCTGACGCGCAACGGCGGCACGATGCTGGTCTACGGGGTCACCCGTGCCGACGAGACGCTCTCGTTTCACCCGTTCGAGGTGTTCCGCCGCGAGATCTCCATCATCGGGTCGTTCGCCGAGATCACATCCTTCGCGTCCGCGATCGCCGCGCTGCGGTCGGGTCGCATCCGCACCGATGGAATCATCACGCACCGCTTCGCGCTCGACGACTACGGCGCCGCGTTGGAGACGCTGCGATCGGACAAGTCGGCGCACAAGGTGCTCATCGTTCCCTGACCCCCTCACGACAGAGCCGGCGTGGCAGACGTCATCACCCACGAGGCGGAGCCGCCGATCTCCTCCCGGCGGCTCCGCCTCCTTCGCCGCAGCTTCGGAGGCGTGATCGTCGTCCAGCAGTCTGCAACCTAACCCCTGGAAGGTTGGGATACGTGGTCAGACCCGCGTTTGGTGGGACCACGAAGCCCGACGGGAGACAAGGCAGCCCAATGGCACTCACAACGGCGCAACTACGTGCGTATCAGCAGATCTGCGACCCCAGCGGTCGGATGCTCGTCGTCGCGATGGATCAGCGCGCCTCGATGCGGAGCCTGATCCAGGGGA
>JADGQK010000078.1 GCA_017881915.1 Chloroflexota bacterium | reverse complement strand
CGCCGAGGCCAGCGCGCCGCCCATCCCGAAGAAGACGGCCCCCTCGAGGGCCAGGATCGGATAGACGAAGAACCCGATCCAGTCGGGCGTCCCGAGGAGTGCCTCGCCGACGAGGTAGCCAACCGCCGAGTCGACCGCGAAGGCGGCCACGGCGAAGCGCTGCCAGGCGGCCGGACTGCGGGCGCCGCGCATCCAGAAGACCTGGACCAGGATCAGTGCGCCGATGAGCAGGAAGGCGGACGCCAGGGCAACCGGCTCGGCATGGCCGTACAGGGGAGCGAGGCCGGCCACCCCGACGAAACTGACCAGCCGGATGAGCAGCATCCAGCGCTGGAAATCGAATTCCGCGACCGACGCCCCGACGCGCGCGGCCGGATGCGTCGCGACTCGTCCCTGGCTGCGCCAGCGGCCGGCATCGAGCAACCGGCGCAGCCGGCTTCGGCGCGAGCCGACCTCGACCGCGGGATCCTCGAGGATCGTCCCGGTCAGTCCCTGAGCGCCCACCTGGGTCGGTTCCACGGTCCCTCCGAATGCGCGATGGCAGAGAACCGAGTCTCGGTCCGGTGCCCTTCGGAGGGCCATCACCCGATCGTACCGGTGGGCCGGCGCCACGTGACGACGCGACCGGCCGTCGCCCGGGCGACGATGATGTGGCGATGACAAGCGAGCGGCCCCGCCGCCGTCCGCGCCGGGTCTCGGGCGGCATCGTCCAGCTGCCCTGGCGATCGATCAGGAACCCGTTCCGACCGGTCGAGATCCTGAGCTCCGACCAGGTCGAGACGATCCACCTCGCCTCGCTCCGGATCCTGCGCGAGATCGGCTTTGAGGTCCTGGGCGACCGGGCACTCGCGCTGCTTGAGGCTGCCGGTGCGGAAGTGGATCGCGCCCGGCGCTCCGTCCGGCTCGACGATGGGTTGGTCGAGGAGCTCGTCGCGAAGGCGCCGGCCGAGTTTCGCCTGCACGCGCGCAATTCCGGGCGGGACGTGGTCCTGGGCGGGGACCACCTCGTCTTCAGCTCGGTTGGCGGGCCGGCGTTCGTGACCGACCTCGATCGCGGCCGGCGGGCGGGCAACTTCGCCGATTTCGTCGACTACGTCAAGGTGATCTCGAGCCTGGACATCATCCACCAGGAAGCCGGCGGCCCGCTCGAGCCGACCGACTTGCCGGTGGCGACCCGCCACCTCGACATGTACCAGGCGCTGATCGGCCTGCTCGACAAGACCTGGCACTGCCTGGGGGCCGGCCGACGGGTCGTCGACGACGCGATCGAAATGAGCTGCCTCAGCCGCGGGATCGATCGCGACGAGCTGGCCCGCCGGCCGAGCCTGATCACGATCATCAACACGAACTCGCCGCTCCGGCTCGACGGCCCGATGTCCGACGGCCTGATCGAGATGGCGCTGCATGGCCAGCCGGTCGTGGCGACCCCGTTCACCCTGGCCGGGGCGATGACCCCGGTCTCGCTGGCCGGCGCGATCGCCCAGCAGAATGCCGAGGCGCTCTTCCTCGTCGCCCTGGCCCAGATCGTCCGGCCGGGCAGCCCGATGGTCTACGGCGCCTTCACCTCGAACGTGGACATGCGCTCCGGCGCGCCGGCATTCGGGACGCCCGAGTACGTCAAGGGCGCGTTTGCGAGCGGCCAGATGGCCCGGCGCTACCGGCTGCCGTGGCGCTCGTCCAACGTGACCGCCTCGAACGTGGTCGATGCCCAGGCCGCCTACGAGTCCGAGATGGCCGTGTGGGGCGCCGTGATGGGTGGAGTCAACCTGCTCTACCAGGGCGCCGGCTGGCTCGAGGGTGGTCTGACGGCGTCGTTCGAGAAGCTCATCGTCGATGCCGAGATCCTGCAGATGATGGCCGAGGTGCTCGTCCCGTTCCCGGTCAACCAGGCCGAGCTCGGCTTCGAGGCGATGGTCGACGTCGGGCCGGGCGGTCACTTCTTCGGCACCGCCCACACCCTGGAACGCTACGAGACGGCCTTCTACCGGCCGCTCTTGTCGGACTGGCGCAACTTCGAGACCTGGCACGACGATGGAGCCCGAACCGCGACCGAGCGGGCGAACGGCATCTGGAAGGCGCTCCTGGCCGAGTTCGAGGCGCCGGCCCTCGATCCGGGGATCGAGTCGGAGCTGGCTGCCTTCGTTGCCCGACGCAAACGCGAGATCGAGCTCGAGGGTTAGCTCGAGGTCGGGGCCGCCCGGCGGGCCGGCAGCAGTCGCGGCCAGCGGGCCCGTACCAACGGGTGATGTCAACCGGTCGTTGCGCGAACGACACTGCCCATATGCTCACGGCGCAGCGCTCCCGATCACGGTCGGGCCCGGCCGCCGATTCGGTGCGTTCTCCGGATGTCCCATTGGCGCCTGGCTCGCCGCGCGTGCCGGTTGCCATCCTCGACCCGCCAGCCGTGGCCGCCGATGAGTGGCAGCTGGGCGACGAACCCGCCATGGCTGAACTGCACGTGGGCGTTCCCCCGCCGGTCCTGACCCGGCTCGAATTGATCGGGACGCACCTACGGGCCGAGGGCTCGGTCGATCTCGGCTCGTTCCGCCGCGTCTCCGACTACGTCAACCTGCTCGACGGCTTCTTCACGATCCACGATGTCATCCTCCTGTCGCGCCTCGGGTTGCCGACGAGGCTGACGTTCCACGACCTGCGGGTCCACCTCGAGGAGATCGGGATCATCGGCCAGAAGGTCCCGGATCTGCCCGCCCCGTCGGATGACCATCTCGTCGAGAAAGCGCCACGCCGGCTGGTCGTCATGACCGCCGCCCACATCGTCTACGGCTATTGCTACCTCCATCCGCTGGCGTCGATGACCGCGTTCATCGATGCGACCGACCCGCCGTTCATCCCGATGACCAATGTCCGGGTGCGCTGGCTGGCCGATCGGCGCCTGGCCGGGCGCTATCCGTTCGCCCTCATCCACCGCAGCCACATCATCGGTGTTGCCACGGACGCCGGCGGGGCAGCGTACGCCGGCCCGGGTTCGGTGGCCGCTGGGTTGTCGTCAGGCCACGCCGCCGAGCTCGGCTGGTAGCAGGCAACCTCGCCGGCCGGCGAGCGCAGCAGCGCCGGCCGGCGGTGCAGTGCCGGCCAGCCCGCAACGCCATCGATCGGGCCCACCGACGCTGCTAGCATCGCGGCCATGGCCGCAACCCAGTACGACTTCATCATCGTCGGCGGAGGCTCGGCCGGGTCTGCCCTGGCCAATCGACTGAGCGCCGACCCGGCCAACCGGGTGCTCGTCCTGGAGGCGGGTCGACCCGACTATCGCTTCGACGTGTTCGTGCACATGCCGGCAGCCCTGGCGTTTCCGATTGGCAGCCGGTTCTACGACTGGAAGTACGAATCGGAGCCCGAGCCGTTCATGAACGGCCGCCGGATCTACCATGCCCGGGGCAAGCTGCTGGGCGGCTCGAGCAGCATCAACGGGATGATCTTCCAGCGCGGCAATCCGCTCGACTACGAGCGCTGGGCGGCCGATCCCGGGATGGGCAGCTGGGACTACGCCCACTGCCTGCCCTACTTCAAGCGGATGGAGAGCTGCCTGGCCGCCGCGGCGGACGACCCCTGGCGGGGCCACCAGGGTCCGCTGGTCCTGGAGCGCGGACCGGCCACGAGCCCCCTCTTCCGGGCCTTCTTCGAAGCGGTCCAGGAGGCCGGCTATCCACTAACCGGCGACGTCAACGGCTACCGCCAGGAAGGCTTCGCGGCGTTCGACCGGAACATCCAGCGAGGCCGTCGGCTGAGCGCGGCCCGGGCGTATCTCCACCCGGTGATGAATCGCCCGAACCTGACCGTCAAGACGCGCGCCTTCGTCACCCGGATCCTGTTCGAAGGCCGGCGGGCGGTGGGCGTCGAGCTGGCGGGCGGCCGGCGCCTCCGCGGCGGCCAGGTCATCCTGAGCGGGGGAGCGATCAACTCGCCGCAGCTCCTGCAGCTCTCGGGGGTGGGCAACGCTGCCGAGCTCGGCGCCCTGGGGATCGATGTCGTGCACGACCTGGCGGGGGTGGGCGAGCACCTCCAGGATCACCTCGAGGTCTACATCCAGTACGCCAGCCGGCAGCCGGTCTCGATGCAGCCGATCACCCAGAAGTGGCGCCGGCCGTGGATCGGCTTCAAGTGGCTGTTCCTGCGCAGCGGTCCGGGGGCGACGAACCACTTCGAGGGCGGCGGGTTCGTGCGCGGCAACGACGAGGTTGCCTACCCCAACCTGATGTTCCACTTCCTGCCCTTGTCGATCCGCTACGACGGCTCCGGTCCGACGGGCGGCCACGGCTACCAGGTCCACATCGGGCCGATGTACTCGGACTCGCGCGGATCGGTGAAGGTCACGTCCACCGATCCCGCCGTTCACCCCGCCCTGCGCTTCAACTACCTGTCGACGGCCCAGGACCGGCGCGAATGGATCGAGGCGATCCGGGTCGCCCGGCGGATCCTCAACCAGCCGGCGTTCGAGCCCTACAACGCGGGCGAGACGTCGCCGGGCTCCGGCGTGGAGACCGATCAGCAGATCCTGGATTGGGTTGCCCGGGACGCAGAGACCGCGCTCCATCCGTCATGCACCTGCCGGATGGGGACGGACGACGCCTCCGTCGTCGACCCGTTGACGATGGCCGTCCACGGGCTCGAGGGGTTGCGGGTGATCGACGCATCCTCGATGCCCTACGTCACGAACGGCAACATCTACGCCCCGGTGATGATGCTGGCCGAGAAGTCGGCCGACCTGGTCCTGGGCAACACGCCGCTGCCCGCCGAGCCGATCCCGTTCTACCGACACGGCGCCGGCCTGCCGCTCGCGGCCCCGGGTTCCGCGACCCCGCCGTGATCGACTCGACTGCATGGGTCTGTCGGGCCGGGGGCGGGCGGCTAGCGCCCTTGCGCCTCGCTATTCTCGGTGCATGGTCGCTGCACGCATAGCGAGATCGACAAGGCCGTGATTCTGGTATTCGGGCGGCGGGTTGCCCGGGCAGCTCGTCCGATTCGTGCTCGACTCGAGCGTGGCTGGCAACGAATCGCTCAGCGCCAAGGCTCGGCCCAAGCTTGAGCCCTCGGCTTGCGCTCGCAGCGACCATCCACCAAGAACGGCCAGGCTCAAGGAAGCCCGACGCGGCGGCCGGCGACGCCCGGCCTGGCGCCGCGCAGCAGGAACCCGCCCCCACGGCCCGCCTTCGCCCTCGCCTCTATCCTGTCCGGGAACGTGGCCGCGCAGAGGTGAGGGACCAGATGGACGTTGGCATGATCGGGCTTGGCCGAATGGGCGCAAACATGTCGCGGCGCTGGCTGCACGACGGGCACCGGGTGGTTGGCTACGCCCGCCACGCCGAGACCGTCGACGGCCTCAAGGCGGACGGCGCGATCTCGGCCGGCGCAACTTCGCTCCAGGACCTCGTCGGCCAGCTTCCGGCGCCCCGCGTCGTCTGGCTGATGGTCCCGGCCGGCTCGGTCGACGCCACCCTGGCGGACCTCGTCCCACTCCTGAGCAATGGCGACGTGATCGTCGACGGAGGCAACTCGTACTACCGCGACGACCTGCGCCGTTCCGGCGAGCTGGCCGCCAAGGGGATCGAATACCTCGACTGCGGGACGAGCGGCGGCGTGTGGGGCCTGGAGCGCGGCTACTGCCTGATGATCGGCGGCCCCGCCGACGGCGTGGCCCGGCTCGAGCCGCTGTTCAAGTCGCTGGCCCCCGGCGTCGACTCGGCCCGACGGACCCCGGGCCGGCAGGGCGATCCCGACTCTGCCGAGCAGGGCTACCTCCATTGCGGTCCGAGCGGCGCCGGCCACTTCGTGAAGATGGTCCACAACGGCATCGAGTACGGGCTGATGGCTGCCTACGCCGAGGGCCTGAACATCCTGCGCCATGCCGGAGCTGGACTCGAGGGCAGGCCAGTCGATGCCGAGACGGCACCCCTGCGCGAGCCCGAGCTGTATCGCTACACGCTCGACCTGCCCGCGGTCACCGAGGTTTGGCGGCGAGGCAGCGTCGTCGCCTCGTGGCTGCTCGACCTGACCGCCCAGGCGTTCCTGCAGAGCCCCGACCTGGAGGGCTTCGCCGGACGCGTCTCGGACTCGGGCGAGGGCCGCTGGACGAGCATCGCGGCGATTGATGTCAGCGCGCCCGCCCCGGTCCTGACAACGGCGTTGTATTCCCGGTTCACGTCGCGCGGTGAAGCCGACTTCGCCGACCAGGTGATGTCGGCGATGCGCCTCGGCTTCGGCGGCCACCTCGAGACCAAGGCGTGAGGGCCGTCCTGTCGGACGCCTTCGTCTTCTTCGGCGCAACCGGCGACCTGGCCTTCAAGCAAATCTTCCCGGCCCTGGCCGGATTGATCCGGGACGAGGACTTCGACCTGCCGATCATCGGGGTGGCCCGCTCGGGTGATCTCGACACGCTCCGGGCCCGAGCCCGGGCGAGCCTGCAGGCCAGCGCCAACCTGGACGAGGTCGTGCTGGCGAAGCTCCTTGCCAGGCTCCGCTACGTCAAGGGCTCGGACGATGACCTCGACACATTCCACGCCCTCCGGACCGAGCTGGGCGAGGCCGCCCATCCGCTCCATTACCTGGCGATTCCGCCGTCGCTGTTTGCCCCGGTCATCGACAACCTCAAGCGGTCCGGCTGCGCTCGCGGCGCGCGGATCATCGTCGAGAAGCCGTTCGGCCGCGACCTCGCCAGTGCCCGCTCGCTCAATTCCACGGTCCATCGGGCGTTCAGCGAGGCGTCGATCTTCCGGATTGACCACTACCTGGGCAAGGAACCCGTCCAGAACCTGCTCTACTTCCGGTTCGCCAACTCGTTCCTGGAACCGATCTGGCGGCGGGAGTACGTGGCCAGCATTCAGATCACGATGGCCGAGGCGTTCGACGTGGCCGACCGCGGGGCGTTCTTCGACCAGGCGGGCACGATCCGCGACGTGGTCCAGAACCACCTCCTCCAGGTGATCAGCCTGCTGGCGATGGAGGCGCCATCGGGCCGGACCCCCGAGGCCGTCCGCAACCAGCAGTTCAAGGTGCTCGACTCGCTCCGCCCGCTGCGACCCGAGGACGTGGTCCGCGGCCAGTACCGCGGCTACCGGTCGGTCAAGGGCGTTGCCCCGGACTCCACGGTCGAGACCTTCGTCGCCCTGCGCCTCCACCTCGATACGTGGCGCTGGGGCGGCGTGCCCATCTACGTCCGGGCGGGCAAGGCCCTGCCGGTCACGGCAACCGAGGTCCTGGTCGAGCTGCGCCAGCCACCCGAGGTGGTCTTTCAAGAGATCGAGCCGCCGGACGGCAACCACCTTCGTTTCCGGCTGACCCCGGACATGTCGATCTCGCTCGGGGCCCGGGCGAAACGGCCCGGCGAAGCGATGCTGGGCGAAGCCGTCGAATTGTTCGCGCGGCACCAGAGTGGCGGCGAGCGGCCGCCTTACCAGCGCCTGATCGGCGACGCCCAACGAGGCGACCAGTCGCTGTTCGCCCGGGAGGACTCGGTCGAGGCCGCCTGGCGGGTGATCGATCCCGTCCTGCGGACCGCGCCGCCGATCCACGAGTACGTCCGGGGCAGTTGGGGACCCGCCGCGGCGGCAGCTGTCCTCGCCCAGGGAGATCACTGGCACGACCCGGAGGCAGCCTCATGAATGTCAACAAGAGCCGTCCGTTCTTCGGCTATCACATGCCGAATTTCACCTTCCCCGGCGTCCCCAACGAGGGCCTGTTCGGCCGGGTGGTCGAGCTGGCCCAGGCGGCCGAGGCGGCCGGCTTCGAGCTCGTCACGGTAATGGACCATTTCAACCAGATCCCGGGCGTTGGCTCCGAAGACCAGCCGATGCTCGAGGCGTATTCGACCCTGGCCGGGATCGCTGCCAGCACGAAGAAGGTCCGCCTGGGCACGCTCGTCACCGGCGTGACCTACCGCAACCCGGCCCTCCTGGCCAAGCAGGTGACGACGCTCGACGTGATCAGCGGCGGTCGGGCGATCCTGGGCATCGGGGCGGCCTGGAACGAGGCCGAGCACATCGGCTACGGATTTGAGTTCCCGCCGATCGGCGAGCGGATGGATCGGCTCGCCGAAGCGCTCACGATCTGCCACCTGATGTTCACCGAGGACCGGCCGAGCTTCGCCGGTGACCACTACCGGATCGATCGGGCGCTGAACCAGCCCCGCCCGCTCCAGCCACGTGGTCCGCAGATCCTGATCGGGGGGATGGGTGAGCGACGGACGCTCCGGCTGGCCGCCGAGTTCGCCGACATGACCCATTGGTTTGCAGGGTCGCTGGCCGACCTGCGCCACAAGACAGAGGTCCTCGAGCAGCATTGCGAGGCGGTCGGCCGCGACCCGTCGACCATCGTTCGCACGATCGGGTCACCGGTCATTCCGGTGGCCGACGAGAGCCAGGCGCAGGCGGTCCTGGAGCGGATCGCCCCGGCGCGCAGGGGCGCCCTGACGGCCTCCACGCCGGAGCGGGCCGCCGAGCGCCTGTCGACCTATATCGAGGCCGGCTTCACCGGCTTCACGTTCGGCAACACGATGCTACCGACCCTCGAGTCGATCAGCATTGCGGGCGAGGTGCTCCGCCTGCTGGGGTAGCCGGTACGATGATCCGGTAGGAGGGCCTCGATGTTCGTTCCCTTGTCGGTTCTCGACTTCCGCGATCGGGCGGCGGCGTTCTTCGGCGACAAGATCGGGGTCATCGACGGCGACCGGCAATTCACCTACCGCGAGTTCGCCGAGCGCACCCACCGCCTGGCCCACGCCCTGCATGGGCTCGGCGTCAACGCCGGGGATCGAGTCTCGTTCATCACCTACAACACCCATCACCTGTTGGAGGCGTACTACGGCGTCCTCGAGGCGGGCGCGGTGCTCAATCCGATCAACATCCGGTTGGCGCCCCACGAGATCGCCTACATCCTCGACCATGCCGGCTCGAAGGTCGTGGCCTTCCATCGGGACTTCCTGCCCCTGGTCGAGGAGATCGGTCCGCGCCTGACCGGCCGGCCGACCTTCATCGTCTTCGACGGCGAGGCAGGTGGGATCGCCGATCACGGCTACGAAGGGCTCCTGGCGTCGGCGTCGCATGAGCCGATCCAGCCCGAGATCGACGAGAACGCGATCGCCGAGCTCTTCTACACGAGCGGCACGACGGGCCTGCCCAAGGGCGTGGCGATGACCCACCGGGAGCTGTACCTGCACAGCTTCGCGGCCCAGATCGGGCTGGGCTTCACCGAGGACGACGTGGTCCTCCATGTCGTCCCCCTGTTCCACGTCAACGGCTGGGGCACGCCCCATTTCCTGACGATGATCGGCGGCCGCCACGTGATGCTCCGCCGGTTCGACCCGGCCGCCCTGATGGAGCTCGTCCAGCGCCACTCGGTGACCCGCCTGCTGGCCGTTCCGTCGATCTTCACGGCGCTGCTGCACCACCGGGATCGGGCCAGCTTCGACCTGTCGAGCCTTCGCCAGTTGATCATCGGCGGCTCGCCCGCGTCGCCGGCTCTCGTCCGGTCCCTCGAAGCAGAGTTCGGCTGCCAGGCCATCGTGGGCTACGGCCTGACCGAGACCTCACCGATCGTCACCCTCGCCCAGCCGCGCCGGGTGCTGAGCGACGCGGAGCCGGCCGAGCAGCGCCAGGAGCGCCAGGCAATGACCGGCTGGGCCATCCCCGGCGTCCGGATCAGGGTCATCGGGGCCGATGGGCACGACGTTCGGCCGGACGGCGATCAGATCGGCGAGATCGTCGTCCGCGGCAACACCGTGATGGACGGCTACTACCGTGATCCGGAGGCGAGCGCCACGGCGATTCGCGATGGCTGGTTGCACACCGGCGACATGGCCACGATCGACGAAGCGGGCTACGTCCTGATCAAGGACCGCTCGAAGGACATCATCATCTGCGCCGGCGAGAACATCTCGTCGGTCGAGATCGAGAACGCGATCGGCGCCCACCCAGCCGTCCTCGAGTGCGCGGTGATCGCCGCGCCCGACGACAAGCGGGGCGAGGTGCCGATCGCCCTGGTCGTCCTGAAGCCCGAAACCAGCCTGACCAGCAAGGAGCTCAAGGCCTTCTGTCGGACGCGCCTGGCGAGCTTCAAGATTCCCCGTGAGATCCATTTCCGCGACGCCCTGCCCAAGGGCGGCACCGGCAAGATCCTCAAGGCCGAGCTGCGTGAACCGTTCTGGGCAGGCCTGACCAGCCGAGTCCATTAGACCCGGAGCGGCCGCCAGGACCGGCTGGCGAATGACCAGTCCCGATCGCTACCAGACGTTGCCTCCGCCATTGACCATGGGTTTACGGATCGTCGGCGCACCGGATGTCGAGGCGTGCATGTTCTTCACGATGCCGGCCGGACCGTTCGAGTCGAAGCTGACGACGCAGTGGCTGATCGTCCAGCCCTCGATCTTCACGCCCGTGGCGTTGCCGCGGCCGACGAACCCCCAGTAGCCGCCGGTCATCTTCCAGCGGAGGGCCGTGACGCCAATTGCCTGGGGCGTGTGATAGAGCTGGAGGCCCGACACCTTCTGGTTGGACTTCGAGTTGTCGACGTTCCAGTCGTTGAACGTGAGGCTCGAACCCCGATGGGTGCCGTCAGAGGAGACGTACACCGCGTAGGCCGTCTGGCCGTTGGTCGTGGGCGCCGTCGTGCCGCGCACGGTGAAGCCGTTGAACGTGAGGTGGCTCGCCCAGTCGGTGGTCACCAGGCCGGTTTGGCCGATCGTGTAGTTCGTGATCTGGAACGGGCCCTGGAACGTGATATGCGAGGTGTATCCGGACCAACCGGGATAAAACAGGCCCTCGCGCGAGCTCGAACCCGCATCATCAAAGATGACCGTCCCCCGGGCCGGTCGGATCGTCAGGGGCCGGGCTGTTCGGTCGATGTTGAAGAACAGATGCCAGTCCCGATAGGTCCCCGGTGCCATCTCGATCACATCGATCGACATGTTCTTCATCAACGCAAGGAACTGGGCCTGGCTGCCCGAGGTGCTGAATTGAACGACCTTCTGCCTGGAGACCGGCGGCTTCGGCTTCGGCTTCGGGGCCGGGGCGTGGGTCGTCCTGGGCGGCTGGGTCGCCTTCGGCGGTGGCTTCGGAGTGGACACCGGGTTCGGCTGCGAGGCCGGATTCGGGAGAGCCGTGCCGGTCGGTACCGGGAATGGCGTCGCACTGGGCGCCAGGCTCGGGTCGGCGATCGGCCCGACCGTCGGGTCGGCCAGGGCCTGGGCTGAACCATCGAGCGACCCGATGCGGTCGGCATGACCCGGTCCGGCCACCAGTCTGGGCGCGGTCGTGACGAATGCTGATGTGCCAATGAGCAGGCATGCGGTGAGCACGCCAAGG
>JADGQK010000151.1 GCA_017881915.1 Chloroflexota bacterium | reverse complement strand
CGACGGCTCGGCCCGGCCATGCCGCCCGAGGACAAGGACGCCGCGTTGTTCCCCCGCCGGATCGATGGGCGCTGGGCGATGATCCATCGGCCATCACCGCTGCGCGGCGGCGCCCACATGTGGGTTTCGTACTCACCGGACCTGCGCCACTGGGGCGATCATGCGCTCCTGATCGAGGCGCGCGATGGGGCCTGGTGGGACGCCGGCAAGATCGGCCTCGGTCCGCCGCCGATCGAGACGGCAGCCGGCTGGCTGGTGATGTACCACGGGGTCCATTCCACGGCCGGCGGACCGATCTATCGGGTCGGCCTGGCGTTACTCGACCTGGACGACCCGACGATCGTGCTCCGTCGCAGTGATGAATGGGTCCTCGGACCAGGCGCCCTCTACGAACGTGCCGGGGACGTCGACCAGGTCGTGTTCCCCTGTGGCTGGACGGTGGATCAGACCGCCGACCGGATGCACGTCTATTACGGGGCCGCCGACACGACCGTCGCGCTCGCCACGGCGTCGTTCAGCCAGGTCCTGGCGTACGTGAACGCCTGTCCCCCGGGTGACCATCGGCGGGTGTCCGACCTCGTCGACTGACCCGCGATCCGGTCAACTCCTGGCGGCGTCCCTGTTCGGCTCAGGCGACTCGGCGGCCACCGATGAGCTGGACGGCGAGGACGATGACGGCGATCACGAGGAGCAGGTGGATGAGGGCTCCACCCACGGCGGTGATCAGGCCGAGTGCCCAGAGCACGAGCAAAATCACGACCAAGGTCCAGAGCATGGCGACTACCTCGACACTGCTGCCCACCCGATACAACGGGTTCTGAGGGCTTGCTGCAACGCTACGTCGACCCCGGCCGTGGTTGGCATTCCGGGCCGGGATCAAACCGTTGCGGTTGCCTCGCAGATCGTGGCGACCGGCAGGCGCGCATCATCGAACCTGGCTCCAGTACGCTTGAGTCGGCGTTGACGAGTCGAGCAAACGAGGGACGAGATGGCCGCCACTGACATCCTGCGCGAGGAGCTCCTCGTGCTCATCGACGGGCGTGGTGCCCACCTGCCGTTTGACGCCGCCGTGGCGGACTTTCCGGACGACGCCATCAACCGGCTGCCGCCCCACGTTCCGTACACGCCGTGGCACCTGCTCGAGCACCTCCGGATCACCCAGCGGGACATCCTCGACTACATCCGGAGCCGCGCGTACCTCCCACCCAGCTGGCCCGAGGACTACTGGCCGGCGCGCGACGCGACGGCAACGCCCGAGCAGTTCGCGTTGACGGTCGAGGGCTTCAAGGCCGATCGCACGGCACTGCGGGAGCTCGTGGCCGATGCCACCACCGACCTGCTCAGTACGATCCCGAACACGCCGGGGCACTCGATCCTGCGCCAGGTTCGCCTGGTCGGCGACCACAACGCCTACCACATCGGTGAGTTCGCGATCCTCCGCCAGGTCATGGGGACCTGGCCGCCGGACCGCAAGGAGTAGCAGTGGGGGCGTGGACTTCGACGCCCCATGCGACGCACAGCGCGTCGCGCGGGGCTACAGTCGTCCGGGATCTGGGGCTGCCCGATCACGCGGCAGCTCCCGTCGAGCCCTCGGGCTCGGGTAGTGCCAATGTCGTATGGACCGCTTCGGAGATGGACCGCGGCAGCGCGCTCGCCGATCGTCGGTGGGCCGGGCGGGCCGCCACGACGCACGTTCCGGTTGGCCGACATCGAGCGAGGCTGGCTCGTCGTGGACAGCGAGGAGACGTCGCTCGGATCGATCCTGAGCTCGAGTGAGACCCTGCTGACCGTGTCCCGCGGCCTCCTGTCATCCAAGCTGTATCTGCCATTCTCGGCGGTCGCCGAGGTCCATGAGGGCGTCGTCAGGCTGAACGTGACCACCCAGTGGGTCGAGGCCCAGGGGTGGGATCGGGCCGGTAGCCGCAAGCAGCGCTAACCGCACGTTCCGAGCGCGACTCAGGAGGCAACCGAAGATGGAGTACCGCAGGCTCGGGAAGACCCAGCGGATGGTCAGCTCGATCGGCTTCGGGGCGTGGGGGATCGGCGGTGACTGGGGCAGCGTGGACGATGCCGCCAGCCTTCGCGCGCTCCATGCGGCCGCCGATGCGGGCGTGACCCTGTTCGATACCGCAGACGTCTACGGCGACGGTCGGAGCGAGCGCCTGATCGGGCAGTTCCTCCGGGAGCGCAGCGGCGAGGCGCTCTTCGTCGCGACGAAGATGGGTCGGCGCGCGCCCCTGGACCTGGCTCAGTACACGCCCGAGGCCTTCCGCGGCTGGGTCGACCGAAGCCGCGACAACCTGGGCCTGGATCGCCTCGACCTGATCCAGCTGCACTGCCTCCCGACGGTCATCTACTACCGCCCGGAGATCTTCGCCGCGCTCGATGACCTCGTATCGGCAGATGCAATCGCCTGCTATGGCGTGAGCGTCGAGCGGGTCGAGGAGGGCTTCAAGGCGATCGAGTTCCCGGGCGTCGCGTCGGTCCAGATCATCTACAACATCGTCCGGCAGCGGCCGGCGGAACGCTTCCTGGCCGAGGCGGCCCGGCGCGATGTCGGTGTGCTCGCGCGGGTTCCCCTCGCATCCGGACTCCTCACCGGGAAGCTGACGAAAGAGACGGCCTTCGACGAATCGGACCATCGCAGCTTCAACCGGCACGGTGAGTCCTTCGACGTCGGCGAGACGTTCGCCGGAGTCGACTACGAGACGGGCCTGGCGCTCGTTGACGAGCTGCGTTCGCTCGTCCCGATGGGTGCCACGCTGGCTCAAATGGCGCTGCGCTGGATTCTCATGTCCGATGCCGTCACGGCCGCCATCCCCGGAGCCAAATCGCCCGAGCAGGCGCGCGCGAATGCCGCCGCCGCGGATCTCGCCCCGTTGGCACCGGCGACGATGGAGCGCATTGCCAGTCTGTACGAGGAGCGCGTCAAGCCGCTCGTCCACCAGCGCTGGTAGCCGCCCGACCGCTGGCTCAGCGGGCAACCTGGACGAGCTGCCTGCCGCTCGCGGTCCAGGCATCCATCCCGCCATCGAGATTGTCGATATTCGTGTAGCCGAGACCGACGAGGGTCTGGGCGGCCACGGCGCTGTGGCCATGGTCGGGATCTCCTGGGTAATGTCCGGGATCGGTGGGACCGCCTAGACCGCCAGTGCGTCCGCGCCGGCGAGTCGAGTCCCGAGCGCATCCGGCGCCTCGAAAGGTCCGGTCACGATGACCTCGGCCATCCGCTCCTCGCCGTCACGGTCCCGGAC
>JADGQK010000077.1 GCA_017881915.1 Chloroflexota bacterium | reverse complement strand
TCCCAGGTTCGATGGACCGGCGTTACGCCGCGACTCCATGAGGCCGATCGCCCAGCGATGGCGCAAGAGCACGTCGCGGAGCGAGATCGCCCGCCGACGCATGGCGGTCTTCCAGTCGCCTCCGCCCGACGGTATGTCGATCTCGCCGAAGACGAGATCGACGATGCCATCAACGATCTCGTCCTTGTTGGCCACGTGATTGTAGAGCGACATCGCCTCGACGCCGAGCTCTTGGCCGAGCCTGCGCATCGTCAGTGACTCGATCCCGCCGTCATCGGCCATGGCGATCGCCGCACGCAGCAGTCGCTCCCGGGTCAAGGGGACCCGCCGCTTCGCCCGTGGCCTGGTTCGGGTAACCATCTCGTCCTCCGGTAGGTCGGGTGTTGACAACCCTACGCTGTAAGTGTAACTTACGCCATAAGCTTACATCGTAAGCAGGGAGAACCTAGCCAGGAGAGATCATGACCGCACCCAAGCCGCTCGCCAGAATCGCGGGCGTGTTCTATCTGCTCGTCGCTATCTTCGGCGGTTTTGCTGAAGGGTTCGTGGATCCCAAGATGTATGTCGCGGGCAATGCGGCGGCAACGGCCGCGAACGTTGTCGCCAACGCAGGGCTTGTCCGCATGGGTGTCGTCGCCCACCTGCTGGATGCAACCTTCTTCGTCCTCACGGCCATGGCCCTCTACGCGCTGCTCAGAAAGGTGCACGCGAGCATGGCGAGGGCGATGCTCGTCTTCGTCGCCCTCTCGGTCGGCATCATCACGCTCAATGCGGTCTTCCAGTTCGAGGGCTTGCAGGTCGCGACCGATGCCTCCTACATCACCGCCTTCGGTGTCGCCGGGTCGAATGCGCTCGTGCTGCTCCTGCTATCTATCGAGCACTTCGGAATCCTCAGCGCACAGGTCTTCTTCGGCCTGTGGCTGGCGCCGCTTGGGTATCTCGCCTACAAGTCCGGACTGTTCCCCAGAGCTCTGGGGGTCGTGCTCGTTACGGCGACCGTCTGCTACTTGGTGGACCTACTCGCGGCGTTCCTGGTCCCCGACCTCAGCGCGCAGATCCACGCGCCCGTGGTCATCGTGCCCACCATCGGGGAGCTCTGGATGGTCGGGTATCTGCTCGTGAAGGGTGTGCGGTCGTCGAGCCCGGCCGCTGGTGCGCAGGTCGCGGCCCGAGGCCAGGTCTCGGTCGCCCTGTAAGTGCCGCCGAGCGGCTCCACGCGGATCGAATCGGCGCCTTCAGTGCAGCCAGGCAAGCATGTCGGCCCAGCGAAGCAGCGGTGCGAGGTGTCCGTCGCCGGGGAAGACCACATACGTCGCGCCCGGGATGGCGGCCACCAGATAGTCTGCTTCGGCGCGGTCTGCTGGGGCGCCGCGTCGCAGGTGATGTCGGTGACGGAGAAGCCCCACGGCTGGATGAACGCCATGGACACCCTAACCGAGCTCCGGACTTCCCAGGCAGAATGTCGTGGGTTCGAATCCCGTCTACCGCTCCACTTTCGAGCGATTCGGCCTGTCGCGACACTATACCCATCAGTGATTCGCTCACGCGCAGCCAGCAGTCGAAAGGGCCCCCATGCTCCAACCTGAGCCGGTCTGCCTCCTGATCGCCGATATCTCCGGCTACACGAGATACCTCGCCGGCGTCGAGCTCGATCACTCGCAGGACATCCTGGCCGACCTCATCGGCACCGTCGTCACCGCCCTCCGCCCAACCTTCCGGCTCGCCAAGCTCGAAGGTGACGCCGCGTTCGTCTTCGCGCCGGCCGCCAAGCTCGATGGCTCGCTCCTGCTCGATACGATCGAACGCTGCTACTTCGGGTTCCGCCGGCGCCGTCGCGACGTCCGCCAGGCGAGCTCGTGCAGCTGCAACGCCTGTGTTCGGATCCCCGATCTCAATCTCAAGTTCGTCGTCCACGACGGGATGGCGCTGCGCCACCGGATCGCCGGTCGCGAGGAGCTGCTCGGGTCGGACGTCATCGTCGTGCACCGGATTCTGAAGAACGAGGTCGTGGAACGGCTTGGGATCGACGCCTATGCGCTCTTCACCCAGGCCAGCGTGGACGCGGTGGCCATCGAACCGGCGGCGCTCGGGATGCAGCCGCTGGCCGAGACCTACGAGCACCTCGGAGAGGTCGGAACGTGGGTCCACGATCTCGAGCTACGCTGGCAGGAGGAGGAGGCGCGTCAGCGCGTGTTCGTCACCCCGGCCGAGTCCTGGTTCACGGTCTCGGTGAACACCACTGCCCCACCCCAGCTCGCCTGGGAGTTCCTCACGGCTCCGGGCCGGCGGCCCTCGTGGCAGGTTGGGGTCACCGAGGTGGTTCTCGTCGACGGCCCGGGCAACCGGCGCGCCGTCGGGGCCACCAACCACTGCGTGCATGGCGCCAACGGGGGCGTCACCGAGGAGATCCTCGACTGGCGGCCGTACGACTACCTGAGCGACCGGGGGACGCACGAGACACCCGCCGGGCCCGTGAAGATGCTCGAGACGATCGAGCTGGAGCCAACCGCCACGGGGACGACCATCCACTTCCGGTACGGGAAGCCCAGGACCGCGAAGGAACGGGCGATCATGCTGAGCCTCGAGCCGATGTACCGGGAGGTCTTCGCAGCCAGGATGACGAGGCTCGCCGACCAGCTCGACGCGGAGATAGCCGCTCGGGTCGCAGAGCAGACCGAGGAGCCCGAGCTGCCGGCATCCAAAGCGGATGGCGTCCTCGCGAACCTCGGGGCCGGACGCTAGGAGGCCGGGCAGTCACCCCGCGTGCTCGTGTCCTCGCGATCCGGGCCGGCCGTCGCTGTGGATGAGGATCCCGCCCGGCCGCAGGAGCCGCCGCTCCTGGCGATGGATCTCGCGGCGGATTCGTTCGCGGGCGCGCCCGTGCGAAGCTCGGAACTCGGGTGAGCCGAAGAGGCGGCTCTCGTGGACGGCGTCGAACGATCCGGTCGCCAGGAAGTCGAGGGCGCCGGCGACACCCAGGTCGACCCGATGATGCTCGAACGCCTCGTCGGCCAGATCTCCAATGTCGATGCCGACCGGTCGCGCCCCGAGCTCGACGAGCAGCCGGCACATCCACGGCTCGAACTCTGCCGTCCGTAGGCCCGTGACGGGCGACCGGCTCGAGTTCGACCCGCAGGCGATGTCGAGGACGGCCTGGCCGCGGATCGCCGAAAGGGGGCCGAAGGCATCCATCAGGCGGCTCACGAACTCCGCCATGATCGCTGCCAGGTTCAGCTCCGCCGCGATCTTCGACGTGAGACGATCCCGGACGTCGATCTCGCCGAGGGCGCGGGCCAGCGACTCCCGGTCGGAGGGTGTCCGGCCGAGGGCGCTCAGGCGTCGAAGAGGGTCCCGCTCCACCACTTCGCGCTTCGTCAGGCGGAGGCCATCCGCTCTGCGATCGCCCGCGCGACGATCGCCGCATCGTCGCCCACGCCGAACAGGGTCGACGACTTGCGGGTCCGCAGGAAGTGGGTGCCCACGAAGAAGAGGCCGTCGACAACCGTGCTCGACCCGTCGAGCTGGATCGGGAAACCCATCTCGTCGAACGCGTCGGCCCAGGGCAGCCACGAACGGAAGTCCGGGCGGAAGCCGCCGGCGAACACGACCGCCCCGAACCCGTCGAGCGAGACTTCCTCCGGCGCTGCGCCGTCGAACGGCGCCGGATCGGCGACCTCCGGCCGCGGCAGCCCGCGCTCATCGGCTGCCCGGAGGATCAGTCCCATGATGTCGCGGTTCCGCGCGTCCCCCCAGGCCACCGAGTCGGCCAGGTCGGGGGCGAACCGCGCCTGGTGACCTGCTGCCCCGACGAAGTGGCCGACGAGCGTTACCCCACTCGCCCGGAGCGTCCGGAGGTTCAGGTCGTGGCCGCCGCCGTGGCCCGTCGCGAGGGGGTTCGCGCCGAGGCGGGCCGCAGGCGACGGCAGGGTGGTGACCGATTGGTCGAGGAAGCCCGACGCCTCCAGCCACCAGACGAGGTCGCGGTCACCCAGCCGGCGCGGCGCCCACGGGGCCTTCCCGCACGAGAGGACGACATCCCGGCCGGCTTCGCGCAGCTCCTCGGCCAGCTGGCAGCCCGACTGCCCGCTGCCGACGACCAGGACTGGCCCCGGCGGCAGGCCGGCCGCGTTTCGAAAGTCCTCGACGTCGATCTGGAGGAGGCCCGCCGGCAATGAATCGGAGCCGGCGGGGCGGTGGGCACGCTGGAACGCGCCGGTGCACAGGATGACGCGGGCAGCGTGCAGGTCGCCGGCCGACGTTCGAGCGACGAAGCCACCCGGCGCCCGATCGATCGTCCGGACGTCGACGCCCTCCCGGATGGGCGCTCCGGAAGTGGCCGCGTATCGCTCAAGGTGGGCCACGATCTCGTCGCGGGGCATGAAGCCGTCGGGGTCGTCGCCCGCGTAGGCCCCGCCCGGGAGCCGGACCGACCAGTTCGGGGTGACGAGGCAGAAGCTGTCCCAGCGATCCCGCCACGTCTGGCCGACGCGGCCGCGCTCCAAAACGACGTGATCGATCCCGAGGCTCGCGAGCTGATAGCTGACCGAAAGGCCGGCGGACCCGCCCCCGACGACCAGGACGTCAACGCGCTCCATTGGCGCGCAGTCTAAGGGGCAGGTGCCGTCGAGGGAAGATGGCGAGCTCCTCCGTGACGATGCCGTAACTGCGCCCGGTTCGCTTGCCCTTCTGCGCTCACGCCACGGCGCTCACGAGGTCAGGACTTCCGCACCGTTGCCGAGTCCACGACCCTACTCTGACCAGGCATCTCACGGCTGGGGCAGAATGGGACGATGACCTATCTTCCCGCCACCACTCGCTATGACACGATGCAATACCGGCGCACCGGCCGGAGCGGGCTGCTACTGCCGGCGATCTCGGTCGGACTCTGGCAGAACTTCGGGCACGACCGGCCGATCGACCAGCAACGCGCCGTGATCCGCCGCGCGTTCGACCTGGGGGTGACCCACTTCGACCTGGCCAACAACTACGGGCCGCCGTATGGCTCGGCCGAGGAGAACTTCGGCCGGATCCTGGCCTCGGACCTGCGCCCCTACCGGGACGAGCTGGTCATCTCGTCGAAGGCCGGCTATGACATGTGGCCGGGACCGTATGGCAACTGGGGCTCGCGCAAGTACCTCGTGGCCAGCCTGGACCAGAGCCTGGCCCGGATGGGCCTCGACTACGTCGACATCTTCTACTCACATCGATTCGACCCCGAGACGCCGCTCGAGGAGACGATGGGCGCCCTCGATGCCATCGTCCGACAGGGCAAGGCCCTCTACGTCGGGATCTCGTCGTACTCGGCGGCTCACGCCCGGGAGGCCATCGCGTTCCTTCACGAGCTCGGCACGCCGGTGCTCATCGCCCAGCCGTCGTACTCCATGCTCAACCGCTGGATCGAGGCCGGCCTGCTCGACGTCCTGGGCGACGCAGGCGTCGGCTGCATCACCTTCTCGCCACTGGCGCAGGGGCTGCTCACCGGCAAGTACCTCGGCGGCATTCCCGCAGGTTCGCGTGCCGCGGCGGCCGGGTCCCTGCCGTCGACGCTCCTCGCCGCGGAGACCCTGGCCAAGGTCCGGGCGCTCGGCGAGATCGCGAAGGCGCGCGGCCAGAGCCTGGCCCAGATGGCGCTGGCCTGGACCCTGCGCGACCCGCGCGTGACCTCGACCCTGATCGGGGCGGGCAGCGTGGCCCAGCTCGAGGAGAACCTCGGCGCACTCCAGAACCTCGACTTCTCCGTGGCCGAGCTGGCCGAGATCGATCGTCACGCGACCGAGAGCGGGATCAACCTCTGGGCGGCGTCCAGCAACGCCTGAGGCGGCCAGGCCTGGTCCGGCCTCGAGTACGCCCGGACCCGAGCCGAGGTAACTGCCGGGTTCTGGCGTGGATAGGATTGGCGGGTGGAACCGGCAAGCCTGCCCAGCGACACGGCCGCCGAGCCCGTCTGCCCGCAGTGCGGCCATTCGGTGCCGCCGCTGCGCTATTGCGTCCGATGCGGTTCGCCCCTGGATCGCCAGGGCCGGCGGCGGGGGTTTGCGGCGCACCCTGGTGAACCGGCTCGAGCCCTGCGCCTCTTCTCGACCCTGTTTCCCCACCTCCCCCGGGCTGGCTACGACTCGTTCCGCCAGGCATTGGCCCTGGGGCTCGCGGTCGTCGCCGTCCTGGTGGTCGCCGGCCTGTTCCCGTTGGCGCTCGCAGGGGCGGCGATCCTGGTACCGGCTCTCTTCGTCCTGTACTTCATCGAGGTCGACCTGTACGAGCGTGCCCCGCTGACGATCATCGCCGCCACCCTCGCCTGGGGCGCCCTGGTCGGTGCCGTCCTGGGTGTCGCCGCCCGGTTGGCGAGCGGATCAGCAGCGGCCGACACCACGTCCGACCTGAGCGCCGCCGTGCCTGCGGCCATCGCGCTTGCCCTGCTCGGGGCTGCGCTCGCGACGATCGGGCCCCTGACGCTTGTCCGTCACCGGGCCTTCAATGACGTGCTTGATGGGGCGACCTTCGGGGCAATCTCCGGGGCCGTGTATGCCTCGACCGTCGCGCTCGTGCGGGCCGGCGACCTGTTCGCGGCGGGCCTCCATCCCGGCGGCGATCCAGTGCCCTGGCTGGTTCGGCTGGCCACGCTTGGCGTTGCCCAGCCGATCCTGCTCGCCGCAATCAGCGGATCGGTGTGCGCCGCGTTTTGGCTGCGCTATCGCGCTCCCGTCCGGGATCGGGGCGCGCTGGGCTGGCTGGGCAAGCCGGCCTGGGCGGCCCTGGCCGGCGTGGCGCTCCTGGCTGGGGCGACCGCGGCACGTGTCCTGCTCGACCTGTTCGGCGGACTCCTGCTGACCACGATCGCCACGGCCCTCGGCCTGCTCTGGCTCCGGGCGACGATCCATGTCGGTCTCCTCGAAGAAGCCAACGAGGCCGAAGTCGGTCCGCCGGTCCATTGCGCAAACTGTGGCCGGATGACTCCGGGCCACACGTTCTGTGGGTGGTGCGGGGTCTCGCTCCAGGCGCAGCCGAAATCACCCGCAAACCTGGCTGTGTCGCCGGATCCGGCGAAACCGGCGCCATGAGCGACTGGATGTCCCGGGCCGACCCGCAGAACCTGGCGCCCGCCCAGCGGTCGCGCTCGCGGAGTCCCGTGCTGCGCCTCGCGATCGTGCTGGTCGTGACCCTGGTCATCGCCGCGGTGGTCATCCGCGCATTCACGCCGTCGGCCCCGCCGCCCGAGTGTCCAGCGCCACCGGCTCCGTGCAGCGTGCCGCCGGTACCGCCCGGCTCGCTGCCGTCGACGCCAGTGACCGGTCAGGGCGGAGCGGCCGACAGCAGGACCGAGCTCGTCGTCGGAACGCCCTGGTCCAGCACCCAGCTTGGCTTCTCCGTCCATTACGACCCGGATTCATGGGTGATCAAGGAGGATCAGGCTGACCTCCTCCAGCTGATCTCGCCCTCGGACTCGAGTGGATCGGAGCGCGATGACTGGGTGATCGTCGAGGCCGTCGCAACCTCGAGCGCCAGCCCTGATCAGCTGATCCAGGCGCGGCTGGCCGCGCTCCAGAAATCCGTGCCGGACCTCACGGCAGACCCGAGCTCGTACTACCGGGTCAACGGGGCCGAGATCGGTGCGGTACCCGGGACGGCGCAGGTCTACAGCGGGACCCTTGACGACACCGATGGAACGCCGATCGCACCGGTTCGCTATTCGATCGTGGCAGCCTCGAACGGGCGGATCACGGTGGCCGTGACCGTCCGAACCCTGGACCCCGACGCGATCGCGGACCACGGCCCGCCAGTGATCACCTGGCACATGTACTCGCGGCAACTGGCCGACGTCCTCCTGGAGGATTTCCGTTGGCCGGCCGCGCAGTAGGGCGCTCCACGATCCGGCTGGCCGGGCCGGTGCTCGGCATGCTCCTGGCCGGCTCGACCCTCACGCTGTGCGCATCGACGGCTCCGGTCACGGCGCCTGCGGAATCCGGCGTGACCGCGCCCATGGCGGGTCACCTGGCGGATCCCACCGAGACGATCGAATTCGAGGCCGACCTCGTGATGCCCGGGTTCGCCGAGGTTGCGACCGCCGCGGCGGCAATCTCGAATCCGGCCAGCGCAAGCTACCGGCAATACCTGTCGGCCGCCGCGTTCGGCGCTCGATTCGGCTTGCCTGCTGCCGACGTCACACAGGTCGCCCAGTGGTTCGTGGCGCGCGGCTTCGAGCTCGTGGCTCAGCCGGCGAACCGGAGCTACCTCGCCTTGCGTGGCACGGCGGCGCAGGTGCACTCGGCCTTCAACGTGAGCCTGGTCGACCGAATCGACACCAGCGGCGCGGCCTACCACGTGCCCGACGGGTCGGCGGCGGTGCCGGCCGGGCTGCGACCGTTCGTCACGATGATCGGCGGGCTCGATACGTCACCTGCGTCGCGGCCGAGGCCACGCTTCGGTCCGGCGAACGGACTCCATCCGGCGGACCTGGCCAAGGCCTACGGGATCGATGGCCTGCGCGCCCAGGGACTCGATGGCAGCGGGCAGTCGATCGCGGTCGTCTCCTTCGACACGTTCGACCCGCGCGATATCGCCGCTTTCGACAAGGCGACGGGGATCAGCGGCCCGCCCGTCCAGTCCGTCCGGCTGGCCGGCGCACGCAAGACGCCGGGCGACGGCCAGGACGAGGTATCGCTCGACCTGGAGACAGTCCGCGCGATCGCGCCGAAGGCCCAGATCTACGACTACGAAGCGCCCCAGAGTGCCGACTGGAGCGACATCATCAACCGGATCGTCGAAGACGGGATGGCCCAGATCGTCTCGATCAGCTGGGGCCGCTGCGAGCCGGTCGCCGGCCCGACGGTGGGTGATCCCGACGATGTGGCCCTGGCCAGTGCGGAGATGGCCGGGCTGAGCATCTTTGTCTCGAGCGGCGACCAGGGAGCCTACGACTGCCTCGACGAGGGCGATGGCCTGCAGCGCGATTTCAGCGTCGCCGTCGACTATCCGTCGGTCAGCCCGCACGTGATCTCCGTCGGCGGCTCCTACCTCTCGGTCCATCAGGACGGGTCCTACCTGGGCGAGGTCGCCTGGCAGGACCCGTTGGGACAGTCCGGCTCCGGCGGCGGACTCAGCAACGTCTTCCCGAGGCCGTCGTGGCAGGTGGGTCCCGGGGTGGCCAATGGCCAGTCCAACGGCAACCGCCAGGTGCCGGACGTGGCCGGGCCGGCCGACCCGGCGAGCGGCATGTTCGTCGTCTCGGACGGCCAGGGCGAAGTGGTCGGGGGCACGAGCGCCGCCACGCCGTTCTGGGCGGGCTCGATGGCGCTCGCGGCCCAACTGGCGGCGAAAGGCGGGATCGGCCGACTCGGGTTCCTCGATCCAGTGATCTATGCGGTCGCAACGGCCCACCAGGCCGATGGCAGCCTGTTCCACGACGTGACGGTCGGGGCGAACCTGCTCTATCCGGCCACCGCCGGCTGGGACTACGCCACCGGCTGGGGCAGCCCGCGACTCGACGCGCTGGTGCCGGCGATCGCGGCCTACGTCCGCGACCACCCGCACTGACGAGGTGCGTTCACGCCGGATCCTGGTCATGGTGGCTGTCTTCGCGGTGGTCGCGATCGCACTGCTGATCGTCACCCTGGGGCCCCGAGTGCCGCCCGCCACCTCAGCTCAGTCCGCTGCTGTTTCGCCAGCGCAGGGTCCAACAGTGGTTCCATCACCTGCCAACGGTTCACCGATCCGGGCGCCATCACCGACGCTCAGCACGCCCTCCGCCTCGCCGACGCCCGAGATCGCGATCGTCCCGATCGTCGGGTTCTGGTCGATTGACCGGACGATCTCCACGGCCGAGCTTCGCCGGGCGTTGGCCGGCCAGGATCCCCACTTCAAGAAGGTCGTTGTCGCGGGTCCCGATCTCTCGGCCGTCGCGGACGCCCTCGGTGTCCAGCCCGCGGCAACCGTCCGGCAGATGAGTCCGAGTGCCGTGATCGCCGCTGTGCAGGGCCACAACGGTGTCCTTGGCTTCATCCGGGCCGGGGATGTCCAGCCCTCGATCCGGGCCCTGGCGGTCGATGGCCGGACGCTGTTCGGGGACGCCCGCTTGCGCTCGATCGCGGATTGGGCGCTGACGATCCGTGCTCCGCGCCAGGTCGGCAACTCGACGTCAGGACCAGCCTTCGACCCGGCGGCAACGTGGACAGTCGTGGCCGCGGGCGACGTGATGAATGATCGGGCCGTCTATCGCGAGACGATCCTGCTGCGACACGGGCCGGACTTCCCGTGGCAGGGCGGCACGGCCCGGATCGTCCGGCGGATCTGCTGCAGCGGCGGCCTGACCACGGTCCGCGCCGTCCGGACCGGCAACGCGGGCACGGTTGCCAAGCTCTTTCGGGACGCCGACCTGGCCCTCGTCAACCACGAGGGACCGGCGCCCGACAACTTCACGTACCACCCGACCGGGCTCACGTTCTCCTTCGATCCGGCCCTCGAGGCCGGCCTTCGGTGGGCCGGTGTCGACGTCGTTTCACTGGCCAACAACCACATCCGCAACGCCGGCTCCCTCGGTGTCCTGCAGACCATCGCCCATGTCAGGGCGGCCGGGCTCAAACCCGTC
Source organism: Chloroflexota bacterium (assembly GCA_017881915.1). GTDB lineage: Bacteria > Chloroflexota > Limnocylindria > Limnocylindrales > CSP1-4 > Palsa-1033. The sequence goes on along the minus strand of JADGQK010000077.1, from coordinate 932 downwards.
GGGGCCGGCTCGAATAGCAACGCCGCGAATGCGCCCGCCTGGTCCACGATCGACGGGATTCGGGTTGCGATCCTGGCGTTCGACGCGATCAACCTGCCGGGAAACAGCGCAACCTCGACCCGCCCGGGAGCGGCGCCGCTCGACCTGGCTCGTGCCCGGGCCGACATCAAGGCAGCCCGGGCGGGGGGCGCCAAGGTCGTGATCGTCGTCCCGCACTGGGGCGTCGAATACACCTCGACTGCCACGGCCCTGCAACGCAAGGATGCTGCAGCCCTGATCGCCGACGGGGCCGACGTGATCCTGGGCTCGCACCCGCACTGGGCCGGCGCGCTGGAGGCGATCGGCAACGGCGTCGTGGTCTATTCGATGGGTGACTTCATCTTCGACCTGCCCCGCTCGGAGCAGACGGACGAAGGCCTGATCGTCGAGCTGACGTTCGTCGGAGCGCACCTCGCCCAGGTCGACATCCACCCCACGATCGAGCTCGACCGCTCGCAGCCGAACCTGCTCGATCCGGCCGACGGGCAGGTGATCCTCGATCGGATCCGGGCGGTCTCACGCAACTTCCTGCGCTGGTAGGCGACGATCGCGGCGATGTCCCATCAGGGTGGCCCGAGTGCCGACCCGAAAAAGGCCACCAGCCGGCGTTCGTATTCGGCGGGCACCGTTATCTGAGGTCCCCGCTTGGCAGCAAGGGACCTCAGACAGGAAGTTCAGTCGGTCGCGACTAGACTGCGACGGCGACCCGTCCTGGTGCCGGGATGACGCCGAGCTGGACCATCATGCCCAGTTCCTGGACGAGGCCCCAGTGCTCGAGGACGTGCTCGTTGGCCACGCGCAGGATGTGGATCTCGGTCCACGTCGCGTGCTTGCCGGTGGCCGGCATGCCGGCGAAGTCGCCGCGCATCGTGCCACTGGCGGTGAGCCGAAGC
>JADGQK010000150.1 GCA_017881915.1 Chloroflexota bacterium | reverse complement strand
CTGGTCGACGCCGATGGTGCCCCAGTCACGGTCCGTGGTGGCGCCCGTGATCGGGTTCAGGTCGATGCCGTAGAGGTGGATGCTCCGGCTCGGGTCGGTCGTCATCCCCTCGAAGCGGGTCCGGACCGTTGCCTCGCCGGCGCCGATGACGGTCAGGCCGCCGGTGCCGATGAGGGTGACGTCGGTGAAGACGTACGCGGGGCTCGTTCCGGCCCACGTGAAGATCGCGGCATTGTTGGTGACGGTGTGCGCGGAGACATAGGTCCCGGTGCCGTCCGTGATGAGCGTGCCCGCGAAGGTCACGTAGTCGCCGACCTCCATGGGCGCCTGCTTCCGCGCATCGGGGAACGTCAGCGCCGGGTTGGTGGGGTCGTTCATCTGGATGCTGATCGCGAAGTTGCCGGTGGCGTCGAGCGGCCGGTTGGCCTGCGGGCACAGCGCGTCGCCGGTGGTCCCGTCAGCGTTGACGGTGGTCGGATTCTCGCGCGGGATGCACATCGGGAAGCCCGTGCCGGCGGTGATGGTCGGGTTGTCCGCGTCGACCGTGAAGCGCTTGTCGGGCGTGACGATCCGGCCGAAGCGGCCCGTCGGGTCGTTGAGCTGCACGCGGGCGCCCGTGGTGGAGCTCCCGATGGTCCCACCGACGCGGAACTCGCCGGTCGCGTAGTTGATGAAGTTGATGTAGCCGGCGCCGGAGTTGAGGCCCTGCTGGGCGATGTCGATCAGGCCGGCGATGTAGGTGTCACCGACCCGGTTGCCGACCACGTGCACCTCGTAGGTGTAGAGGGGCTTCGGGATGTCGGTGACGGCCATGCCCGTCTGGGTGGGGCCGTACGGGGCCGGCGCCTGGGCGAAGAGCTCCTGCCACGTCAGCGCGTTCGCCGGCAGGATCACGATCGTCTCCGACGGGACGACGACGACCTGGTTGTTGACCGTCAGCGTGCCGCCCTGGTGGGCGCCCACGCCGGGGCCCGCTCCCGGGCCCCCGAGCGTGGCGGCCTGGAGGAAGCCGTCGACGTCGAACTGCGTGCTCGTCGGCGGCGCGAACGCTGCCAGCGCCGCACTGGAGGCGGGGGCGGTGGCGACCGCCCCTGCCTGCACCGACCCCGCCGGCCCGAGGACCAGCGACGAGACGAGCATCGACGCGAGGAGGAGTGACGTGCGCGTCTTGCGCGAGGAAGGGTGTCGGGACCTTCCCTGCAGGATCGGGATGGGTCTCATTGCGGGTGCTCCTTCGAGGGACCGGTGTCCGAGGCCAAGGCTGTGCAGTCGTTCTCGCATGGCCGCATCACGGCCTGACGAGGGTCAGCGCCGAGTGGCCGACGCCGCCAAGGTTGGACTTGACCGTGAGGGAGAGCCCGGCGGCAGGCCGCGGAGCTCCGACGAGTGTGATCAGGTAGTTGCCGCCTCCGCCGTTCGTGAAGGTCCCGCTGGGCGGGGTGAATGTCGACCCGGAGGTCGTGACGTACGGCTGCAGGGTGAGGGTCACGTTCGGGCTGATGACCGACGAGGTGGCGGTCATGTCGAGCCGCTGCTTGCCGATCCGATAGACCGCGGTGAGGATCGTCACGTTGTCCGCGAGCGGCTTGATGGTGACCGTCACGGTGACGGGCGCCGAGACCTTGCCGGCCGCGTTCGTGGCCCTGATGGTCACGGTGACGGTGGACGAGGTGGCCTGGCCCACGGGGAGCGTCGGGGCCGTGAACTTCACGGTCGCCCCGGTTCCGGGTGGGTTGGCTCCCTGGGTCACCGAGAGGCCACCCAGGGCTGGCGCCCCGGTCTGCGTGGCCGCGAAGCTCAGCGGAAGCGACGCCGGCAGGTTCGGATCAGCGCCGCTGACCGCGAAGCTTCCGGCCGCGCCCGAGAAGACCGTGACGGGGCCGATGGCGTTGACGGTCGGGACCTGGGACGGCAGAACGGTGATCGTCATCGTCTGCGCAGCCGAGGTCACGTTGGCCGTATTCGTCGTGGTGACGGAGACGGTGATGACGGAGGACGTCGTCTGGGCCGCCGGGAGCGTCGGAGCCTGGAAGTTGACGGTGGCTCCTGTTCCGGGCGGGTTCGGACCCTGGCTCGTCGCGAGGCTGACGAGGGCGGGCGTGCCCGTCTGGGTCGCCGTGAACTTGAGCGGCAAGAGCGCCGGCACGTTGGGGTCGGAGCCGCTGACCGTGAAGCTTCCCTTCGCGCCAGACACGATCTGGACGTTCGGGATGGGGTTGACCGTGGGAGCCGAGGCCTTGTTGACGGTGACGGTCATGGAGGCCGACGAGGTCCCGGCCGTGTTCGTCACCGTCACGGTGAAGTGCAGGACCGTCGTCGCTGCCACGAGCGGTGCCGCGAAGGTCGCGGTGGCCGTGTTGGCGCCCGCGAGGAGGACCTGCGGAACGTCCGTGGTGGCCTGGGCCCAGGCGAACGTCAGCGGGGTCGCACCGGTGGCGCTGCCGGTCAGGGCCACCGAGGACCCGGACGGGACCGTCTGGTTGGGTCCGGCGTTGGCGACGGGGCCCACCGGCGGGTTGACCGTGACGGTCATCGACGCGGTGCTGGTCCCGGCGCTGTTCGTCGCCGTCAAGGTGAAGTGCAGGACTGTGGTCGCGGCAACCGTGGGAGCCGTGAAGGTTGCGGTCGTCGTGGCGGCGCCCGTGAGGGTTACCAGCGGCGTGGGGGCCACGTCAGTCTGGGTCCACGCAAGCGTGGGGGCGGGGTTCCCGGTGGCGCTGCCGGTCAGCGTGACGCTGGCGCCGGAGGCGACCACCTGGTTCGCCCCGACGGTGGCGACGGGCGCGGAGGCGGCGTTGGCGCAGGTCGGGGTGACCGTCCCCGGCCATGGGTTCAGCTGGCGCGCGATGACCCCCGTGGAGGATGCATAGCCGCCGCAGGCGAGGAAGTCGATCGCCTCGAAGTTGTTCGGCACGATCGGGCTGCCGGGGATGTTCTCCGGGAAGATATAGTCGGTGATCGGGGCGTGATACTGGCCGGCGTAGAGCCCGTTGGCGTACGTGACGGCCGCCGGGTTGGCGGGGTCCTGGCTCTGCAGGCCTTCGATGACCGCGCGCACTTCGCGCGTCGGGGGAAGGAACGTGCCGGCCGCGTTCATCACGCACTTCTTGTCCGGCTTCGCCTCGATCGTGCCGAAGGGGTCGCACGGGGGCCGGAAGCGCCAGCGTCCCTTGACCGCGCCGGTGGGCGGGCCCTGGTCGACGCCGATGGTGCCCCAGTCACGGTCCGTGGTGGCGCCCGTGATCGGGTTCAGGTCGATGCCGTAGAGGTGGATGCTCCGGCTCGGGTCGGT
>JADGQK010000076.1 GCA_017881915.1 Chloroflexota bacterium | reverse complement strand
CTCGTGGAGACCGACGGCAGCGTCATCGGGACCACGCCGGTCGTCGTCACGATCCGGCCCGCCGCCCTGACGGTGATCGAACCGCGGCCCTGAGGGCGGGCTCCGGCACGTTCGCCGATCTCGAACCGCCGGCCTGACGGCACGCCGACCGCATGCGGCCGCGGTCTCGAATGGTCGGGCGGCGAGCGTGCGACGTTCGTTGTGGCGCCTCTGCGGGGAGGCGGACTTCGCTGCCGCGTCGATGCAATGTCCGCACCGGCCGCTGGCGGCCATCGGCAACATCGACGCGGCCATCATCACAGAGCGCGATAGGCGCAGACCAGTAACAGGAGAACGAATCGATGCACGAGAACCGAACCGTCGAGCGCGACACCGTCCTTGATAACGGGCTGGAGCACCGCGAGGTGGTCGAGAAGGAATACGCGCCGGGCGCAGAGCAGCATGGTGACGAGGAGGCCGGCGGCGCGGTCGCCGGGGGAGTCGCCGGCGCCGTCGTCGGAGGGGTCGTCGGTGGCCCTGTCGGCGCGGTCATCGGAGGCGCTATCGGCGCAGCAGGCGGCGCTACGGCCGGCCTGGTCGACGAGGAGCACAAGGACCGCGAGGACGTGGTCGTCAAGCGCGAAGAGCGGCGCTGGTAGCGTCCCGAGGGGCCCAGCCGGCCCTTGCCCTCCCGCTGCCCGCCGTGCCGTCCCGTATCGGCGGGCAGCCATGCGCCGATGCGCGGAGCCTGAATTCGAGCGGATCACCCGCGGGTCGTGAGCGACCACGCTGCGGACAACTCAGCAGAGGAGAAAGACCATGGGAATCATCGCGTGGATCGTCCTTGGGGCGATCGCCGGGTTCATCACGAACCTGATCATGGGTGGCAAGGAAGGCGTCATCGCGACGATCATCCTCGGAATCGTCGGCGCCCTCGTCGGGGGCTACCTCGCCGGGACCGTGCTGAAGGTGGCGGACGTGACCGGCATCAACGTCGAGAGCATCGTCGTCGCCGTGATCGGTGCCGTCATCGTCGTCGCGGTGTACCGCATGCTTACGGGTCGCCGCGCCCTCGTCTGAGCGTCCATCAGAACGACGCCGGAGGTGCGCGGTGATCGACCAACCACGGATGATCGAGCAACACGCACCACCCGGCGTCGCGGATGACTCGGCGGGTTCAACCGGGATCCACCGGCACCTCGTTCAACCGCTGGCTCGAGGTTCAGCTCAAGGCGAGACGGTTGACCCAGCGCCAGCTGGCCCACAAATCGGGGGTAGACCATTCGACCATCTCGCCCCTGATGCGTGGAGGGCGAACCCCCCTCGCTTCGTACCGCCGCACAGCTCGCCCGCGGTCTCGGCCTGACCGACGGCTTGGACTGGCTTGAGCCCCGGAGTTACGACGGGACCGCACTTTCCCCGGCGCGGGTCGAGCTCGCCCTCCGTCTCGACCAGGTCCTCAGCGACGCCCAAATTCGGGAGGTCATGCTGGTCTACCTCACCGCCCGGCTCGGACGCCGGCGCAGCATGCCAGTCCGGCGTCCGGCCAGGAGGATGGCAGCTGCGTCCGACGCGGAGAAGTCCGGGTCCCGGCGGGCCCTGTTCGAGCCCGCTGACGCGGCGGCACCGCTCGAGATCGAGTGGACTTGCCGCGCGCCTGCAACGCGGCCGCGCGACCGAGCGGGCCGCCGGCAATGCGGCCGAACGCACCATAGTCCCGCCGCGGCCACAACGGGTGCGGCCAATCCGCCGTGCGGCACGCAGGCGGCGACACGAGGAGGAGACATGACCACCGATCGAGTCGACCAGAGGGTTGTCACCCGGGACCAGGCGATGACGCCCGGGCCGGCAAGCGCACCCACGTCCCCATTCCGGGAAACGGTGCAGACGGAGCGCCGTTCCGTCACAGAGACGGGCCCGGCGGGCTCCGAGATGGTCCGGCGGATCATCGTCCTGGTATTCGGGCTCATTCAGATCGTCATCGGGCTGCGGATCATCCTGCTCCTGCTCGATGCCCGCACCGGCAATGCGCTCGTGTCCGGCATCCTTGACGTGAGCAGGCTCTTCGTCGCCCCGTTCGAGGGGATCCTCAACTCGAACGCCCTCTCATCAGGCGGTACGGCACTCGATGTCGCAGCCGTCGTCGCCCTGGTCGGCTGGACGATCCTCGAGCTGGTCGTGCTGTGGGTCGTGGGCATCTTCCGGCGGGAGCCGGCGTGACCCCGCGGCTGGCAGTGAAGGAGATAGCCATGGCAGACCGCCGAGCATCCTTCCGGACGTTTCAGACAAGCGTGAGCATCCCAGCCGACCGTCGTGGGAAGATCAACGCCGTGCTCAACCAGCACCTGGCGGATTCCTTCGATCTCCTCAGCCAGGTCAAGCAGGCTCATTGGAACGTCAAGGGCTCGGACTTCTGGCAGCTCCACAAGCTGTTCGACGAAACGGCCGAACGGGTCGCGGAGTGGGTGGACGATCTCGCCGAGCGTGTCACAGCCCTGGGCGGCTATGCCACCGGGACCGTGCGCATGGCCGCGGCCTCAAGCAGGTTGCCCGAGTTCCCGACGGACATCATCGACAGCATGGACTACGTCAAGATCGTCGTGGCCCGAGTCGCCGCATTCACCAACTCGGCCCGCGCGGCGATCGACACGACCGATGAGCTCGGCGATGCCGATACGGCTGATCTCTTCACGGAGATCAGCCGCTGCGCAGACAAGTACCTCTACTTCCTGGAGGCCCACCTCCAGGACCGCCGCCCGTAGTCGACGGTGCCCGAAGGCGACACGGTCTTGCGGGTCGCCGCTGGGCTCCGTCCCCACCTGGTCGGGCTGCCGGTGCTCCGCGCCCGGGCAGCAGGTGGGGCTCGCGTCGAGCGCCTCGTCGGGGCCACGATCGAGGCGATCGAGACACAGGGTAAGAACCTGCTCATCCACGTGTCGAACGGCCTCTCCGTGCGGACGCACCTCCGCATGACCGGCACGTGGCACCGCTACAGGCCGGGCGAGCGGTGGCTCCGCCCGGCGTCGCGGGCTGCTCTCGTCCTGGAGGTCGAGGGTAGCGTTGTCGTCTGCTTCGACGCGCCGATCGTGGAGCTCTTCGACACCCGCTCCCGGGCACTGCATCCGATCCTGTCGCGGCTGGGGCCTGACTTGCTTGCCGAGGACTTCGATCCTGCGGCCGCCGTGGCCCGGCTGCGGGAGTCGAGCGCCATCACAGCGACCATCGGCGAGGCCCTGCTCGACCAACGCGTCCTGGCAGGCGTCGGCAACGTCTACCGAAGCGAGATCCTCTTCATCGAGCGCGTGGACCCACTCGCCATCGCGTCTGCCCTGGACGACGCGACGCTGGGGCGCATCGTCGGGACGGCTCGACGCCTCCTGCTCCTGAATGCCTCGCGCCGGGGCGCCCGCGCGACCACCGATGGCGCACGGGAGGGTGGAACGGGCCGGCTCTGGGTGTATGGCCGGAGCGGCCGGCCCTGCCGCCGCTGTGGCACGCCGATCCGGTCGGCGCGTCTCGGCGGCGGCATTCCCCGAACCGTGTGGTGGTGCCCGCTCTGCCAGGCGTCGACGGCGAATCGCATCGTCTCGGACGCGACGCGCCCCGGGCCAGGGTGACGGGCCCCGCCAGCCGCGGGTCGCCGGCCGTGAGGCAGAACCTGTTCGAGGAACGGCGGGCCTGGTCAGGCGGGCATGACCCTCCCGTCGCGAAAGACATACCAGGTCACCCGCGACTCATCCGAAAGGGCGCGCGGCCGTACCACGACGCGTGGGAAGCGGCGCCGGAGGAAGCCCTCGAGCTCCGCGGGTGAACGTGGGTGTTCGGTCGTCACGCTCGCCTGGACCTCCAGCGCGAACGCTCGGTCCTCGGACGGGAAGCTAACGAGCTCCAGCCGGCCGTCGCCCCGGCTCCCGCCCGCCATCACGGTCAATCCTGGCCGATGTCCGACGGGCGCTGATACTCGTCGGTGTGCCTGGCCTTGTCGGCGGCGGCCGTTGCGTTCATCGTCCTGAGCGTCTCGTCAACGGTCTTCCCGTTGGCGAGTGCGACTTCACGGACATCCTCGTATGTCAGGTTGTTCCCCATCGACTTGTGGGCGTCGTTGCATCCACACGTGAGGCACATGGCGTTCTCCTGCTGCCCGCCGGGCTGGACCGGATTGGCGGACCGAAGTGGCGGTGGGCCAATTCTCCGCGTGGTCGCGTTGCACCTGCATCTCTCGGGGAGCCCAATCCCTTGCCGCTTCCCGTAGGTCGCGATCGCGATGCAGCTGCAACGTGTCGCCCGGTGCCGCGCAATCCCGGGGATGCGCGTCCGCACGTAGGGTGCCGGAGTCGCGCGCGGCGGGCGGTCATGCGCCCCACCGTCCCCGCGCGGGAGCCGGGGCCGAGGCGGAGGGAAAATGGACGCGGAGCTGGGTCGGTGGACCCGCCGGGGGGTCGGGTTCGCGGTCGGGGTCATCCTGGTGATCGCCGTCGTCACGAGCACGGTTGCCGGGCTGAAGATCGTCGCGATGGTCCTGGTGGCAATTCTCTTCGCCTCGGCGCTCGGTCCCGTCGTCGACGGGGTCCGGACCCGGGCGCCGTTCGGGCGGACCGCGGCGACCGGGCTGCTGTTCCTGGCCGTCGGCGCCCTGCTGGTCGCGCTCGGCATCCTGCTCGTGTCGACCGCCGCCTCCCAGGTGGCCGAGATCACCGAGCGAGTTCCATCCGTGATCGCATCGGCTCGGGAGGCCATCGCCGGCCTGCCCGCCCCGCTGGCGACCGCCCTCGGGGCCGTTCTCGACGATCTCGATCGCACTGTGCGGACCGCCCCGCAACCCACGTCGGAGCAGGTCCTTGGGGCTGGCGGGACCATCCTGGACATTTTGAACACGCTGGTGACGGTCGCCACGCTGACCTTCTTCTGGCTGCACGAACGTGCGCGGTTGCAGCGGTTCGGGCTGGCCTTCCTCCCCCTGGAGCGCCGGATGGGAGTTCGGGTTGCGTGGAACGATGTCGAGGATCGCCTGGGACACTGGATGCGCGGCCAGCTGACGCTGATGGGCCTCATGGGCATCGCGACCGGCATCGCGTACACCCTCCTCGGGCTGCCGGTGGCGCTTGCGCTGGCCCTTGCCGCCGGCCTCTTCGAGGCCGTTCCGATCGTGGGTCCGCTTCTCGGCGCCATCCCGGCAGTGCTCGTGGCGATCGCGGTCCGACCGGACCTCGTGCTCCCCGTGGTCGGGATCTACGTGATCCTGCAGGTCGTGGAGTCGAACGTCGTCGTGCCGATCGTCATGCGGAACACGGTCGGCCTGTCGCCGTTCATCGTCATTGTCAGCATCCTGCTCGGCGCCACCCTCGGAGGGCTCTTCGGGGCGTTCATCGCGGTGCCCATCGCGGCCTCCGCGGAGATCGTCCTCGAGCGACTCCAGGCACGCGCGCAGCCGGTGGGCCTCGAGCCGTCCGCTATGCCCGCCGAGGACGCGACGGAGCTTCCTCCGCCCGCCAGCGCGGGCAGGCTGCCGCCGCAGCGTACCGGGGCAATCGGCCCCTGATCTCCGGAAACCGACATGCGCCTGCAACGCACCGGCGCCTCACCTGTGTGCGGCCGTGCCGTTCGTGGGACGACCATGGCGGCATACCACCCCACGAGGAGCCCACGGAATGGCCAGGACCAAACCACACGAGATCGACGCGGACGACGCCCCGGGCGGGACAGACGCCGGCGCCCTTGCCGACACGCTCGTCGAACGCGGTCGCGCCGTCCTCGACCAGGTCCCGACCGTCGCAGCCGGTGCGCGCGAGGCGCTCGCCGATGTCCAGGAACAAGTGAACAGCCTGTCGGACCTGGGCATCGTCGCAGCGTCCGGCTTCGCGTTCGGCGTGAGCACGGGACTCCTGCTGGCCGGCGCACCGCGGATCGTCGTCGGGCTCTCGGCGGTCCTCGTCTTCCTGACGGTGCGGTCCGCAATGGGCCGTGGCGTTCGGCCGAACAGACTCGTCAACTGACGCGCCGGGGCCATCGGCCGTGACGTCGGGCAGCAAGGCCCCTCCCCGGCAGCGCCCCGTCTCGAGCCTGCCTCCTTATGAGGCTCGGCTCTTCGACGCGGACCGCACCGACCGCTCGGTGGAGCTCACGGCTGGGACGGCGGCGGCGATCAAGGATCGCCAGCTCCTCTGGGTCGACGTTCGTGACGAGGTCGGGAGCGAGGCCGTCGGCGCGCTGCTCGCTCTGCTCCCGATCGACGCCGAGGCGGCGCGGCGCTTCTGGAACGCCGCGAACGAGCCACGGCTCAGGCTCACGGGCACGGACTTCCAGCTTCGGGTCCTGGCAATGAACACGGTCAAGGGCCGCGACCATCCGACGGCCCTCGACATGATCGCCGGCACGAACTTCGTGGTCACGCTCCACCCGGAGCCGATCCAGTCGCTCGCCGAATTCCGCGAGCGCCTGGAAGGCGATACCGCGGTCGGCGTGCTCGATTCCGGCGCGTTCGCGGCGGTGCTGCTTGACGGGTTCGTCACGAGCTATCTCGAGTTCTCGGACCAGCTTGCGGCGACGGTGGATCGCCTCGACGCGCAGGCCCTCGAAGCGGTCGGCAGCACGGACCTGCTTGGGCAGATGGTCGCCCTCCGACACCGGATCGCAGCCGCGCGGCGGACGCTCGTGGCGCACCGCGAGGTCGTCGCCGCGCTTGCGCGCGCGGACTTCGCGGCGATCGCGGGAACCTCGGCAACCTCCTACTTCGAAAGCCTCGCGGAGCGGTTCCACCATGCCATCGACGCCATCGACGGCAGCCGCGACTCGCTCGTCGGCACCTTCGACATCCACATGACGCGCACCTCGCAACGGACCAACGAGATCATGCGGACCCTCACCGTCGTGTCGGTCCTCCTGCTCCCGGCCGGCGTCATCTCGGGGTTCATGGGCATGAACGCGAAGACGCCCTTCTCGCTCGACGACCCCGCTGTCTTCTGGATCGTGGTGACCGTGATCGCCGTGATCGCCGCGCTGACGCTGGTCACGCTTCGCGTGCGGCGCTGGATCTAGTCGATTCGTGCCCGCCGGGCGGGATCGCGCCAAAATGCGCGGACGCGCGCGGGGCCAAGGGCGGCCCCGACGGTGTCCGGGTCACCGGGCCAGCGAAAGTAGGAGGCTGACCAGGATGGCAATGCCGGCGACCGCGAGCTCGAGAACGAGCATCGATCGCTCGTCGCGGGTCGGCTGGATGGCCTGCATGGCCTTGTGGGTCGGTTCGACGATCACGGGATCATCCTCCAATCGGGTTTGGATGATCCTGTCGACGTGCTCGTCGATGGCGCATCATCGCCGGGATCGGATCCGTTGCAGCGCCATGGCGCCCGGCGTTGCCGCGGTCCCCGCCCAGCCATGAGATCGCCGAGCAGGGTCCGGCTGGCGCAGCTTCTTGGGCTCGCCTTCCTCGCAGCCCTGGCAGTCCTGCCGGTCAAGTCGGCCCTCAACGGGGCACTCGGCCGGGATGTCGGTTTCCTGCCGGCAGTAGCAGCGGTCGTGGTCGCGGCCGGTCTGGGAGGATTCCTTCCGGGCCTGGTGGCGACCGGCGTGTCGATCGTCCTCGAGGCATACATGTTCATGGACCCAGGCGGGCGCCTGGACGTCGCCGTCGAGAGCGATCGGGTTCGGCTCCTGCTATTCGGGCTGGTCGGGCTGCTCGCGAGCACCCTCGCCTGGCTTCGGGATCGGGCCCAGGACGACTCGCATCGGGCGCGTGCCGAGGCCGAAGTGGCGAAGGAGCGGACGGACCTGATCGTTCGGCGTCTCAGCGCGCTCCAGGGCCTCGCCGCCGAGCTGGCGGGTGCCCTGACGCGCGACCACCTCACGAACGCGCTCCTGGCCCACGGGATCGCCTCTCTCCAGGCAGATGGCGCCGTCATCTTCTACATCAATCCCGGCGAAGAGCACCTGGAGGCGATCGGGTCTCGCGGCTACTCGCCGGCGGGGGAGCAGGTGATGTCGATCCTTCCGCTGGACATTCCAACGCCGGCCACCGACGTGGCCCGGACCGGGGAGTCGGTGTTCATCGAGGACCCAGCGGAGTACGTGGCGCGATACGGGCCGTCGCTCGCCTCGCACGGGATTGAAGTGCTGCCTCACTCGGTGGCGGCCGTGCCCCTCGCCATCGACGATCGAAGCTTCGGGGTCCTCGGGTTCACGTGGGATTCGCAGCACGAGTTCGCCGAGGATCGGCGGGACTTCATCGCGGCGATCGCCCGCCTCGGAGCCGCAGCGCTCGAGCGGGCACGTCTCTCCTCCGCAGAGATCGGCCACGCCGCCGAGGTGGAGGCGGTCATCGGCGCTCTCGGCGAAGGGATCATCGTGATCGAGCCGGACGGCTCCGTGCGATCCGACAACGCCGCGGCCGCCCGCCTCCTGGGCGGACGCGTCGCGTCGCTCGCCGAGCTCCTGGGGCGCCTTCGGGATGCGGGCGGGGATGCGCCGTCGGAGCTTCCGGCAAGTCCCACGGAGTTCCAGCTGCGTGCCCGCCGGGACACGTCGGTCGAGATCGTCGCGTACCCCGTGGCGGAGCCGGCAGGCACGTTTCCCCCGACCACGGTGGTCGTGTGCCGGGACATGACGGCATTCCGCCAGGGACAGGGGCTCCGCGAGGCGTTCCTCAGCCTGCTCTCGCATGAGCTGCGGACCCCGGTGACCACGATCTACGGCGGTTCGAGCGTGCTCACGCGCCCTGGTGCATCGCTGAGCGAGGAGACCCGGACCGAGATCCTCGCGGACATCGCGAGCGAGGCCAACCGTCTCTACCGCCTCGTCGAGGACCTCCTCGTGCTCGCGCGGTTCGACGAGGGAATAGACCTTGGCGGCGAGCCCAGCCTCCTCCAGCGCCTCGTCCCGATCGTGGTCGAACAGGAGCGGATGCGCTGGCCGGCGATCCAATTCGCGGTGGAGGTCGCCCTCGACCTTCCGGCGGTCAGGGCCGATGAGACGAGCGTCCAGCAGGTCCTTCGCAACCTGCTCTCGAATGCGGCCAAGTACAGCGACGTCGGTTCAGTCGTCGACGTGACGGTCGAAGCGGTCCCGGGCGGGGTGGCGATGCGCGTCCGCGACCACGGAGCCGGCGTCGACACCAATGAGGCCGAGAGCCTCTTCGAACCGTTCTATCGCTCCCCGAAGACCGCCAAGATGGCGGGCGGCGCCGGGATCGGGCTGTACGTCTCGCGCCGCCTGGTCGACGCGATGGATGGCCGGATCTGGGCGGCACCCGCGGAGGGAGGCGGAAGCGAGTTCACCGTTGTTCTTCCCACGTACGAAGGCGAGTTCAGCGACTGACGTGCCGTGGATCGCGTTCGTACCCACCGTCGGACATCGATCCATCGCGCTGACGCAGCTCTGTGTGCGGCGGGACGTGCGCCTGGGCGCGGCGCCCGGCCGTACATCTGGCCTCTCTGCTGTGCCGACGACTTGCAACGTCGATGTAATGTCAGCGCCACGCAGGATGCCGCATCGCGACCCCGGGGGCCATCATCCTGACGACGAGGCGCTCCGGGGTCGCGTGCGTCGTGGCTCGCTGGGCAGGCTCGTCCGGAGGTGATCGTGGCGTCACAACCGCTCGTTCTGGTCGCCGACGACGAGCCGCGCATCACGAAGCTCGTCGCGATCGCCCTCGGGGAGGAAGGGTTTCGGGTCATCACGGCCGCAACCGGCGAGGAAGCGATCCGAAAGGCCGAGGAGTATCGGCCAGACGTTGTCCTGCTCGACATCGTAATGCCCGACCTCGACGGGATCGAGGTAATGGGCCAGCTCCGCGAAGGTCGTCCGGTTCCGGTCATCCTGCTGACCGCCAAGGGCTCCACCGCAGACAAGGCAAAGGGCCTCGACCTGGGGGCCGATGACTACATCGCCAAGCCGTTCCACCCAGATGAACTCGCCGCGCGCGTCCGCGCGGTCCTCCGGCGGAGCACGGGAGCCGCACCCGGCATCGGCGTCATCCGATTCGACGACGTGGAGATCGACCTCGAGCGGCGCATGGTCACGCGGTCGGGCGAGCTGGTCCAGTTCTCTCGAACCGAATGGCTCCTCCTCCAGCACCTCGCCGCGAACGCGGGCAAGGTCGTGCTGCACACGGAGCTGCTGACGAAGGTCTGGGGCCCGGAGTACCGCGACGACCTCCAGTACCTCCGGGTGTGGGTGAGCCGTGTCCGGCGCAAGCTCGGCGCCGAGCCCGGCGAGCCGGGCCGCATCAGGACGTTCCAGGGAATTGGCTACCTCCTCGACGTGGACGGCCGCGTCGCGCGCGACGAACAGGCGTCCGCGGCCGGAACGTCGGACGGCGGCGCGGTCGCCTTCCCGTCGGCCGGGTCCTCAGCGTGATGTCGCGCTGACGCGGCCTCCGAGTTACGGCCGTGGGACTGGTTCGACGGGGTGCCTTAATGAAGGTCGCACACAACTCCTTGTCGGCCCAACCGGAAGGGGGCGATGCGGCGGCGCCACGGAGCAGGAAGCACCGGAGGTACGCGGCGGGCAGACCCGCGGGGGGCGCTGCCTGTGGGGTGTGACCGCTGGATCGCCACCCGCTACATTCGCGCCCTGCCGAGATCCACGAGATAGCGCTGCTGAAGGGACGACCCCCAATGCTGTCCTCGCAGCCCATCGCGCCGGCAACGATCGTCCTGGATGAGACAGGCCTGATCGAGGAAGCAAGCGAAGCGGCGCTGGGGCTCCTCGGCACGACGCTCGACGACCTCAAGGCGGCCCCGCGAGGAGCATTCGCCGCCCAGCCTGCCTCGCCCGGCGAGGAGGTGGACCTCCGAACGCAGTGGGAAGCGGCCGGCCGTCCCGAGCTTGCGGGCGAGGCCACGATCAGGCGCGTTGACGGTCGGGAAATCCGCGTCCGCTATCTGATCGTGCGCCGGGACGACGGTCGCTTCGAGGCGATCCTCGAGCCCACCGGGGGTCCAAGCGAGGCCCCCGGTACCGTCTTTGCGCTGGGGACCGTCCTGGCCAAGTGGCGTGCCGCAGAGCGGCGACTTGCCGCGATCGCGCCGGATAGCCCGGAATGGGCAGCCGTCAGCGCAGAGATCACCACACTGCGAACGACGTACCAAGAAGGGTACCGGGCACGCCGACACGGTTGAGGCGTCGTGCGCGCCGGCACGCTCCCCGGGCACAGACCGCGATCGAAGTGGTGGAGTCTTGAGGCTGGTCGCGGCGACGAGCGATGTACCTACCACGATCCTGCGACCGCCGGATCGCGGCGTTCGGGCCATTGGCCGGGTCGTATCCACGAGAACCCCGCGCACGGCGGCGGCTCCAACGGGACGTCGGCGCTCTCGGGTCGCCCAGCCAGAATGCGTAAGTGCATGTGCACGCGGTCGTGTTGGCGGTGGGCGCACGACTGCTCGTTGAGGACCGGCCCCAAGGGAGCGCCGGGGTCCGCGATTCCGCGGCCTCGTCGGCGCCAGGCGACGCCAGCTCCGGCAGATCGGCCTTGACACCATCCTCGTTCCGGTCGAACACGTCACGGACCAAGCTACCCGGCTATCGAGGGTGCCTCGCTCGTTCCGCGTCAGGACTGGAGCGGGTCGTCCGCGCGCCAGATGTACGTCGGATCAAGCTGGTGGCTGCCGAGAGCGATGGCCAGCTCGCCACCGTGGTACGCCTCATGCGTCAGGAGGCGCTGGAGAATCGACGTCCGCGAGTGGATCTGGTGAACATCCC
>JADGQK010000075.1 GCA_017881915.1 Chloroflexota bacterium | reverse complement strand
GGCGCTCGGATAGGATCTCCGGTCAGTACGACGTCGTGCCGCCGGGCCCGCACGCGGCAAGGATGAACGGCAGCAGGGCGATCGCGAACGGCAGGAATCTCAAGATCCGGGCTCGAGTGACCATCGGGCACCTCCTGGTGGGTGATACGCCGCGCCGGGCACGCCCGGTTTCCGGCGTGACCCCTGGCGGGCGCGGACCGGGGTTTTGGCGCGGACCGGGGATTGCCGCGGCCGGGGACTGGCCCGTTCAGCGCCCCGGGACTCCGGTCAGTGCCCGGGACCCGTTCAGCGCCTGGGGCCTCGTTCAGCGCCCGGTGTCCGCCCCGGCGACGACCACGAACCCCGGGTGCTCCTCGCGAGGGACCACGGGCACGCCCTGCAGGCGCGCAGCGCTCTCCTCCGGCAGGGTGTCGTTGATGAAGAGCAACGTTGCCGTCTCGACCGACGCGCGGATCTTCGTGAGCCGCTCGGAGCGGTGCGGCGGGTAGAGCTCGACCGACAGGTGCCAGTCGTCGGCACCCCGGGGCGCCTCCTGGACCACCATCATGTATGGCAGCTCGAACGCGAAGAGGCCGTTATAACGCTCCACGACACCGTGGAGCGCCCCGGCGAGCGCACGCGATTCGGCGGCGCTCAGGTCCGCGAGCCGGCGCGCACCATGGCGGACTGCCCGGACGTGGACCTCGAACGGCCAGCGCGGAGCGAATGGAACCCCGACGGTCCAGTGGGGGTCGGCGTGGACGATCCGCGACGAGGCGAGCTCGTCCGCGATCACTGCACACGAGACGCACGCGCCGGTCCTGGCGCGGCCGTCGCGCAGGGCAGCAGCCCTGCGTTCGATCCAGGGTGGCAGGTGATCGAAGGCGTAGATCTGCCCGTGTGGGTGCGAGAGCGTCGCGCCGATCTCCTCGCCCCGGTTCTCGAACGGCAGGACGTACGCCAGGCGGTCGTCCGCCCAGAGCTCGGACGTCCGGTCGCGCCAGACGGCCACGACCCGCCCGGTCTCCTCGGGCGTCAGGGTCGCGAAGTTGCCCTCGTGACGTTCCGTGAACATGACGACCTCGCACGTGCCCAGCGAGCGGGCGAAGCGCGCGTCCGAGGGATCGGGCACCTCGGGCGGCGCGAGCGCAAAGGAGGGGAAGCGGTTCTCGAAGACCGCGGCCTCGTAGCTGAATGCCAGCTCCGGGCCTCCCGGGCAGAGCGGGCAGCCGTATCGCTCGGCGGGGCTGCCCGGGACGGTGCCCGTGTCGGTGGGCGCCGACCGGTGGGGTCGCTCGTTGCGCGCCGGCGAGATCGCGATCCAGGTCGCGGACAGCTCGTCACGACGCAGGTGGAGCGCCGTCGGCTCGGAGCGTGGCGCGCCGGGCGCCGGCGCACCACGGACCTCTCCGTACACGCGGATGCGACGCCCGTCGGGCTGCACAAACGTCGTCCGGGGCAATTCGAGCGGCTCCGGGGCGATCACGGAGGCGTGGATCCGTGCGCGGGCATTCCGGCCCGCCACCGACTCAACTGGCATCGACCGCCTCCATCATCGGGTCGACGTCGACGATGATGAGCTCGCCGACTGCCTCCGCCAGCACAGCCTTGGCCTCCGCGGCCAGCCCCGCGTCGGTGATGAGGATGTCGGCCTGGTCGAGGCGCGCGATCGAGCTGATCCCGACGACGCCCCACTTGGAGTGATCGCCGACGATGACGAGACGACGGCCGGCCTCGATCAGGGCCCGGTCCGTGTCCGCCTCCTGCAGGTTCGGGCAGGTGAAACCGGATCGCGCATCCATCCCGTGGATCCCCACGAACACGAGATCCACGTGGATGCTCCGGATCGCGGCAACCGCGAAGGGGCCGACCAGCGCGTCGGACGGCGTCCGAACGCCCCCGGTCAGGATGATGGTCTGATCCGCCCGGCCGGCCTGGCGGAAGACGTCTGCCACCGGGACCGAGTTGGTCACGACGGTCAGGCCCGGCACGCCGGCGAGGCCCTGCGCGAGCGCGTGCGTCGTCGTCCCGGCCGACACCGCGATGGCCGTGCCCGGTTCCACGAGCCTGATCGCGGCGTTCGCGATGGCTGCCTTCTCTGCCTGCTGCAGGGCGGATTTCGCCACGAACCCGGGCTCCCACAGGGCGTTGCCGGCGATCGAGGTCGCGCCCCCGTGGACCTTCTCGAGGAGCCTGCGGTCGTGGAGGATCTCCAGGTCGCGCCGGATGGTCATGTCCGAGACGCCGAGCTCGCGCACGAGGTCCGCGACGCGGACCGCCCCGATCTCGCGCACGCGATCGAGGATCAATGCCTGGCGCTGGCGAGCGAACATCACCAGGACCGCCCATCGTCGTCGCCGGACGTGACGCGCACGCGACTCCTCACCTCTGGTCACGAAAGATTGCCTCGGAAGTCCCAGAAAGTCAACGGACTCGCACATCGAAATCAACGTGAACCGTCGCAATCCCTTGACACGGGACCCGACGGTAGGGACAATCCGCGTGACTCTGTCGGATTCTGTCGCAGATTCTCGGAGGAGGTGTTCACACCATGGTTGAACCCAGTGGCCCCAACGCGGTCTCCCGACGGACCGTCCTGAAGGGCCTCGCCGGCGTCGCTGCGGTGGCGTCGATCCCCACGATCATCGCGGCATGCAATGCGGCAGCGACACCATCGCCGAGCGCGGCCGCCCCGAGTGCGGCAGCGAGCGCGGCGGCTAACGCCGCAGCGAGCGCCGCGCCGAGCGTCGCCGCCAGCGCCGCCCCGCCGGTGGGCAGCACGTCGCTCGGCTCGAACTA
This sequence comes from Chloroflexota bacterium, assembly GCA_017881915.1. Lineage (GTDB taxonomy): Bacteria > Chloroflexota > Limnocylindria > Limnocylindrales > CSP1-4 > Palsa-1033. The sequence goes on along the minus strand of JADGQK010000075.1, from coordinate 9,098 downwards.
CTCCGACCCGGTGCCGAAGAAGGCGATGCAGGACATCGTCGACGCCTTCACGGCCAAGACGGGCATCACGGTCAAGGTCAACACCGTCGACCACGGCACCTTCCAGAACCAGATCAGCTCATACCTGCAGGGCACGCCGGACGACGTCTTCACGTGGTTCTCCGGGTTCCGCATGCGGTTCTTCGCCGCCCAGGGGCTGGCCGAGGACATCAGCGACGTCTGGGCGAAATCGCTGACGTCGAACTACTCAGATGCCTTCAAGGTCGGGTCGACAGGCGACGACAGCAAGCAGTACTTCGTGCCGATCTACAACTACCCGTGGGCCGTCTTCTACCGGAAGAGCGTGTTTGCGGCAAAGGGCTACGCGATTCCGGCGACCCTGGACGACTTCAAGGCACTCTGCGCCAAGATGCAGAAGGACGGCCTCGTCCCGATCGCCTTCGGCGACAAGGACGGCTGGCCCGCGATGGGCACCTTCGACATCATCAACCTGCGGACGAACGGCTACGACTTCCACGTCGGCCTCATGGCCGGCAAGGAGAAGTGGACCGATCCGAAGGTCAAGACGGTCTTTGAGACCTGGAAGACACTGCTGCCCTTCCACCAGGAAGGCGCGGCGGGCCGCACGTGGCAGGATGCCGCCCAGGCGCTCGTCCAGAAGAAGGCCGGCATGTACCTGCTGGGGATGTTCGTCTCGCAGCAGTTCAAGGCCGCGAGCGACGCCGACCTGGCCGACCTCGACTTCTTCCCGTACCCCAGCTTCGGGACGCAGTACGACGCCGAGAAGGCGCTCGACGCTCCCATCGACGGGTTCATGATCGCCAAGAACGCGTCGGACCTCGGCACGAACCTTGACGCAGCCAAGGCGTTCGTGGAGTTCCTCGGCACCGGCGAGGCGCAGGACATCTACGTCAAGGCCGACCCGAGCAACGTGGCCGCGGCGAAGGACGCCACGACCAGCAACTACAACGCGCTACAGCAGAAGGCCGTGCAGCTCATCGGGGACGCGAAGCGGATCACCCAGTTCCTGGACCGCGACACGAACCCGAACTTCGCGGGCGCGAACGGCATGCAGGCCTTCCTGCTCGACTTCCTCAAGACCCCCAACCAGGACCTGGGCGCCTTCCTGACGAAGATCCAGGGTTTCTGGGACACGCTCTAGTCACCCGCTGCCACGGCCTGATTAGACTGTCAGGATCGTGGCTGACCGCGCGTCGCAAGGCATCGCCCCCGTCACCGCCGGGTCGTCCGGCGGGACGGGGGCGACTGCGATTCGCCGCGTACGCCGCCGTTACAGCCTGTTGACCCGCCGGGACAAGATCGTCCTGGCGTTGATGGTCGGCATCCCGCTCTTTTTCGATCTTGCCCTCATCTGGGGTCCGACGATCGTGTCGATCGTGTTCTCGTTCACGAACTGGAACGGGATCGGCGGCATCTCGGGCAAGAACTTCATCGGGCTCAAGAACTACGACAGCCTGTTCACCGCGTACCCGTTCTTCTGGCCCGCGCTGCAACATAACCTGCTCTGGCTCGCGTGGCTCATGTTCCTCGCGACGCCGGTCGGGATCTTCCTCGCGGTCCTGCTGGATCGTGAGGTCCGCGGGACGCGCATCTACCAGACGATCTTCTACCTGCCGGTCGTCCTGTCGCTCGCCGTGATCGGCATCATCTGGTCACTGCAGTACGCACCGGAGCAGGGCTTCATCAACAACGTTTTGGGTCGCACGTCGAACAACAACCTCATCGACTGGCTTGGCGATCCGAGCCTGAACCTGTGGGCGGCACTCGTCGCGACGAGCTGGCGGCACGTGGGCTACATCATGGTGCTGTACCTTGCAGGATTGAAGGCCTTCGATCCGGCTCTCCGTGAGGCCGCCAAGGTGGACGGAGCGAGTGAGCGGCAGACGTTCGTGCACGTCGTGTTCCCGGTGATGCAGCCGATCAACGTGGTCATCGTCGTCATCACGACGATCGAGGCCCTCCGGGCGTTCGATATTGCGTTCATCATCAATGGCGGAAAGAACGGCCTGGAGCTCCTGTCCACGCTCATCACGAACAACGCCCTCAGTGAATCGAACCGAGTCGGCTTCGGGTCTGCGATCGCGGTCATCCTGCTCGTGATCTCGCTCGGCCCGATCATCGCGTTCCTTGCGCGGATGATGCGCGAGGAGAAGCAATGACCGTCGCTGCCACTGTCCGGCCCGCGGAATCGGCGCACCGCCGGCGCCGCATCCGCCCGAGACGACTCGTGCTCTACGGGTTCCTGAGCGCGATGGCACTCGTCTGGTTGTTCCCGCTCGTGTGGGCCATCTATACCGCGCTGAGGCCGTACTCCGACACGCAGGCGCATGGCTACATTTCGACGCCCTCGGTGCTGAGCATCGAGAATTTCACCAATGCATGGAACCAGGCGGACTTCCCCCGGCACTACCTCAATTCGCTGCTTGTTGCGGTACCGGCGGTCATCGTCACACTGATCGTCGCGTCGATGGTGGCGTTTGCCGTTTCGCGTTTCAGCTGGCGATTCAACCTCCTGGTCCTCATGCTGTTCACCGCCGGTAACCTCCTGCCGCCACAGGTCATCATCGTGCCGCTGTTCCGGCTGTATCTTCTGCTGCCGCTCCCGCGCCTCTTGAGCGACAACGGGCTCGTGTACGACCAGTACCTGGGCATCATCCTCATCAACGTCGTCTTCCAGACCGGCTTCTGTGTCTTCGTGCTGAGCAACTACATGAAGACGCTTTCCAAGGAGCTCACGGAGGCGGCGCTCGTCGACGGTGCATCAGTGTTTCGGATCTGGGGTGCGGTCATCATGCCGCTGTGCCGGCCGGCTCTCGCCGCACTTGCGACGCTTGAGTTCACGTTCATCTACAACGACTTCTTCTGGGGCCTCATCCTGATGAAGAGCGGTGACAAGCGGCCCATCACGTCGGCGCTCAACAACCTCCAAGGTCAGTTCTTCACGAACACCAACCTGCTCGCCGCGGGCGCGCTGCTGGCCGCGGTGCCGACGATCCTCGTGTTCCTCGCCCTCCAGCGCCACTTCATCAGCGGGCTCTCGCTTGGCGCGAGCAAGGGCTAGGTTCGCGCGCGGAACGGGCGTCGCTGCGCGTCCAGCACGGGACATGCAGGCGCGGAAGTCACCCCACGTGTGGGTTCGTCGCGCTCGCGGCGGCCTCCAAGGTCGAGCACGGCTTGGCCGGACTCGGGGGTGGCGGCGGCTGTCGCGCTCGCCGACTGACCCTGGTCAAACCGGCTAGCTACCAGGATCCGGGCGTCTCATCAGCCGGTCGATCACGCGACGAACAAGGCCCGGCGGCTCGGGCTCCGGCTCGCGTTCGTCCTCGGGATAGGTCGGCTCGTCCCGGTAGTCGTCGGCAAGTGTGTGCATAGACGCGGGAACGAGAAGGTCCGGGCCGAGGAACGCCCCCGCACTCGGTTCCGCGCGCCTTGGCTTGGGTCGGCTCATGTCTTTCCTTGGCGAACTGCGGCGGCGGCCGCCGGAGATCCCCGGCACGCGCGCCGGACCGCCAATCTCAGCCACAGCGCGTCTCTGTCAGCGTCCTCCCATTCTGTTCCGGGGTCAAGTTCCACAGACTCCCCGGCTGGAACGCATTCATTCACGGGCCTGACCCGCGCAGCCGCAACCGGTCGGCTACCAGCACGGGCCGATTGCGCACCTGGTCGCAGCCGGCGATCGCACCGGACGCGTCTCGCGATCCGGACGATCCTCGTCTCTTCGCGCTCAGCGTCACCTCGTCGGTGGGCTCACCCTGGGCTCGACAAAGGGGTAGGTTCGCCGGGGCCGCGCCGGCTGGCCCCGCTACGACTCGAGCACGAAGACCCAGGCGCGGAAGTCGCCCCACGAGCCGGCTTCGTGGCCGTGCGCGGCAAGTGACAGTCCCACGGCCATGAGTTCGTCGCCGCCGCGCGCCCCGGCGTTTTCGACGAACAGCGGATCTCCGGTCGCCGGCCAGCCGCTGACCTGGTAGACGCGCTCGGGATCAAGGCCACGGAGGCGCAGCCGGTCGGCCGGCGGGATCGGGTGGTTCAGCGCCTGGTAGAACCCCACGACAGCGCGCGAGGCATCGGGGGCCACGACCATCCACGCGGCCCGATTCCCGTCGCCCTCGAAGGGGCTCACCAGGCGCACGAACCTGCCGCGCTGGAGCAGCTCGCGGTGGGCCGTGTAGAAGGCGATCTGCGCGGCGATGGCCGCGCGGTCCGACGGGGCGAGGGTCGTTGGGTCCAGCTCGTAGCCGAACACCCCGAAGAACGCGACGGCCGCGCGCGTGTCGATCGGGGTGATCCGGCCGGTCTGGTGGTTCGGCACGGCGGCGACGTGGGCGCCCATCGAGCTGAGGGGATACGCCATCGAGGTGCCCCACTGGATGCGCAGGCGCTCGATCGCGTCGGTGTCGTCGCTCGTCCACGCCTGCGGGGCGAACGCGAGGAGGCCCGGATCGAACCGGCCGCCGCCGCCGGCGCACGACTCGAACAGGATCTCCGGAAAGGCCGTCGTCAGGCGAGCGTAGAGGTCGTATACGCCGAGAATGTGGCGATGGAAGAACTCACCCTGGCGGTCCGGCGGCAGCCCGACGCTGAACGGCTCGGTGAGCGTCCGGTTCATGTCCCACTTGACGTATGAGATCGAGGCGCGTGCCAGGACCTCGGAGAGGACGCCGAACAGGTGGTCCACCACCTCGGGCCGCGACATGTCGAGGACGAGCTGCTGGCGACTCTCGGTTCGCGGCCGTCCGGGGACGCCGACGGCCCAGTCCGGATGTGCCTCGAAGAGGCGGCTCCGCTGGCTGACCATCTCCGGCTCGATCCACAACCCGAATCGGAGGCCCAGCGCCTCGACCTTCGAGGCGATCCCGGAGATCCCGTTCGGCAGCTTGCGCTGATCAACCGACCAATCGCCGAGCGACGTCGTGTCGTCGTCGCGGGCCCCGAACCAGCCGTCATCGAGGACGAAGAGCTCGACTCCGAGGTCCCGCGCCGAGGTGGCGATCTCCAGCAGCTTCACCTCGTCGAAGGCGAAATACGTCGCCTCCCAGTTGTTGATCAGGACGGGTCGCGGCCGGTCGCGCCACGTCCCGCGCGCCAGTCGGTCGCGATAGAGGCGGTGCAGCGCATCGCTCATCCCACCGAGACCCGTGTCGGAGTAGACCAGGATCGCCTCGGGCGTCGTGAACTCCGCACCGGGCTCGAGCGTCCAGGCGAACGTGTTCGGGCTGATCCCGATCCGGACGCGCGTCGTCTCGAACGGGTCGACCTCGGCCTCGGCAATGAAGTTGCCCGAGTAGACGAGGCTGAGGCCGTAGGCCTCACCGGACGCCTCGGTGGTCGTCGGGCGGCGCAATGCGACGAACGGGTTGTGCTGGTGGCTGGACGCGCCCCGGTCGCTCCCGACCGACTGCCGGCCGGGACGGAGCGTGCGCGCCGTGATGTGCGCCTCGCGGGCCCATGTGCCGCTCAGTTGGACGAGCTCCCAGCGGGCGTCCGGCAGGTCGAGCGTCGCGCTCATCACCGCCGTCAGCCTGGCCGTCGCGCCTCCCGCGTTCCGGATCCGCGCGCTGCGGGCCACCACGGGCAGGTCGCGGAAGATCGTGTAGCCGAGCTCGACCGTGATGCCGCTGGGCCCGTCGACAAGGGTCACTTCGAGCGTGTCTGCCTCTTCGTCGGCCTCGACATAGGTCACGGGGAGGTTCCCGCCGCCCGCAGGGACGACCGGCTTGCCGGCAAGGATCCGGTGACCCGCATAGGCGAGGTGGAGCACGCCCGATCCGTCCGCCAGCTCGACTTCCAGGGCGGCCACGCGATAGTCACCCGAGCCCGTCGTGGGGTACTCGAGGGCGACCGGGTCGCCGACCCGATTCGCGAACCCGGCGAATCCGCGCGGCACGAGGTGCGCATACGAGCGACCGGGTGCGAGGGCAGGGCCGAACGTCAGGTGCCCGAGCGTGCCGTCGTCATGGACGCGGAGGAGATAGCTGACCTGTGCGTTGTTCAGGTGGAACTCGCGGGTGTCCGCGAGATACGTGATCGGCATGGTCAGGCAGGCTCCGTCCCGCGCAGGGTCCAGCCCCAGCGGTACGTGCCGGGGCCCAGGCGGTACGCGGGCAACGTGTCGGGGCCGCAGCTGGCCGTGCCCAGGCCTCGGTGGGCGGCGTCGAGGACGACGATCGCCTCCGCGCACGGCATCACGTCGACGTCGTGGGTCGCCGCCGCAAGGTCGGCGGCGCGGACATGCGTCGCGGACACCTGGCCGGGGCGGTCAAGGTCGATCCGCAGGCCGGCGCCGGTCGTGTCCGCGAGCCGCAGCCAGCGGACGTCCGCGTGGCCGCCGTTCTCCTGCGGGCGAACGTACGGCACCAGCTGGTCGGTGACGGTCGACGTCCAGCGGCCGACGAGCCCCGACCGCCGCCGGTCCGGGTAGGTCTCGTGGGGGCCGGTGCCGAACCATTCGAGATCCTCGAGTCCGGGCACGACCTCGAGAATCGTGCCGACGCGCGCGAGGTCGTCGAGAGCGGCGGGGATCCCCACCGTCTCCGCGACCGCGATCCCGCCGTCGACGAGCGACGTGTAGCGAACCTCGTGGGTCACGACGATGCCGGTCGCGGTCGACCACTCGGCGCGCACGACCGTCGTCGAGCCACCGCGGTCGATTCCGATGAGCCGCCGCGTGAGCCGGTCGACGCCGGCAGCGGCCCAGCGCGCGGCCATCCCGCCGATCCGGTCGTTGTCGGTCGGTGCCCGCCACAGCGTGAGCGCCGGGGGCGCGGCGAGCAGGGGATGGACAAGGCGCCCGTCGGCGTCGAGCGTGACGACGCCCAAGCCGTCCGGGGGCGCGATCGGCGGCGCCTCCGGCGGCGAGGCCCCGACAGGCATCGACCCGACCGGAAGCTGGACCGCGCAGACCTCGAACCCCTCGGGCGCCCATGCCTCCGCCGCTGCGGTCGCGACGCGCACGGTCAGCCATACCTCGCCAAGCCCCGCATCCGGCACGATCCAGCCCGGCAGCTGGACGACCGCCCGTTCGCCCGGCCCGATCGGCGGCAGCGCGAACGGCGCGCCGGCGATCGTCTCGCCGCCCACGCTCAGGTCGTAGGTCGCGCGCAGCCACGCGAGGTCGCGGAAATGCTGGTGGTTCGACAGCTCGATCCGGCCCTCCGCGAGGTCCGTCCCGTCGCCCGAGATCCGCACCGGGGCGGCCAGTCGGCGGTGCTCCCACATCGCCGGCTTCGGCCGGCGATCCGGCCAGACCATCCCGTCCATGACGAAGTTGCCGTCGTTGGGTTCGTCTCCGTAGTCGCCGCCGTACGCCCACCGGTGCCGGCCGTCCGGCAGGTCCTGGACGAGACCGTGATCCCGGAACTCCCAGATAAAGCCGCCCTGGAGCCCCGGCGTCGATTCGATGGCATCCCAGTACTCGGCCAGGGTGCCGTTGCTGTTGCCCATGGCGTGCGAGAACTCGCACATGATGAGCGGGTGGCGCTGGAGCCCCGACCGGGCGTGGTCGACGATCGCAGCGATCTCCGGGTACATCGGGCAGACGAGATCGCTGATGGCCTGGTCGGCGGTCCAGTCCCAGCGGATCGCACCCTCGTAGTGGAGCGGGCGCGACGGGTCGTAGCGGCGGACCCAGGCGGCCGCGGCGTCGTGGTTGGCGCCGTGGCCGGATTCGTTGCCGAGCGACCACGCGATCACCGAGGCGTGGTGCTTGTCGCGCTGGACCATCCGGGCAACCCGCTCCACCCACGCGGAGAGGTACCGCGGGTCGTCGCACAGCGTGCTTTGGAAGGCGTGCGACTCGATGTCGGCCTCGTCGACGACGTACAGCCCCAGCTCGTCGGTCAGGTCGAGGAACGCCGGGTCGTTCGGATAGTGCGACGTCCGGACCGCGTTGAAGCCGAACTGCTTCATCGTGACCAGGTCGGCCCGCATCGACTCCGCCGAGACGACTCGCCCGGTGTGCTGATCGAAGTCGTGGCGGTTGACACCGCGGATGAAGACCCGCTGCCCGTTGATGAGGAGGTCGCGCCCGACGCTTTCGACCCGGCGAAACCCGATCCGGAGCGTCGCCGTCTCGGCGACCTCGCCGTCCGGCGCCCGGAGCACCACGGTCAGCGGATGGAGCGCCGGCGTTTCCGCGTTCCATGCCCGGACCGACGGGATCGAGAGGTGCCAGCGGACCGACCCCTCGCGAACCGGTGCCAGGACCGGGTACAGGGTTGACCAGGCGGTCGTCTCGTCCCCGACGATCGCGCTGGGCCCGAACACCTGGTGGCGGCGCACCAGGGAGCGGCTCACGGGATCCTTCGGGTCGGCCGGTCCGGCAGGGGCGGGCGCATCTGCCCGCACCTCGACCCCGAGGCCGGCAATCGACGCCTCGACGCTCCAGCCCGGCTGGAGGCCCGGCTGGGCGAAGCCGACGTCGACCGTCAGGTCGAGCGTCCCCGTCGTGAGCCGGCCATCGGGCCCGGCCTCGAGGCCGGGGATCGCCTTGATGTCCGCCAGATAGACCTGGCCAGTGGCGTACAGGAAGACGGATCGGCTGATCCCGCCGTGCCACCACTGGTCCTGGTCCTCGATGTACGTGGCGTCGGACCATTTCACGACGCGGAGCGTCAGCGTGTTCGACCCGGGCTGCAGCGACGGGGTCACGTCGAACTCCGACGCGAGGTGCGAATCCTTCCCGACGCCGATCTCCACGCCGTTGAGCCCGACGATGAGGACACTCTCGGCCGCACCGACGTGGAGGACGACCCGACGGCCCACCCACGACTCGGGGACCTCGAACGCTCGCTCGTAGACGCCGGTGGGGTTCAGCTCCGGGATCTCCGGCGCACGGCCGGCGAACGGCATCTGGACGTTCGTGTAGTGGGGGTGATCCCACGTCCCTGCCATCGTCCAGAGGCTCGGGACGACTGCCTCGTCCCAGTCCGGACCGACCGCGTCGCCCGGGGCCCGGAGCAGCTGGAATCGCCAGGTGCCGTCGAGGGATAGCCGGTCGGGGTGCTCCAGGCTGTGCATGGGGAGGCGGCGATAGCCCGTCAGGTCGGGCGCTGCCCACGCGGGAATCACGGCCGGAT
>JADGQK010000149.1 GCA_017881915.1 Chloroflexota bacterium | reverse complement strand
CATCGGCTGGGGCGACATCCGCACGGGCCGCGACGCCGCGGCGAACAAGGTGTTCGCGGAGGCCCTCGCGTACTGGCCGACGCTGCAGGCGGCGGGCGAAATCGAGAGTGTTGAGACCGTCATTCTCGGGGCTCACGGCGGCGACCTGGGCGGCTTCTTCCTGCTGCGCGGGGACCCCGAGAAGCTGGGGCGGCTGAGCATGGCGCCGGAGTTCGTGCGCCTCATCCAGCGAGCGACCGTCGTCGTCGAGGGGCTGGGCGTCGTCCCCGCAGACCTCGATGCCCAGGCCGTTCGACAGGTCGGTGACGCCACCCAGGCGACCGTCGACCTGATCTGAAGAAGGGCTCGCACCTCACCCGAGGTCGAGCGATCCGATGCAGCGTGGCCCCGGCCAGCCCTGGGACGGGCAACCGGGGCCATCGCCGTCCAGACCCACCACGCCCCCGGCTCCGCACCGGGCGCTCCGTCCGCCGGATGGGAGGCGCACCGGGCGCCCCGGGCTGAAAGTCGGAACCGCATGGCCGAGACAGGCCGCTCGGCCGTATCCGGCTGCCCGCCCTGACGGCAGACTAGATGGCAACGAACGGACCGCCTCCCGCGTCGCCGTTCGACACAGGGAGCGGGGGTCCATCGCCAGTGGCGCCCCGCTCCCTTCCGTGTCTGGGGGACGGGACGCGCCGCTAACCGATAGAGAGGGCACGATGGATGTCAACGACGCGATCTCTGGCCGCCGCTCGACGCGGGACTTCACGGCTCAAGCCGTTGACGACCAGAGCATCCGTCGTCTGATCGACGCCGCTGTGCACGCGCCGAGCGCGTCGAACGGGCAAGAATGGACGTTCACGGTGGTTCGCGATCAGGGACTGCTCGACCGGATCTCGGAGGCCGCGAAGGCCCACCTGCTCGCGACCTTGCCTTCTGACCCCCGGTCCGACCGGTACCGGACGTCGCTCAGCGACCCGGACTTCCAGATCTTCTATCACGCCCCGGCGCTGATCTTGATCTCGGGGATCGCGCAAGCGCCGTGGGTCGTCGAGGACTGCGCGTTGGCTGCCGAGAACGTCATGCTCGTGGCGTACGGTGAGGGCCTCGGCACCTGCTGGATCGGCGTCGCGCAGGGCTACCTGACCACGCCGGAGGGGAAGAGCGCGCTTGGCCTGCCAGCGACGTGGGTGCCAGTTGCGCCGATCATCGTCGGTCATCCGACGACCGCGCCTCGGCCGGTTGCTCGGAAGGAGCCGGAGATCCGCTGGGTTGGCTGATCGCCCGCGCGGCGTCGACGACGGTGTCTGAACGAGGAAGAGGTCATGACGGACGAGACGGAGACGACGTGGAAGTGCCCGAAGGACGGGATGGTCCTGCAACCGCAGGGACGGCGCTCGGGGGCGTGGCGCTGCCCGACGTTGCAAAGGCATCTTCATGGACACTGAGGCTATGCGTCGCGGGCGACCCCCGAAGTGGTCGCCGGTGGTGACGAGTGTGCTAGTCAGCCTGCTGGCGACAGCCGTCGCCCGGCGGCTTCGGCGACGCCACCCGCGCAAGGAGTCGTCCGCCTGACGGCCACCGAGGGCCTCGGCCCCGGTCCCGCCCGGGCCGAGGCCAGACTGGTGGGACTACTTCTCGATGTAGACCGTCATCGGCTGGATGACGCCGTGCATGTCCTTAAGAGCCGCAACCTCGGGCGACGGCGAGGTCATCAATCGCCTGCGCCCCCGCCATGTCGTGGATGTCGGCGGTGACGGCGATGTTGTTGCTCCCGTCCATCGCGACGTAGTCCGTGATGTTCGTGGCGTATGGCCCGATGTCCGCCACTCGCTCCAGCGATGCCATGAGGAGTCATTGCAAGCGCCTGACCGGCAGTGGTGCCCGTGGCCCGATGTCGCATGGAACACTTCCCCTCGGCCAGATAATCGCCGTGTACGCGGAGGGCTAGGACACGCGGCCCACACTCTGGCCGCCCGGACCGCGCCGAGCCACTGGCGAGACCGACCCGCGCTGATCGCGTCCCGGAGGGCTTGGAATGGGAGTGCGCCTTCCGACGGGGCGGGTCCTCGTCGGCCTGATCTTGGCGGCCCTGCTGGCCGGGTGTGCCTCGAACGCGAGTCCGTCTCCTCTCGCCGCGACAGCGACTCCAGCGAGCATTCTCCCGACGGTGACCCCCACGCCGACGGTGACCCCCACGCCGACGGTGACCCCCACGCCGACGCCGATCCCGACGCCAGCGATCACACCGATGCCGTCCGCGGTGGCCCTCGGGGAGACGACGCTCACGGCGAGCAACTACGACTGCAACCTCGGCACATCGGACACGCCGGTCCAGTGCAACGCGGTGAGCAACGATCCGCGGGTGACCGGCACCTACAAGGCGACGTTCCACACGAACCGATGGGGCTCAGATCCGTCACACGGCGCGATGGTCCAGTGGGGCACGGCTCGACTCGTGAACGCCGGGGGTGTCTGGGCGGGCCCCTACTCGGGCATCTTTGCGACCGGACGCGGCGACATCATCACGACGTGGTACACGGGCAGCGGCGGGTACGCGGGGCTGTCCTACTACGAGATGATCACCGTGGCGCCGACGGGCGGAGGCTGGGTGGCGGTCGGGCTCATCTTCCCGGGCTCGCCGCCAGCGCGGTAGGCCCCGGCGCGGCACCGGGCGCTCCGCTCTCCCCGGAGGATGTGACGCGTACCGGGCGTCCGGGGACCGTGAGGGCGGCCACTTCTGGTGCCGTGGCTGACCCATTAGACGGTGTGGGCGTGCTCCCGGGCGGCGGTTTCACGCACGAACCTGACCACGGCGCCAGCGTCAGACATGACGGCGCAATACCTCTCGCCCCGACCAAACTCACGTTCTTTCCCGATCTCGAACACGGCCGGCAAAGCGGCGCCGAGTCCCAGTTCGATCGCATCGGGCGAGAGGTCGTATTCCATCCGATCGGAGCCCAGGACGTCCATGCGCGCGAACAGCGCGGTCGCTAGGGCTTGGCGCCCATCAGGTCCCGAGTCCCACCAGAGCGACGGCAGGGAGCGCAGGTAGGCGACGACCTCGGATGACGTGAGCCGCCCTCGTTCGACTGGCTCCCGTGCCGCCTGCTCCTCCGCGTCGAGCTGTGCCATCTCGCGCTGCCAGGCCATCACGTCGCGCGACTTTGCCAGGCGCCGCGAGGCTTCTTCGCGCTCCCGGCTGATGCGGGCCAGGGCTGCGTCATCGACACGCGGCGGCTGATCGTGATAGCGGCGGACGACGTCGGTGCTGCCGCCGCGCCTTCGGACACGGCCGGCGCCGGGTTGCTCGCGAAGCGAGAGGCAGAGGTCGCCCGGCTGGTCGCCGACGGCCTGAGCAACAAGGAGATCGGCGCACGCCTCTTCATCTCCGAGCACACCGTCGACAGCCACGTCCGCAGCATCCTGAACAAGCTCGGA
>JADGQK010000148.1 GCA_017881915.1 Chloroflexota bacterium | reverse complement strand
CCTCTCTAGGACGCAACCTCGCGAGACGACTCGCCAGTCGCTCGGCGCGGTCCCGAAGGCACGATGTGTGGGCCGCGTGTCAGAGCACCCAGCAACAGGTCACGGTAGGCACGTCGCGGACCCCGGCCAAGAGGCCTTCGTCACGAAGATGGCCCCCGGACGCCCGGTGAGGAGCCGGGGGCCGGGATGGTAGCGGGCCCGGCTTGTCGGCCGTCTATAGGGCGAAGGGTGGGTACTCCGGGTCCGTCGGCAGGGTGCCGGCCACGACTTGCCAGGGCTCACAGTCCGCGGGGATCTCCAGGCGTGACGAACTGCGAGGTGAAGTCCTTGGCGAGTCCGGTGCCATCGGCCTCAGGAACGAAGCTGCACCTCGGGAGGCCAGACGTCGCGCGTGGCGGGGACGATCCAGTCGACCAGGAGCCGGTTGACGACCACCGTGCCCCATCGCGCGATCCTCCGACCGTCGGGCGCGTCCCACTCGATCGTGGCTTCGGTGAGCGGGACCATGGCCAGCCGGCTCCGGAAGCTGGCGATCGGGTCGCTGCCCGGGACCACGTGGATGTTCCCCCGGACGTCGTAGGGCCCGACCCGCAGCTCGACCGGGGTCGCGAGCGTCCGGGTTCGGCGCTTCGGATCGCCCCGGGGACCCGTGACGCCCACGGCGCAGATCTCCTCGCGCGCGATGACGGCCGCGCGGAGCACGAGTCCATGCCCGCCGGCGATGTTCTGGAGGTACGTGTTGACGAACTCGAGGGCCTCGTGCTCGTTCATGAGATCGGTCACCCGTCCGGCCGAGAGCGGCAGGTAGCTGAATGCGAGGGAGTCGCAGGCGTACAGGGTCAGCCTCACGACGTGAGCCGACGGCGGATCGGGCGGCGCGTCCGGAAGGAAGACCCGCAGCGGCGCCCTCAGCTTGGTGCGCATCGACATGCGCTCGACCCTAGGCCCACCGGGCCCGCGTCGCCATTACTCAATGGTCCCGACGGGGGGCGTCGAATGGGCCGGCCGGCTCGGCGCGGTCCCGGCGGCCGACCGCGTGTCAGAGCTTCCCGCGTTGCAGACAAGACGCTTGACGGGCGCAGGTGTTGCACCAGCCGCGTTCGTCGTGAAGCGGCCCCCGGTCGCTCGGTGCGCATCCCATCCTCCGAGGAGAGCGGAGCGCCCGGTGTGAAGCCGGAGGCGTTCTTGATGATCGCCGGCGCCCCTTATCCCGCCCTTACGTCGAACGCCCGCCGGGTCATCCGCCAGCGGTCATCGCGCTGGAGCTCGGCGCAGACGTAACAGCCCAGCGCTTCGTCACCGGGACGATCGTCGGGATGCCACCGGACACGTCGAGCAGGTCCCCCGGACCACCCAGGGACCGCCGGCGTAGACGACGTGGGAAAGCGTAACCCGCTCCATGCGCGATCCGATCGAGTTGGTCAAGGTGGGCGCCTCCGGGCTGCGATGGCGTACCCGGTACTGCGCGGTCCAAGCTACGGCGCGGAGCCAACCCTCCCAACCGCGACCACTGCCCCGATGCGACGAACGGATCGTCAGAGCCCCGACCTGAAGCGGCCCGGGCTCGTCAACCCTCCCTTGTGCTCGGGACAGGCCGCGCGTGACAGCTCGGCCTACTCGGCGGACGCGTCGATTGAACCGCCTTCCGAGCCGCCGGCGACGATGACCCGGTCCCGACCCTGTGCCTTGGCGAGATACATCGCCGAGTCGGCAGCGAGGATGAGCTGCGCGGCCGAGGTTCCGTGCTCCGGATAGGCGGCCACCCCGACAGACATGGTGGCGGTCGGATAGAGGCCGGTGAGTTCATCGTGCGTTCCCGTCTTGATCCCTTCCCGCAGTGCCTCCGCCCGGCGATAGGTGTCATCAAGCGATGCCTTGGGCAGGATGACGACGAACTCCTCGCCGCCGAAGCGGCACGCGATGTCCTCGCCCCGGACGGCCCCCGCAAGGAAGCGGCCGATCCGCCGGAGCACCGCATCCCCGGCGGCGTGGCCGAACGCATCGTTGAGCTGCTTGAAGTTGTCGAGGTCTGCCAGGAGGATACCGAGGCCGTAGCCCTCGCGGGCCGCTCGGCGGACCTCCCGGTCGAGCGACTCCTCCATGTAGCGGCGGTTGAACAGGCCGGTCAGCGAATCGCGCGCGGACTGCTCCCGGAGCGTCGCCCGGAGGCGGATGTTGCCGAGCGCGAGCGCCAGTTGTTTGCCAAGCGTCTCGACGAGGCGTTCCCGATCGGCAAGTCTCGCCGCGCGCGCCTTACCCGCCGCCCGGCGGCGCACCTGGACGTGGAGCAGCCCGAGGGTCTCGGTCTGGGCGACGAGTGGTTGGCAGAGCAGGCCAGAACCGATTGGCTCCTTGACGTGCGGGCACTTGAGCTCCGGCTCCCGGTCGTGGACCACGTGGAGTCGGCCGCGCCGCAGGGCCCAGCAGTCCGTCGGAGAGAAGACCGTCCGCGATGGGGGAGGACTGCCCCAGGCTGAAACGGCCTCGACCACACTGCCCGAGGACACCCGGGCGTACACCGCGCCGGCGTCGCCCGCGAAGAGCGGCTCCGAAATCCCGCCAATCACCCCGTACGCCTCGTCGAGCGACTGGCACGACTCGAGCAGCTCCCCCATCTGCGTGAGCAGGGCCATCTCCCGTGCGTGCTGCTCCAGCTCGCCGGTGTGAAGCTTCAGCTCCTCATATGCGTGCTCGCGCTGGTCCTCCACGTTGGTGCGGGCACTGATATCGACGACGGTGGCGATCACGAGCGGACCGTGCCGCCAGCGCGTCGGCGCGAGGCTGATCTCGACCCGGAACTCCGTGCCGTCGCGGCGTCGAGCCCTCAGCTCCAGCGCGCTGGCCATCGGACGGGGCGTCGGGTGGCGGCGATACTCCGCCCGGTGCGCGGCATGTCGGTCGCCGAGGCGCGACGGCACAAGGCGTTCGATCGGTTCTCCGAGCAACTCCTCGGGCGACCAGCCGAACACCTGCTCGACCCTCGGGCTGGCGTACACGATGCGACCGCGAACATCGACGGCGATGACGGCATCCGGGCTCGCATCGAGGAATGGCTCAACGTTGAGGCCGAGGGGTTCGGTAGTCAGCGCTCGAGGGGCCCGCGAAGCATCCACGTCACTGGTCTAGGTGGTCGCCGCGGATCCAGACAGGGCCATCTGGCTGGCCCTCCAGCGCCTTCCGTCACAGACGATCCCGCAGCAATAGTCCATCGGACCCCCCGAACAGGCAACACCAGTGCCTGTCGGGCGAGTGTACGCGCAGAGGTGCCCGCGCCCCTCATCTATTGGTAACGGTGGTACTGGGCGCCGGCTGGCGCGCTCAGGAGTAGAGGCGGCAGCCGGCCAAGATCGGCCGCGGTACGGTCGGCCATCGTCGCCCTGTTCTACGGGCCGAGCATGACCGACCTCAAGATCGTTTCGGCGCCGGCG
>JADGQK010000147.1 GCA_017881915.1 Chloroflexota bacterium | reverse complement strand
GTCCTGGGGCGGCGGCATCATGGCCGCCCAGGCCGACGCCGGGATGCTCAAGGACATCACCGCGGATGTCTCGTCGTGGAAGGACACGATCAACCCTGGCGCCCTGAGCATCTATGCGTACAACGGCAAGCAGTACGGCGTTCCCTGGGACATGGGGATGATCGGCTTCTGGTACAACAAGGCCCTGTTCGCCAAGGCCGGGATCGCGGCTCCGCCGACGACGTGGGACGAATACCTCACCGACGTCAGCAAGCTCAAGGCCAGCGGCGTCGCTCCGCTCGCCATCGCCGGCAAGGACATGTGGCCCTCGATGCACCTGTGGACCTATCTCCTGGTCCGCAGCGGCGGCGCTGACGCGCTCAAGCAGATGATCCAGAGCAAGAACTGGAACACCCCCGCCTGCACGCAGGCAGGCGACGCGGTGCTCAAGCTGAACGCCCTGAACCCGTACCAGGACGGCTACAAGAGCGCGTCGTACGACAACGAGGCCGCCGCGGTCGGCAACGGCAAGGCGGCAATGGAGCTGATGGGCCAGTGGGCGCCCGGCGTCGAGGTGGCCGACAGCACGAGCAAGAAGGGCCTCGGCACTGACCTCGGATGGTTCCCGTTCCCGGCCGTGACCGGAGGCGCGGGCGCCCCGACCGATGGCGTCGGCGGCGGCAATGGCATCGCCGTCGGCAAGAACGCACCGCCGGAGGCCGTCGACTTCCTCAAGTTCTTCAGCAGCGTCACGAACGCCAACTCGCTCAACAGCTCGACTCCGCCGACCGCCCTGTCGCCCGTCATCGGGACCGAGAGCACGGTCACGGATCCGAACCTGCAGCTGGTCCTGAAGGGTCGGAACCAGGCCAACTTCATCCAGCTCTACCTCGACCAGGCCACCTCGCCGGCCATGGGCACGGCGATCAACGAGGCGACGATCGCACTGTTCCTCGGCCAGTCGACGCCCCAGAAGGTCTGCCAGGCGATCACGGACGCGGCGGCGGCGCAGTAGCGATCCGCTCCGCGCTTCGGTCTCGAGCCGCCAGAATGGCAACGATCGGCGGGCCGGCTCACGCCGGCCCGCTCGATTTCGCCAGGGTGGCTGGAGGTCCGATTCTCGCAACCAGGGGACGGAGATGAGCACGAGCATCGCCATCGCCGCTCGGCCGGAGGCACCTGCGCGATTCCGGTCCCGATGGATCACCATCGCCAGCTTCCTGCTGCCGGCGCTCGCGCTGTTCGTCGTCTTCGTGCTGCTGCCGATCGCGCAGGCGGCGTACTACAGCCTGTTCAAGTGGAATGGGCTGCAGCCGCTGACGGACTTCATCGGGCTCAAGAACTACCAGGTTGCTCTTGGCAGCGACACCTTCCGGTCGGCAATCGGCAACAACGTCTTCATCGTCGTGCTCTCGCTGGCGCTCCAGATCCCGTTCTCGCTCGGCCTGGCCGTCCTGCTCAACAGGAGGTTCCCCGGCCGCGGGATCTTCCGCCTGATCTTCTTCCTGCCCTACGTGCTGTCCGAGGCGATCACCGGCATCGTCTTCAGCCTCATGCTCCGGCCGGGCGCGATCGTGGACACGAGCCTCAGCAGCGTCGGCCTGGGCGGCCTGATCCAGGACTGGCTCGGTGATGGCACGATCGTGATGTTCACCCTCTTCGTGATCATCTCGTGGAAGTACTTCGGCTTCCACATGATCCTGCTGCTGGCGGGGCTCCAGGGGATCCCGCGCGAGCTGGAGGAGGCCGCCCGCATCGACGGGGCCGGTCGGTGGCAGGCCTTCCGCCACGTCACGCTGCCGCTGCTGGGACCGACGCTGCGCGTCTCCGTGTTCCTGTCGATGGTCGGCGCGCTCCAGCTGTTCGACATGATCTGGGTGATGACCAAGGGCGGGCCGATCGGCGCGTCGAACACGATGGCGACCCTGATGTTCAAGAACGGCTTCCAGAGCCAGCTGATGGGCTACGGCAGCGCCCTTGCCGTGATCCTCTTCGGGTTCGCCCTCGTCCTCGCCCTGGCCTACCAGCGCTACGTGCTGCGACGGGACGTCGAGGGCGCGCTCACCGCGTTCAACGGGTAGGGCCATGGCGACCGCGTCGACCAAGTCGGGTGTCACAACCGCTCCGGAGGCTCACCGGTCGGCGCGCCTCGTCCGCGTGGGCGCCTTCAACGTGGCCAGCTACGGGATCCTGGTTGCCGTGGCGCTTCTCATCCTGGTTCCGATCGCGTTCGCGATCCTGGGTGGGTTCAAGTCCAACAACCAGCTCGTGGGGGACCCGGGCTCGGTCATTCCCAGCCCATGGGTCGCGTCCAACTACACCGATGTGCTGTTCGGCGCCAACAGCGGCGCGTTCTGGCAGGAGATCAGCAACAGCCTGATCGTCGCGGTCATCGCGGTCGCCGCCACGGTCGTGCCGGGATCGCTGGCCGCGTTCGCCTTCGCCCGGATCGCCTTCCGCGGCCGGGAGGCGATGTACACGCTGTTCACGCTCGGCCTGCTCTTCCCGGCCGCTGTCGCGATCCTGCCGCTCTACATCCTGGTCCGCAATCTCGGCCTCTCGGGGAACTTCCTGGGCGTCGCGCTGCCGGAGGCCGCCTTCGGGCTGCCCCTGACCATCATCATCCTGCGGCCGTTCTTCAGGGGCATCCCGGCCGAGCTCGAGGACGCGGCGAGGATCGACGGCTGCAGCACGTTCGGGTTCTTCTGGCGGGTCCTCCTGCCGCTGGCCCGACCTGCGATCGCCACCGTGAGCGTCCTGGCGATCGTCAGCACCTGGAACGCGTTCATCCTTCCGCTGATCCTGCTCAACGGTGAGTCGCAGTGGACGCTGCCGTTGGGCGTCATGAACTTCTCGGGGACATACAGCGCCGACCAGGCTCGCATCCTCGCATTCACGGTCCTCGCGATCATGCCGGCCGTCATCTTCTATGCGGTTGCGGAGCGCCAGATCGTCGGCGGGTTGACCGCCGGCTCGGTGAAGGGCTGATGACAATAGAACAGCGCTACCAGGACGCCACCCTGTCCATCGACGAGCGGATCTCGGACCTGCTCGACCGAATGACCGTCGAAGAGAAGGTCGCCCAGCTCGGATCCGTCTGGTCGTTCGAGATCGTCGGGATCGGGACGCTCGACCGCGAGAAGGCCGAACGGCTGATCGGACTCGGGATCGGCCAGATCACGCGCCTGGCCGGGGGAACGAACCTGGAGGCGCGCGAGGTGGCGGCCCTCGGGAACGAGGTGCAGCGTTTCCTGGTCGAGGAGACCCGACTAGGCATTCCCGCGATCTTCCACGAAGAGTCCCTGCATGGCCTCGTCTCCCGGGATGCCCCGTGCTTCCAGCAGTCGATCGGCGCTGCCGCGGCGTGGGATGCGGAGCTGGTCGAGGCCATGGCGTCGACGATCCGCCGGCGGATGCTCGCGACGGGAGCCCGCCAGTCGCTGGCGCCGGTGCTC
>JADGQK010000146.1 GCA_017881915.1 Chloroflexota bacterium | reverse complement strand
TCCGCCCCTCGACCGAGGAGGTTCGCGCTCGATGGTCCCCCAAGACCTGCGCTACACAAAGGACCACGAGTGGGTCCGCCTGGCCGGTGACGTGGCCACGGTAGGCGTCACGAAGTTCGCCGCCGACCAGCTCGGCGACATCGTCTTCGTTGAGCTGCCCGCGGTCGGCGTGTCGGTCGCCGCGTTCGCGACTTTCGGCGTCGTGGAGTCGGTCAAGGCCGTCAGTGACCTGTTCTCGCCGCTCAGCGGTGTCGTCACCGAGATCAATCCCGCGCTGGCCGGCCAGCCCGAGCTCGTCAACGGCGATCCATACGGCGAGGGCTGGATGGTCAAGTTCAAGGTCGCGGACCCGACTGAGCTTGCCGAGCTGCTCGACCCGGCGGCCTACGACCAGTTGATCGCCGAGGCCTGACCGACCGATGCCCTACGGGCCGCATACCCCCGCCGATCGCGAGCGCATGCTCGAGGTGATCGGCGTCTCCTCCGTCGACGAGCTGTTCGCCGACATCCCGGCGGCCCTCAGGGCGAGCCGGCTGGACCTTCCGGCAGGCCTGTCGGAGCTCGAGCTGGCGGCCCATCTCCAGGCACTGGCCGCGCGCAACCGGACCGACCTTGCCAGCTTCCTGGGCGCCGGCGCGTATCGCCACTTCCAGCCGCCGGCGGTCGACCAGATCCTGCTCCGGGGTGAGTGGTACACGGCCTACACCCCGTACCAGCCGGAGGTCAGCCAGGGCACGCTCCAGAGCATCTACGAGTACCAGTCGCTGCTGGCTGAGCTCGTCGGCCTCGACGTCGTCTCTGCCTCCCACTACGACGGGGCGGCTGCCACGGCCGAGGCCGCCCTGATGGCCTGCCGAGCCACCGGCCGCCGCCGGATCCTGGTCAGCCGGGCCGTCCACCGCCACTACCGCGAGACCCTCGCGACGTATCTCTCGGGGGGCGACCATCAGCTGGTCGAGATTCCGGCGGTGCTCAGCGGGGAGGCGGCCGGCACGACCGACCTGGCTGAGCTCGAACGGCTCCTCGCCGATCCGAGTGGCCCGGTTGCCGGGGTGATCGCCGGTCAGCCGAACTTCTATGGCCTGCTCGAGCCGATGGCCGAGATCAGCCGGCTGGCCCATGCCGCGAGCGCTCTGTTCGTGGCGGTCATCGAGCCGGTCTCCCTGGCTGTCCTCGCCCCGCCCGGCGCGTACGGCGCCGACATCGCCGCAGGGGAGGGCCAGTCACTCGGGATTCCGGCCCAATACGGCGGTCCGTACCTGGGCATCCTGGCCACGACCGATGCGCTGGTCCGCCAGATCCCGGGCCGGCTCGTGGGGATGACCGCGGACCTCGACGGCCGGCGCGCGTTCGTGATGACGATGCGCGCCCGGGAGCAGGACATCCGGCGCGAGCGGGCGGCCAGCAACATCTGCACGAACCAGGCCCTCCTGGCCCTGGCCGCGAGCGTCTACCTGGCCTGCCTCGGCCCACACGGCCTGCGCGACGTGGCCGCCCTCGGCGCCGCCCGCGCTGCCGAGCTCGAGGCCGCGCTGCGGGGCGTCGGGGCCGGCCGGCTCCACCCCGGGGCGTACCTCAACGAGTTCGTCCTGCGCGTTCCGGATGCGCGCTCGGTCCATCGGCGCCTGCTCGATCGGGGTGTCCTGGCCGGACTGGTCATGGCCGAGGTCGAACCCGACGACCCGAACCTGGTCGACGGCCTGCTCGTGTGTGCAACGGAGGTCACGACCCCGGACGAGATCCGGAGCTTTGCCGACGCCCTCGGCGCCGAGCTCGGGGGTGCCCGGTGGGCGTGACCGGGCCGCGCCTCCAGTCGACGATCTTCGAGAAGTCGCGCCCGGGCCGCGGCGGAGGCAAGGTTCCACATCCGCCCAAGGACGCCCTCGAGCGGCTGCCGACCGCGGCTCGCCGGGCGAATCCGCCGGCTCTGCCCGAGCTCAACGAGCTCGAGGTGGTCCGCCACTACACCAACCTCAGCCAGCTGAACTTCGCGATCGACACCGGCTTCTACCCGCTCGGGTCGTGCACGATGAAGTACAACCCGAAGGTGAACGAGTGGGCTGCCCGCCTGCCCGGCTTCGCCGGTCTCCACCCGCTTGCCCCGGACGCCACGGCCCAGGGCACGCTCCAGGTCCTGTGGGAGCTCGAGGAGATCCTGGCCGAGATCAGCGGCATGCAGGCGGTCAGCCTCCAGCCGGCCGCCGGCGCCCAGGGTGAGCTGACCGGGATCCTGATGATCCGGGCCTACCACCGCAGCCGGGGCGACGCCGACCGGCTCGAGGTTCTCGTCCCGGATTCCTCGCACGGCACGAACCCGGCCACGGCGTCGATGGCCGGGTTCAAGACGATCACGATCCCCTCGGCGCCCGACGGCGGCGTGGACCTCGCGGCATTCCGGGCTGCCCTCGGGCCGCGCACGGCTGCCGTGATGATCACCAACCCGTCGACGCTCGGGCTGTTCGAGGCCCGGATCGGTGACCTGCTCGAGGCGGTCCATGCGGCCGGGGCCCTGGCCTACATGGACGGCGCGAACCTGAACGCAATCCTGGGTCGGTTCAAGCCCGGCGAGGCCGGCTTCGACGTGATGCACATCAACACCCACAAGACGTTCAGCACGCCCCACGGCGGCGGCGGGCCGGGCGCCGGACCGGTCGGCGCCGGCGCCCGACTGGTGCCCTTCCTGCCCGCCCCGCGGGTCCTCCGCGAGGACGACGGGAGTTTCCGCCTGGAGCGACCCGGAGAGCGTCCGACGAGCATCGGCCGGCTGCGCAGCTTCGTGGGCAACACCGGCGTCCTGGTCCGTGCCTACGCCTACCTCCTGGCTCACGGCGCGGACGGCCTGCGCGAGGTCAGCGATGACGCGGTGCTCGCCGCCAACTACCTGAAGACGCGCCTGTCCGGGACGTACGACATCCCGTATCCGCGCCACTGCAAGCATGAGTTCGTGGCCTCGGCCGCTACGATCAAGCGAACGACCGGGGTGCGCACCCTCGACATCGCCAAGCGTCTGCTCGACTACGGCTTCCACCCACCGACGATCTACTTCCCGCTGATCGTCGAGGAGGCCATGCTGATCGAGCCGACCGAAACGGAGGCGATCGAGACGCTTGACGCGTTCGCCGGGGCCCTGATCGCGATCGCCGGCGAGGCCGCCGCTACGCCCGAACTGGTCCATGACGCGCCGCATAGCGCGCCTGTCCGCCGCCTCGACGAGGCAACCGCCGCGCGCCAGCCGAACCTGCGCTGGCGGCCGATGACCGGAGCCGAGACACCCTGTCCGGATATTTGACAGGGGCCAGCAGCCCGCCCATATTACCGGCGGCGTCGTTGTTGGCGACGCGTTGATCGGTGTTGTCCTTTAGGTTTGCGGGCAAGCACGCAGCTGTCCGGACCGGTGGCGCACCGGGAACGCCACCCGCCGAGTCCGGATGACCCTTGGCCTTGAGCCAGCTGGAGGAGATTAGATGCGGAAACGTCTAGGCGGGTTGGTCGCAACCGCGGCCATCGTGTTTGC
>JADGQK010000145.1 GCA_017881915.1 Chloroflexota bacterium | reverse complement strand
CCCGCGATTGTTCCCTTCAATAGAAGCCGAAAGTACCAGGTGCATCCGGGCACCGCGCAAGCGGCCCCGCGCGTCGTCGGCCGTCCTCGTCTTCGATGCCATGACCAGCGATGTGGACCGGCTTGCCGGGATTCCGTCCCCTACCGACGAGGAAACGCCCGCCGGTGCGGGCTGAATGGCTTTGGATTACGGCCGTAATCTGGGGGCCGAAGGCGGTAGGTGGCCCGGGGTCGGTCGCGCCGCCGCCGAGATGAGTTCAGGCCGCGTAGGTTCCACGAAGGGGAGGGTCCGGATCTTCGCCGGCCTGTGCAACTCACAGCCGAGTGGACATGCCACGGTGGGCCAGGGTGCGGAGCGCCGACCAATGGCGCGGAGCATGGCGCCTCCTCCGTCGGGAAGACCGCCGAGTCTCTGGGTTGACGAGGAGTGGCTCTCTCGGTCGAGGGTATTCCCGCAGGAAGCCGCGAATGAGGGGCCGTTCGGACCCTTTTCGACGGCGCCCGGTTCCGCCCCTGACGTATCGCTCCGCTCTGCTCCGAGCGGAGAGGCGCACCGAGCGACCGGGACCGGGCCGGCCGGCCTCTCGGATCGGGAGCTACCCGCTGACCAGCCGACCGATGATGACGCCGGCCAGCGCGGCCGCGCCCGCGATCACCATCGTCTGAACGGCCGTCCACCAGATGTTCACGTGGCCGATGACGCCGCGCGCAATACCAAGGAGCGCCATGAGGGCGCCGGTCACGACGAGCGACACGATCCTCGCCGTCCCGATGTCAGACAGCGTGAATGGGACGACCGGGACAGAGGCCGCGAGCCGGTCGGCCACGAACATCCAGAGTGCGTGGGTCCAGGGTGAGACGGTGGCTTCGCGCACGACGCCGATCTCGAACGCAACCACATGGTCGAGGAGCACGTCCGGGTTCCTCACGAAGGCTTGCGCGACGAGCGCAACCTCCGCCTCGCGGAACCCGTCAGAGAGCAACCGCCGCGTCACCCGGTCGCTATAGGCGTCGGGATCGACGGCGATCCGGCTCCGTGCGACTTCGACCAGCGTGTCGTCCGCGCGTCTCGTTCGTCAGCTCGCCATCAGCAGCGGCGACACCCCCTTGTGGTCGATGGCGGCATCGATGAGCGGCATCGTGTCGGACCGGAAGTAGCGTCGGCCGTCCTGCCACTCGTCGTCCTGCTCGGCGAGGATCATGCCGACCAAGCGGATCAGGCTCGCGCGGGTCGGGAAGCTCCCGACGACCGCGGTCCGGCGCTTCACCTCCTTGTTGAGCCGCTCGAACGGATCCGTCGAGCGGATCTGGCGGCGGTGGGATTCGGGAAAGGTGAAGTGGAAGAGGAGGTCCGCCTCGGCCTCGACGAGGAGGCGCGCGACCGTCGGGCGGCCCGAGCGCGAAGACCCACGAGTCGGCCCCGACCGCGGCCCGGAGGTCGCGCGTCAAGGTGGCGATCCCGCACCGCGCGGGGGATATGTCCCGAGGTGGTCGACGCGAGGGACCGCGTGACCCCCGATGCTGCCGGCCCGAGTCGCGACGATCAGGGTGTCGCGCGAGGGCGACAGGACGTGCGCTCGACAGTGATGCCACGTCATGACCCTCCGTAATGACGTGGCCCTGACGAGGCCGCACCGTGTCTTCACGTCCACAGGCACGAAGCACGAAGGAGTCAGCCATGACTGACGAGCATGTCAAGGGAACGGCCACGGGCGTCAAGGGCAAGGTCGAGGAAACCGCCGGCAAGCTGACCGGAAACAAGGAGCAGGAGCTGCACGGCAAGGCCAAACAGGTCCAGGGCGGGGCTCAGAAGGGTCTGGGCGACGTCCAGGACGCCGTGCGAGACGACAAGAAGTAGTCGAGACCGGCCATCGGGTCGTGGCCTGCGGGCGCGTCGCAGGGCCCCACGTCGCCTCACTTCAGGGAGACTCACTATGGCCACCAAGAGCAGCCCGGTCCGTTCGTTCAGGACGAGCGTCGACATCCCGCCGGGCAGCCGCGAGAAGGTCAATAAGATCCTGAACCAGCACCTGGCCGACTCCTTCGATCTCATGAGCCAGGTCAAGCAGGCCCACTGGAACGTGAAGGGCTCGGACTTCTGGCAGCTGCACAAGCTGTTCGATGAGGTCGCCGCGAGGGCCGCCGAATGGGTCGACGAGGTCGCCGAGCGCGTCACCGCCCTGGGCGGCTATGCCACGGGAACCGTGCGCATGGCCGCAGCCACCAGCACGCTGCCCGAGTTCCCGACCGACATCACCGAGAGCATGGACTACGTCCGGGCGGTCGCGGATCGACTTGCCGCATTCACCAACTCCGCCCGGGCTGCGATCGACCAGACCGACAAGCTGGGTGATGCCGACACGGCCGACCTGTTCACGGAGATCAGCCGCTGCGCCGACAAGTACCTCTACTTCCTCGAAGCGCACCTCCAGAGCTAGCAGTCGTCGTCACGCGCGAAGCCCGGCGCTGATAGCTCGCGTCAGCCCGACCGGCTTCGCGCCACTCCCGTCAGGACCCATTCGCGGAAGAGCGGAGCGGGTCGTGACGCATCGAGCGCCGCGGCCAGGAGTACCCCCGGCCGAAGGCGAATCCCGGACATCTGGTGCCGTGGGTACTCCACGCGGCGCCTGTTCATCGCAAGGAGGCAACTGTGGGAATCATCGCCTGGGTCGTGCTGGGTGCGATCGCCGGGTTCATCACGAACCTGATCATGGGCGGCGGGGAAGGCGTCATCCTCACCGTCATCCTGGGCATCGTGGGTGCCGTCGTCGGCGGCTACCTCGCCGGCACGGTCCTCAAGGTCGCCGACGTGACCGGGATCAACGTCGAGAGCATCGTGGTCGCCGTGGTCGGGGCGATCATCGTGGTCGCGGTGTACCGGATGATCGGGGGCCGACGCACCACCGCATGAACCGAGGCGGGCGCTCTGATCGGCCGGAACGTCCAGACGGCGGGCGAGTGGGTCGGTTGCCCAACCGGTCGCAATGGCACGCCGGCGAGAGAATGACCCAGCGCCCCGGTGAGGTCCGGCGATGTGGAACTGCAACGGCAGCGCCTCGCCGGCATGCCCGGCGCGCCGGGTCCTTTCCATTGTGACTCCGGGGGCGGCAGCCCACCCAATCGGCACCCCGTTCTTTGGACTCGAACCGGAAAGGGGACCTGACCGGCGGCACTGTGTCAGGTCCGCTCGACGGAATCGGCGTCACCTATGCACCCCGCATCCACAACCGCGGGTCGTCCGATCCGCGCTGCACACGTCAGGAGGTCCAGATGCACGCTGAGGAGCTTCTGCCCGTCAAGGAGATCGTCTCGACCCTGGAGGAAGGGCGCCAGCGCCTTTCCGAAGCGGATCTCGTCGGCGCCTCGCGCTCCGCGCTCACGTCCGCTCGCGAAGCCGTCGCCGACGGCTGGCCCCGCCGTCGGCGGGCGAGTCGATGGCCCTGGGTCGCCGGCGTCATCCTGGGCATGACCATCCTCGGCATCGTGCTCCTCACCCCCGCCTTCCGGCGATGGTCAGCGTCGCGTCGAGCATCGGC
>JADGQK010000027.1 GCA_017881915.1 Chloroflexota bacterium | reverse complement strand
GCAGGTTACCCCACTTGGCGGTTTAGCAAACCGCTGCACTAGGCCACTATGCGACCTCTCCGCGGAACCGCGGGCGCCAGAATATCACGCGGTCCGACGCCGCCCGCTCGGCTCGCCCGCGGCGCGCCCGTCTGGTCCTTTCTTGCCGAATACCTGCCGGCGCGCTCGTAAGCGCGGACTGGGCTGGATTCGGGGGTGGTCGGCCAGGCTGGACCTCATCTTTCGTGCGTGGGAGGCCGGACGCGACCTGCGGGGACGGGTCGAAAGCGCCCGGTTTCTTGCTGAGTAGCGCGGGCATGGGTAATCGACAACAATTGCGCGCCCGAGGCGCCGCGCGGCGACATCGCCATCCGGCGCCTCGGCACGGGTCGCACGATCGTGGCCTTGGCAGTGGGCTAGGCCCGGGCTAGGCGGCGGGCGATTCCGCCGCTCGCCCGACCGGCGCCCGAGCCGCCTGCCGCGGACGGCCCCTGAAGCTCATTGCGATGCGATAGACGAACAGGAAGACGACCAGGTCCGTGGCCGCGAGGTAGATCCACCAGCCCCAACCGGCCGTGTCGGTGCCCGCGCCCAGCCCGTGCGCGGTCGCTCCGACGAAGGACAGGAACGTCGCGTAGTGGAGGACGCGCCAGGCCCGCTGGCCGATCCGGCGCCGAACGTAGAAGCTCGCCACGACGACCGCGGCGATCCAGAATGCGAGCTGGCCGAAGCCAACCCACAGCGGCCGGTAGTCGGTCGCGAAGGGAACCGCGATCTGGACCAGGGACGTGGGTACCGTCCGGTCGAGTCCCAGCAGGGCGCCGTGGATCCCGGCCAGCCCGAGGCCCACCGAGGCGAGGTCCTGGTGCAGGGTGAAGGTGATCGGCCGGTGGGCGATGACGTCCAGGAGCTTGGTCGACAGGAGCAAGCCGTAGACCACCGAGCCGGCCAGAACGCCGTAGGCGATGAAGCCGAACAGGCGTGACGAGATCCAGGGCACCATGCCGGCATGGGTGGCCAGGAGCTCGCCCAGCAGCCGGATGGCGCTGGGTGCCGTCCCGCCCAGGACGATCCCGATCCCGACCGCGGCCAGCCCCCACCGGACAAATGCGGTCCTTGCCGAAAAGCCGCGGAACTTCATGCCAGCCAGCGCAGTGCCGACGGTGAGGCAAGGACTTCGCCGCCATCGGTCAGCACAATCGAGGCCCACACGCCGGGCTGGTCCAGCAGCGCCTCGGCCCGGCTCGCGCCGAGGATCACGATCGTCTTCGCGGCCGCCTCGGCGGCCGTTGCCGACTCTGCGAGGACCGTGGCCTGGACGACATCCGTGATGGCCGGTCGCCCTGATCGCGGATCGATGAGATGATGCGTCGTCCGCCCGCCGTGCGACCAGCGGTGGACGCTGGTCCCGGAGGTCGCCAGGCCAAACCGCTGTCGGCCGGCCGGATCGAGTCCTCGGAGCTCAACGGTCGTGAGGATGGCGCCGTTGGTCCGTGGGTCGGCGACGCCGATCCGCCAGTCCTCGCCGAATGCCAGGGCGATCGCCAGGTCGCCGTCCGCGTCGATGACCGCGGCCGGGTAGTCCCACAGGGCGGCCAGCGCCCGGTCGGCGATCCAGCCCTTGGCTACCCCGCCAAGGTCGAAACGGGTGCCCGCGACGCGAGTCACGACGCTGCGACGCCCTCCTCGCTGGATCGTCCAGGAGCGTCCGGCCGGCAGGGAGTCCGCCGCCACGAAGTCCGGCGCGGCTGCGTTCGGGTTCTCGGCCGCAAGCCTCGGCACCAACATCGTCGGGTCCACGATGCCCCAAGTCGCCCGGCCAGCCGCACGTGCGGTCGCCAGGACTGCGGCGAGCGTCGGACCAACCGGGACGGACGCTGCCGGGTCCGCGTTCAGGCGGCTGAGCTCCGAATCTTCGTTGAAGCGGGTCAGTCGATCAGCCCACGACGCGATCCGCCGGATCGTGCGGACGGCATCGCGCTGGGTGCACCGATCCGCTTCGGACCCCGAGCCAGCCCCGGGATCAGTCTCCGCCCGGGGGCGCGGCCGAAGTTGGACCGAGACCCTGCCGCCCATGAGCTCGGCATCGACCGAGGTCGTCCCGTCGGTGCGGCGCCCGGGGTCGCGCATCCCCGCGGGCCGGGCCAGGACCGCAGCGGTCATGGCTTGCCCGACTGGCGCGTCGTAGTCACGACGACCACCCGTGGCGTGGCGGCAGGCGCCGCCTGAACCTGCGCGCTCGGGGGCGCCGTCTGGCCCGGCTTGAGCTGGACGTAGCGGGTCACGTGGGTAACCGGCGCCGAGGGCACGGCCTGGACCTCGGCGACGCTCGTCGTGATCTGACTCGGCGCTGGCGGAGCAGCGATCGTCGTCACCAGGGCGCTCAGGGCGGCCACCCCGGTCAGGCCGAGGAGCATTCGCATCGGCCGGGCATCTGGGCGGGCACCGGCCGCGCGTGCGACCGCCGGGCGGGCAACTGCCGGGGAGTCCAACAGGTCGGGGCGCGGCTGTGGGCGTTCGCGGCGCGGTGGCAGGGGCCGACGCTCGAGAGGCTCGGTCATCAGCCCCCCGCTCCTTCGGACTCGTTCTCGCCGCCGGCCGACGCCGGCACCGTCCTGTGGACCTCGACGGTCTGGGGCACCTGGGGCGGTGCGACGTACACGGTGTCGATCTGGACGCTGGGCGTCGGGGCGGCATCGGAGGGCGAGGCGGCCGAGGCGAGCGCGGCCGATCCTGTCGCGGACGGCCCGACGCCGGCGGCCACCATGCCCACCACGAGCACGGCGACCGCGACGAGGCTGGCGACGAACAGAGCAAAGCGCTGGACCATTGGGGATCTCCTGGCGAGGTCTTGGCTGATGAACCTCAGCCTCGGGCCGTTCCATGGGTCCCGCCTGTGCACCGGATGAGAACGCTCAAAGACAGGCCCGCTGGCCCTCGACGGCTGGCAGGGCAGCACCTAGCATCGAGCCGATGCGAGTACTGCTGGTCGAAGACGAGCCGAAGATGACGGGGCTGATCCGCCGTGTCCTGACCGCCGAGCGCTACGTCGTGGACACCGCGCCGGACGGGGTGAGCGCGATCGCCCTGGCGACATCGGGCGATTACGACGTGGCGATCGTGGACCGGATGCTGCCCGACATGGACGGCCTGGCCGTCATCCGGGTCATGCGCTCCAAAGGCATCCCGACGCCGGTCCTCATGCTGACCGCTCTCGGATCGGTCGAACAGCGGGTCGAAGGCCTCGATGCCGGCGCCGACGACTACCTGCCCAAGCCGTTCGCGTTCTCCGAGCTCCTGGCCCGTATCCGGGCGCTCGCCCGGCGGGAGGGAGCGCCGGGGTCGACGCGCCTGTCGGCCGGAGATATCGAGCTGGACGAGTCACGCCACACGGTGCAGGTCGGCGAGCGGTCCGCCGACCTCTCGGCCCGCGAGTTCGCCCTGCTCGGCTTCCTCATCCGGCATTCGGGCCAGGTCCTGACCCGGCGCCAGATCCTCGACGGCGTGTGGGGTGCCGAACCGGACGTCTATTCGAACGTGGTCGACCTGTACATCCACTACCTGAGGCGGAAGCTGGCCGAGCTCGGGCGAGCCGGATACCTGCGGACCGTCCGCGGCGTTGGTTACAGCCTGCGGGTCGATGACTGAGCGCAACCGCTCGGCTGAGCCCACCCGGCGGCTGATCGAATCGACCGGGCGGCGGCTCTACCTCACGAGTCTCACCCTGGTCGCCCTGCTCGTTGTGGGGATCGGGCTGACGACGGCGGTCGCGGCCCTCGGTGCACTCGACGCAGAGGTTGATCGATCCTTGCGGGGCGCCGCGGAGGCGGCCGTAGCGCGGCTCGGCGGCGAGCTGCCGGCGACCCAGGAACTGTCCGACTCGGAAGAGGTTGCGCCAGGCTCCTCCGACACGTTCGTGCTGTACCTCGACCCGAAGGGCGCAGTCGTCGCAGATCCCTCGCGGGTCACCCTCCCCGGGCTGCCCGTCCCCGACGCCCTCACCGGTGCGGTCGCCGCCGGCGGCGACCTTCGGACCGTGCATCTGGGCGGCGTCGCGGTCCGTCTCCTGACCCTGTCGATCGGCGCGTCGAGCACGCCGGCCGGCTTCGTCCAGGCGGGCTTCGTCCTGACCCTCCACGACGCCCAGTCGGCCAGCCTGGTGCTCGCGATCACTGTCGTCGGGCTGGTGGGCCTGGTCGGAGCCGGCCTCGTCACCCTCATCGTCACGCGCCGGGCACTCGCGCCCATTCGGGCCAGCTTCGACGCCCAACTCCGGTTCGTCGCGGATGCCTCGCACGAGCTGCGCACGCCGGCCGCGCTGATCCGGGCGACCGCGGAGGTGCTGGCCCGGGAGTCGCTGGTGAGTCCCGAGGCGGGTCCGCTGATCGAGGACATCGTGGCCGAGAGCGACCGCCTGGGCCGCCTGGTGGGAGACCTGCTGATGCTCTCGACCGGGGCCGCGGCCGATCTCGGGCTGGACCGCCGGCCGGTCGATCTGGCGGAGCTCGCCCGGACCGCGGTCAGGCGGGTCGAGCCCCTGGCCGAAGAGCGCGGCGTGGACGTCGTCGTGGATGCGGCCGGCGGCGTGATGATCGAGGGGGATCGCGATCGGCTGCTGCAGCTCATCCTCATCCTCGTCGACAACGCGATCGACCACGCGCCCGCGGGCACGCCCGTGCAGGTCGCCGTCGGGCGGCGCGGAACTTCGGCGCTGCTCACCGTCACGGACCAGGGTCCGGGTATCCCGGCGGAGGCGCGCGAGCGCGTCTTCCAGCCATTCGCCCGCCTCGACGCCAGGGCGCGCCGTGGCCGGGGCGGGGCAGGCCTGGGCCTGGCCATCGCCCGGCGCCTCGTCGTCGCCCACGGCGGCCGGATCGAAGTCGCCGCCGGGCCCGGCGGCGGAGCCCGCTTCGAGGTGACCCTGCCCACCCTCCTCGGATGAGGAATCTCACATCCGGGGCACAGGGCCCTCCCATCGGCCGGCCGGAAGATCCAGGCTGGCGCCGACGACAGGTGATCGCGGCGGCCGCCTGACCTGGAGGCTCGAATGGCCTACGTCATCGCCGAACCGTGTATCGACCACATGGACCGGGCCTGCGTCGAAGTCTGTCCGGTGGATTGCATCACCTCCGATGCGCCCGATCGCAAGCTCTACATCGACCCGGATGCGTGCATCGACTGCGGCTCGTGCGAGGCCGCCTGCCCGAACACGGCGATCTTCGTGGCCGGCCGGCTGCCCCCGGCCTGGGCCGGTTACGCCTGGGTCGACGCGGCCTGGTATGCCGACGCGGACGCCGCCCGCGAGGAGATCGAGCGGCTCCTGGGTGCGGCATGATTGGCCCGAACGTGACGCTCGCCCGACCGCTGCCGGCACGCACCGCTCCGGCGCGGTCGCTCGAGGGACTCCCCGCTCGGCGGGCGACCGGAGGCACGCCGGTCGCGAACGCGACGCTCGTCGGACGAGCTGACCTGACCGACCAGGTCGCCCGGTTTCGGGTGCGGCCCGACGACGGTCCGCGCCCGTCCGTAGCCGGGCAGTATTTCAGCCTTGGACTGAACATCGACGGCGCGCTCGTCAAGCGCCCCTATTCCAACGCGGCGGAAGCCGGCGCAGCGGAGCTCGAGTTCCTGATCCGGCGCGTGCCGGGCGGCAGATTCACGCCCGCCCTGTGGGCGACCTCCGAGGGGACACCCATGTCGCTCGGTCGAGCCACGGGGGTGTTCACGCTCCTGCCGGAGGACGACCGGACCCACCTGTTCATCTCGACGGGCACGGGTCTCGCCCCGATCCTGGCCATGGTCAACGCCCTGCACGACCGGCCTGACCCGCCCCGGGCGGTCGTAGTGCATGGCGTCGCCCACGTCGCCGAGCTCGCCTACCGCGACCGTCTCACCGTCCTCCACGCGGCTGGCTGGATCCGCTACATCCCCACGATCTCGCGGCCGACGGAGGCGCCCAACGCCGGCTGGGACGGTGCGACCGGCCACGCGACACGAGCGCTATCGGGACTCTTCGAGGATCCCGGCGATCCCGGCACCGGCCGACTCGACCCGGGAGCGACCGTCGCCTATCTGTGCGGGAACCCCGGGATGATCGAATCGGCGGGCGCGGTCCTGGCCAGCCACGGCGTTCCGCCCGAGGCGATCGTGACGGAGCGCTACTGGGCCGAACAGCCGGCCTGACCGCCAGGTCCGACCCAGCCTCGTTCGGGTGGTCGTCGCGTTGACAGGGCGGACGCCGCTCGACTACCGTTTGGGAACGCACATGCAGACCTTCTTTTTCGCCTACCAACGCCCGGCATGACCGAACCCGGAGACTGAGACCCGGGAGCACGGGTCGTGCCGGGATGAGCAGAGGTCAGACCTCTGCTTTTTTTGTTGGCCGGACGCGGTCAACAAGGCTGGACCGGGGCGCACGAGGCCCCACACGACGCGAAAGGACGCGCAGCACCGATGTTCGTGGTGATGAACGCCGCGGCGAGCCAGGCCGAGGCGAACGCGGTCAAGAGCCTGATCCTGGCGGAAGGGCTCGTGCCGTACGACCACGTCGGCGCCGAGCGCCTGGTGATCGCCGTCGTCGGTGAGATCGGCGCCCGCAAGCCCGTCCTGATCAGCCGCCTGGAGGCACTCGGCGGTGTGGAGTCGGTCACCCCGATCAGCCGGCCCTTCAAGCTGACCTCGCGGGAGTTCCATCCCGAGGACACCGTCGTCCGGATCCTCGACGCGGTCGTTGGCGACGGCAGCCTGACGGTGATGGCCGGCCCGTGCTCGATCGAAAGCCGGGAGCAGCTCCGCGAAACGGTCGAGGGCGTCGTCGCGGCCGGCGCGACGATCATTCGCGGCGGGGCCTTCAAGCCGCGGACCAGCCCGTACTCGTTCCAGGGCCTGGGTGTCGAGGGGCTGCGCTACCTCGCCGAGGAGCGCGAGCGGACTGGGCTGCCGGTGATCACCGAGGTGATGGAGCCGAACCAGGTCGACATCGTCGCGGAGTACGCCGACATCCTCCAGATTGGCACCCGGAATATGCAGAACTACTCGCTCCTCACGGCGGTCGGGCGGGTCACCCGGCCGGTCATGCTCAAGCGCGGCTACGGTGCGACGATCGAGGAATGGCTGATGGCCGCCGAGTACATCGTCAGCTCGGGCAATCCCAACGTGATCCTGTGCGAGCGGGGGATCCGCACCTTCGAGACGTACACCCGCAACACCCTCGACCTGGCCGCCGTGCCCCTCCTCCACCACCTCACCCACCTGCCCGTGATCGTTGACCCGTCCCACGCCACCGGCAAGCGCTGGCTGATCAAGCCGATGTCGCTGGCCGGGGTGGCGGCCGGCGCAGACGGGATCATGGTCGAGGTTCACCCGCGGCCCGACGAGGCGCTGTCGGACGGCGAACAGTCGATCACGATTGCCCAGTTCGCCGAGTTGATGGTCAGCCTGCGCGCGATCCATGCGCAGGTGGGCGACCTCCATGGCGATCCCGTCCTGCCGAACGCCGTCCTGAAGGTCGGCGGGACGGGCAAGCTGTGACCACCCAGGCTCGGCCGAACCTGGCTGGCGGGACCGCGGCCGACACTGCCGGCGTGCGCCCGGCAATTCGCCTGCGCGGCACACCCGGGTTGCCCGGCGACAAGTCGATCAGCCACCGGGCGCTGCTCCTGGCCGCCCTGGCGAACGGCGAGTCGCTGATCCAGGGGGCCGGCGACGGGGCCGACGTGCGAACCACCGCGCAGCTGATCAGCCGTCTCGGGGTGACTGTCGAGCGAGGGCATTCGGACGGGCGCCGGGTCGACTACCGGATCGTTTCGCCGGGGATCGATGGGCTGCACGAGGCCGATGGCGTCCTCGACTGCGGGAACTCCGGGACCACGACCCGGCTGATCGCCGGAATCCTGGCCGGACTGCCCGGCTACCACGTCCTCGACGGCGACGATTCATTGCGCCGGCGACCACTCGCCCGTATCATCGAGCCACTGCGCGAGATGGGCGCCGAGGTCCATGCGCGCCGGAGCAATTCCCTCCTGCCGATGACCGTGGTCGGTCATACCCCGCTGCGGGCCATCGATTACTCGACCGCGGTGCCGAGTGCCCAGGTCAAGTCGGCAATCCTGCTCGCGGGTCTGCGTGCCGAGGGCCGGACGACGGTCCGCGAGTCGGTGGCGACCCGGGACCACACCGAGCGAATGCTCCAAGCGCGGGGGGTCACGGTGATCCGGGAAGCGTTCGGGGAGCGCGGCGTGGCGGTCAGTCTCGAGGGAGGGATTCCGGTGCAGGCGATTGGCGAGATCGTGCCCGCGGATGTGTCGGCGGCCGCCTTCTGGCTGGTGGCCGGGGCGATTCACCCCGATGCCGAACTGACCCTGTCGGCCGTTGGTGTCAACCCGACCCGCCGGGCGCTGATCGACCTCCTGCGCCGGATGGGCGCCCGGATCGAGGAGCAGCCCCGGGACGCCAGGCGGGCAAGCAACTCCGATACGGGTGAACCGCTGGCGGACTTCGTGGTCCGCTCGAGCGCCCTCCAGGCGATCGACGTCTCGCCGGATGCTGTTGCCCAGGCGATTGACGAGATCCCGATCCTGTGCCTGGCGGCGACCCAGGCCCGGGGCACGACCACGATCCGTGGCGCGGGCGAGCTCCGGGCGAAGGAATCCGACCGGATCGCCGGGATCGCCGCGGGGCTGAACGCCCTGGGCGCCCGAGTGTCGGTCGACGGGGACGACCTGCTGATCGCCGGCCCGACCGCGCTCAGGGGCGGCGTAACCAAGAGCCATTCCGACCACCGGCTGGCGATGACGTTCGCCGTGGCCGGCCTGATTGCCACGGGCGCCACCACGATCAGCGACCCGGGCTGTGCGTCGATCTCCTATCCAGGGTTCTTCGCGGTACTCGAAGGGGTGCGAGCATGACGAAGCGCGTCGTCCTCATCGGTCACCCGGTCAGCCATTCGCTGTCCGGCGCGATGCAACAGGCTGCGTTCGACTCGCTCGGGATCGATGCCCGCTACGAGATGTGGGATCGACCGCCGATCGGCCTGGCCGACGCGGTGGCGGAGCTGCGCTCCGACGCGTTCCTCGGGGCCAACGTCACGATCCCCCACAAGGAGCGGGTTGTCGCGTTGTGCGATCGGCTGACCGAGGACGCCCATGCGACCGGGGCGGTCAACACAATCACCCGCGAAGGCAAACGCCTGGTCGGCCACAACACCGATGTGCCCGGCTTCAAGCAGGCCCTCGACAAGCTCGTCGGACGCCAGAAGATGCCCCGCCAGGGGGTCGTCTTCGGTGCCGGAGGGGGCAGCCGGGCGGTGATCCACGGCCTGATCACGGCTGGCTTCCTGCGGATCATCGTGTTCAACCGGCATCTGCACCGGGCCGAGAGCCTGGTCAAGTTCTTCGGCAAGAGCGCCGCCCACATGGAGCTCAAGGCGATGCCCTGGCACGAGTCGATCATCGAGGCGGAGCTGGCCAAGACCCGGATCCTGGTCAATGCCACCTCGATCGGCCTCCACGGTGACGAGTCGCCGATCCCGGGCGAGATCATCCCCGCCGACCTGCTCGTCCTCGACCTGATCTATCGCCGGACCCGCCTCCTGCGCGACGCGGCGGCGAATGGCTGCACCGTGACCGACGGCGCCACGATGCTGCTCCACCAGGGTGCCGCCGCCTTCAACCTGTGGACGGGGCAACCGGCCCCGCTCGAGGTGATGGAGCACGCGCTCACGGCCGCCCGGGCCGAGGGGATCGAATCGGCCGAGGGCGAGCCAACCGGCGCCGTCGCGGACGTCTAGATGGGCCGGTTCCGGTTCCTGACGGCCGGTGAGTCGCATGGACCGGCACTCGGGGTCACCGTCGAGGGCGTGCCGGCCGGGCTGATCCTGACCGCCGACGCGATCGCGGTCGACCTCGGCCGCCGCCAGCGCGGCTATGGCCGTGGCGCCCGGCAGGCGATCGAGCAGGATCGCGCCGAGATCCTGGCTGGCGTCCGCCACGGCCGGACCCTCGGCTCGCCGATCCTGCTCCTCGTGCGCAACCGCGACTGGGAGAACTGGACGCGGGTGATGCAGGTCGAGCCGCTGACCAAGACCGACGCGGACGAGCTGGCCCGCCTGGCCGCGGACGGCAACAAGCGGGCGACGCCGGTCACCCGGCTGCGCCCCGGCCACGCCGACCTTGCCGGCGCTCTCAAATACGACTTCAACGACGTGCGCGACGTGCTCGAACGAGCCTCGGCTCGCGAGACGGCCGCGCGGGTTGCCGCCGGGGGCGTTGCCCGAGCATTCCTGGTCGAGTTCGGGATCGAGGTCTGGTCGTTCAGCGCCGAGGTCGGCGGGGTGGCCGTGGACCCGGCCAATGCGAGCCGCTCGCGGGACGAGGCCGATGCGTCGCCCCTGCGCTGCCCCGACCCAGACGCCGAGGCCCGGATGATCGCCCGGATCGACGAGGCGCGCTCGAACGGGGATTCGGTCGGCGGGGTCTTCGAGGTCGTTGCCCACGGACTGCCGATCGGGCTCGGCAGCTACGTCCACTGGGATCGCCGGCTCGATGCCGCCCTGGCCGCGGCCGTGATGAGCATCAACATCGTCAAGGGCGTCGAGTTCGGGCTCGGCTTCGAGCAGACCCGCCGGTTTGGCTCGACCGTCCACGACGTGATCGCGGGCCGGGGCGAGGGCGGCCGCTGGATCCACCGCTCGAACAACGCCGGCGGCCTGACCGGGGGCGTGACCAACGGCGAGCCCCTCGTCGTGCGTGCAGCGGTCAAGCCGATCTCGACCCTCGCCCGGCCGCTGCCCTCGGCCGACCTGATCACCGGCGAGGCGGTCGACCAGGCGCACTACGAGCGCAGCGACATCAGCGTCGTGCCCGCGGCCGGCGTAGTCGGTGAGGCCATGGTGATGCTGACCCTGGCCGATTTCTTCCTGGACAAGTTCGGCGGCGACTCGCTGGCCGAGACGCGCGCGAACTTCGACTCGTACCGCGCCCGGATCTCGCGTTCGCCCGAGCCGCCCCTGGCTGGCGGTCAACGCCGGGCCGGGACCCCTGCGCCGACCTCAGCTGGGGAGGCAGCGTCCGGAAGCGAGGCTGCCTCCGGGGGCGAAGCCGGCTCCGGCGGCGACGACTAGGCCCGCCGATGGACCTTGTCCTGGTCGGCCTGCCCGGTAGCGGCAAGACCGCGATCGGGCGCCGAATCGCTGCCCGCCATGGTGCCCGGTTCATCGACCTCGACGCGACGGTCGAAGAGGCGGCCGGCCTGACGATCGCCCAGCTCTTCGAAGGGGAAGGCGAAGCGGGCTTCCGGTCGCGCGAGCGGGCGGCGGTCGCCGCCCTGGGCCGACCCGATCCGGCACCCGAGCTCCGCCGGGTCATCGCCACCGGTGGCGGCACCATCGTTGATCCGGCCAACCGCTGGGCCCTGTACCGCGGCCGGCGGGCGGTCTGGCTCAATGGGCCGCCCGAGGTCCTTGCCCAGCGCCTCCGCAACTCACCTCATCCGCGGCCGCTGCTCCAGGGCCGCGATCCCCTCGGCGCGATCCGCGAGCTCGCCGCCAGCCGTGAACGGTTCTACGCGCCGGCCCTGCGCCTGAACGGGCGGTCGCAGGTGAGCGCGGCGCTCGACCGGATCGATGCCTTCCTCAAGGGAGCAGCGCCGGTCGGGACGACCCTCCTCGCCGCCGATACCCGTCTCGGCCGGATCCGGATCGGCGAGTCCTTTGCGACCGGGGCCCTGGTCCAGGTCCTGGCCGAGCTCGGGGCGCCCCGGGCGATCATCGTGTCGGAGCCGGGCGCGTGGGCCGCCGTGGGTGAGACGCTGGCCGCCGGGCTCCTCGACGCGGGTATCCCGGTCGAGCGAATCCTCCTGCCGGTGGGTGAAGCGGCCAAGCAGTTGAGCGTGATCGAGATGGCCGCCGGTGAGCTGGCCCGGCTGCGGGTCGAACGGACCGAGCCACTGATCGCGCTGGGCGGCGGAGCACTCGGTGATGCGGCCGGCTTCCTGGCTGCGATCTGGCTGCGCGGCGTGCCCCTGATCCATGTCCCAACCACCCTCGTGGCCGAGATCGACAGCTCGATCGGGGGCAAGACCGCGGTTGACCTGGCCGAGGGCAAGAACCTCGTCGGAGCCTTCCACCAGCCGGCCGCGATCCTGATCGATGTCACGCTCGTCGCGGGGCTGCCCGAGCGCCAGCGACGTTCGGCGCTGGGCGAGGCGGTCAAGATGGCCGCCCTCGGCGACGACGCCCTCTTCGACCTGCTGGAACGCGACGGGGGCGGGATCGTACGGGCCGATCCGGCGGTCATCGCTCACGGCGCGGTCGCCGAGCTCGTCGAGCGCTGCGTCTGGGCCAAGGTCGAGGTCGTCCTGGCCGACGAGCGTGAGTCGGCGAGCCGGTCCGGCGCGTCGACGGACGAGGTGGCGACCGCCCGGATCCAGGCCGGGCGTCTGGCGCTCAACCTGGGCCATTCGCTCGGCCACGGCTTCGAGGCCGCCGCCGGCTACGGCGACGCGCTCCTCCATGGCGAGGCGGTGGCCCACGGCCTGCGGGCGGCTTGCCGGATCGGCGTTGCGCTCGGCGTCACCCCGGTCGATCGGGCCGATCGGATCGAGCACTTGCTGACCACGCTCGGGCTGGCCCCGGCCGGCGGGTTGCACGAGCTGGGCCTCGATCGGGTGGCCATCCTCCAGGCGCTGGGCGCCGACAAGAAGCATTCCGGCGGACGGCTGCGCTGGGTTTTGCCCACAGCCGAGTTCGTCGTGGTTCGAACCGACGTGCCGGAGGAGCTGATCGAGCGCGTCATGGATGAGCTGCTGGAGGCACGCCAATGACCCTCGTCCTCGTCCTGCAGGGCCCCAACCTGAACCTGCTCGGCACACGCGAGCCCGGGATCTATGGCCGGGCGACGCTCGACGAGATCCACGCCGGGATCGCCGCCCGGGCGGTCGAGCTGGGCCTGGCCGTCGATTTCTTCCAGTCGAACCACGAAGGGGCCCTGATCGACCGGCTGCAGCACCAGGACTTCGACGTGGCGATCATCAACGCCGGAGGCCTGACCCACACGAGCGTGAGCCTGCGTGACGCGCTACTGGCCGTGGACCGCCCGTTCATCGAGGTCCACCTCTCCGACCCGGCGACTCGCGAGCCGTTCCGCTCGGTCAACTTCCTGCAAGACGTGGCCCTCGAGTCGATCGTGGGCAGGGGCGTGGCCGGCTATTCGCTTGCGTTGGAATCGATCGCCCGGCGAGTCGCGGCCGGCGAGCTGCACCGATGAGCCGAGGGCGCGCGGGTCCGCCATCCGAGGCCGAAACGCCGGAGCTGGTCAGGCTCCGCCATCGCATCGATACGCTCGACCGCCGGATCGTCGCGCTGCTGAATGAGCGGGCCGAGCTCGGCCGCGACGTGGGGCGAACCAAGAAGAACGCCGGCCGGCGTTCCGTGCGCGACCTCGAACGTGAGCGCGAGGTGCTCCTGCGGGTCGCCCTGGCCAACCTCGGACCGCTCGCCCAGGCGGACCTGCTGGCGATCTATCGCCGCCTGATTGCCGCCACGCGGGCCCTCGAGGAGCGCGACCGCTCGTCCGACTAGTCGGCCACGATGTACAGGGCTCAGCCGGCCGGCGCGGACTTGTCCTCGATCTCCCAGGCGTGGTCGAGGGCGTGCCAGGCGATCCGGCGGGCGGCGTAGCGGACGGGCCATTTGCGGCCGGCCAGGGGCGAGCCATCGGACGGCTGGCGGAGGACCTCGAGGATCGCCGCCCGGCCAGCCGCGACCGCCGGCCGGTCTGTCGGTCCCGGCTCCTTCAGGCGGATGCCGACCTGGCCGGCGTAGGCCGAGTCGGACGAGACGCAGTGGGCCACGATCCCGGCGCGATCGCGGCCGCCCCCGCGCGGGCCCTTGCGCAGCTCGGCCGGCGCAGCGCCGACGACCCGATCGAGGACGACCCAGGCCGCCTGGACCAGGCGGGCCAGCCGGTCGGCGTCATCGGCCGAGACGGGCCGTCGGTCGAGGTCGGTGATCGTGTACGGGACGCCGAAGTCGGTCCCGGCCGAGCCCTCGACGGTCTCCACCAACTCGAAATCTCCGGGCGCCAGTGCGCCGGGAGCGGCAAGGAAGACGAGGCCGGCCTCGGCAGCGACCACGGCGTAGCGTGGCGCGGCGCCAGCCAGCGCGACCGGCAGGAGGAGCCGATCCTTCGCACCACGGCACCAGCCGGGCCAGTCGACCGCCCAGGCGAACGCCCGGGTCTTGCCGACTTCCTGGGCTGTGGCGATCCGTTCTGTGGTCATGGCCTCGCCGTCGCCGCCCGGAGCTCGCTCACCAGGCGTCCCAACGCGTCCACGTCCGCGCCGTTCCGACCGAGAGCGTCGACCAGGGCCGAGGCGACGATCACGCCGTCGGCACCCGCCCTCGCGATCGCCCGGACCTGGGCCGGCCGGCTCACTCCGAAACCGACCGCCACGGGCACCGACGAGACCGCCTTCACCTCGTGAACGAGCTTGCCGACGGACGCCGGCAAGCTCGTTCGGGCGCCGGTCACGCCGACGAGCGAGACGCAGTAGAGGAAGCCGCCGGAGCGGGCCGCCACCCGGGCCCGGCGGGCCGGCTCTGTCGTCGGCGCGACGAGATAGACCACGGCCAGGCCCGCGTCGCGGGCGACGGCCTCGAACGGCGCGCCCTCGTCCGGGGTGAGGTCGGCCACGATGACGCCCGATGCGCCCGCGGCAGCCAGATCCCGGGCGGTCGCGCCGCCGTCGCCGCCGCCGATCACCTGGTTGGCGTAGGCCATCGGCACGAGCGGCAGGTTCGGCCGTGCCACAGCGATCCGCTCGAGCAAGGCGATCGAGGCGGCGAACGTGGCGCCAGCCGCCAGGGCCACCCCTGAGGCCCGCTGGAGGGTCGCGCCGTCCGCCAGGGGATCGGAGTAGGGCAGCCCGA
This sequence comes from Chloroflexota bacterium, assembly GCA_017881915.1. Classification (GTDB taxonomy): domain Bacteria; phylum Chloroflexota; class Limnocylindria; order Limnocylindrales; family CSP1-4; genus Palsa-1033. The sequence goes on along the minus strand of JADGQK010000027.1, from coordinate 18,806 downwards.
CCTCGAGGAGGTCGGCGCCCGCGTCGGCCGCGGCCATGGCAATCAAGAAGCTCGTCTCGGGGTCGGGGTAGCCGGCGACGACGTACGGGATCAGGGCGACCCGGCCCTCCCCTGCCGCCCGCCCAAACGCCGCGGCGATCCGTTGCGCGCCGGCGGTCTCGTTTGTACCCGCGCCCGTCGTCATGCGTGCCTTGCGCCAGGCTCGAGCGCCGCGAGGTCCTTGTCGCCTCGGCCCGACAGGCCGACGAGGACGACCGCCTCGTCGGGATAGGGCACGCCCGAGCCCTCGACCCCAGCGAGCAGCCGCGCCAGCACGGCGAACGCGTGGGCCGTCTCGAGCGCCGGCAGGATCCCCTCGAGCCGGGCGAGGTGGCGCATGGCGGTCAGTGCCTCGGCATCGGTTGCCGCCGCGAGCTCCAGTCGGCCGCCGCTCAGCAGGGCGGCGATCTGCGGCCCGACCCCGGGGTAGTCGAGGCCGGCCGAGATCGAGTGCGCCTCGAGGACCTGGCCGTCGGCGTCCTGGAGCATGAGCGAGCGCGAGCCATGGAGGATCCCGGGCGTGCCACCCGCCAGCGCCGCGGCATGCCGGCCCGTCGCGATCCCGTCGCCGGCCGCCTCGGCCACGGCCAGTCGTACCGCGGGCTCGCCGATGAACCGGTCGAGAATCCCGATCGCGTTCGAGCCACCGCCGACGCAGGCCAGGACGAGGTCCGGCAGGCGCCCTTCCACGGCGCGCAACTGGGCCGCGGACTCATCGCCGAGGATCCGCTGCAGGTCACGCACGATCGTGGGATACGGATGGGGGCCCATCGCCGAGCCGAGGACGTAGTGGGTCGTCTCGACATTCGTGACCCAGTCGCGCATCGCCTCGTTCACGGCATCCTTGAGCGTCGCCGAACCGGACGTCACAGGCCGCACCTCGGCGCCCAGCGCCCGCATTCTCAGGACGTTCGGTTGCTGGCGCTCGATGTCCTGGGCGCCCATGAACACGACGCAGGGCAGGTCGAGCAGGGCGCAGGCGGTGGCCGTGGCGACGCCGTGCTGGCCGGCCCCGGTCTCGGCAATCACCCGGGACTTGCCAAGGCGCCGGGTGAGGAGTGCCTGGCCGAGGGCGTTGTTGATCTTGTGGGCACCCGTGTGGGCGAGATCCTCGCGCTTCAGGTAGACCCGCAGCACGGCCGGGATTCGACCAGGAGCGGCATCGGAACCGAGCAGACGACTGGCTTCGGCCAGGGTGGCCGCCGCCAGGCGATCGGCCCGGTAGATCGGCGTCGGCCGGCCCGAGTAGGTCACCAGGAGCGCCCGGAACTCGGCCCAGAACCGCGGATCGTGGCGCAGCTCGAAGTAGGCCCGCTCGAGTCCTTCGAGGGCGGCCATGAGCGTTTCGGGAACGTACCGGCCGCCGTATTCGCGGTTACATCCCCAGCGACCGTCGCGGTCGGCCTCGAGCAGCCCGGCGAAGACCGGGGTGGGCCGGGCGGGCAGGTTGGGTCGATCCCAGCGGGCGGCTCGAGCACGCTTCGCGAAGAGGGCAACCCGGAGCGGATCCTTGCGCGGGGGCTCTCCCGCGACACGGGCTGCCTCGACGCCGGAGGCGACGTCGACGCCGATCGCCGGGATCGCGCGAACCGCTGCACCGACGTTGGCCGGATCCAGGCCGCCGGCCAGCACGACCGGCAGGGCTCGTGCGACTGCGGCAGCGAGGCCGGTCGCCGGGCGCGTCCCGGTGCCGCCCGGATGGGGTCCACCGGCGGTGTCGAGCAGGATCCGCTCAATCCCGGCGTCGAGATAGGCCCGCGCCCGTGCAACCGCATACGTGGCTTCGAGCTCGACGTCGTCGGCGGCAACCTCCTTCGGCAGCCGGATGGTCTTCCAGGTTGGGCGATCGAGCCGTCGGACGAGGTCGAGGCTCTCATCGCCGGCGAGCTGGATGACGTCGGGATCGAGCGCCGCCACGATCGCCCCGAGCAGCTCGAGACCGGCGTCTGCCGTGACCGCCACGATCCGGGGCGGGCGAGCCGACGAGGCGCCGCTCCGGGCGAGCCTGGCCAGCTCGGCCGCCGCACCCAGCTCCAGCGCGCGGGGCGTGCCCGGGACCAGGTTGAGTCCGATCGCGTCCACCCCGGCGTGGAGCGCGGCAAGGATCCCGGGCGCGTCCGTGATCCCGCAGATCTTCACGAACGGGACGCGGTCCTGGGCCGCGAGATCCTCCGGCAGGCGACCGGCGGCGGCGAAGCGGGCCGCCGCCGCAGCCGGGTCGGCGGCCCGCATCAGCGCCTCACCGACGAGCGCGGCATCGAAGCCGAGCGCCCGCCAGCCCAAGATCGTCTCGGGCCGGCGCACGCCGGACTCGGCAATGACGAGGCGGTCGTCGGGTACGAGCTCGCGCAGCCGGACCGCCCGTTCGGGATCCACGTCGAGCGTGCGCAGGTCGCGGTTGTTCAAGCCGATCAGGCGGACGCGGGTGGCGAGCGCCCGGTCGAGCTCGCGCGGATCGTGGACTTCGACCAGGGGCTCGAGCCCCAGGGCGAGGGCGTCGTCCACGAAGCGAGCCAGCCGGGCGGCAGGGTGGAGGCTGGCCAGGAGGAGGACCAGGTCCGCGCCCGCAGCACGCAGAAGCGGCAGCTGCCGCCGATCGACCACGAACTCCTTGGCCAGCACGGGCACGCTCACCGCGGACCGGACCCGACGCAGGTCGTCGACCGAGCCGCCGAACCAGTGCGGCTCACACAGGACCGAGATCGCAGCCGCGCCGCCGGCCGCGTAGGCACGGGCCCGGGCAACCGGATCGTCCGAGGCGGCCACGATCCGACCAGCCGACGGCGAGGAGCGCTTGACCTCCGCGATGAGGGCCAGGCCGGGCGCGGCGAGCCGTCCTGCGACGTCGCGCGCTGGCGGTGCGGCCGCGGCCCGGCGCTCCAGGCTGGCCAGCGTCACGCCATCGAGCTCGACCGCCAGGTCGGCCGCCCGCCGGGCGGCGATCTCCACGACAACATTGCGGGTTCCCCGGGTGACGCTCATGCCGGCATCCCCTGGGGCGGCGCCACAGCCTGCTTCGCGGCGCGCAACCTGGCCAGGAGCGCCCTCGGGGCGCCGGCATCGAGCGTCGCGGCGGCCAGCCGGACCCCACCATCCAGATCCGTGACGCGGCCTGCGGCCACGAACGCGGCGGCGGCATTGAGCAGGACAACATCGCGGCGCGGACCGGTTGCACCGGCCAGCACGCCTTCGAGCAAGGCGGCATTCTCGTCGGGTGTACCGCCGGCAAGCGCTTCCGTCGCGACCCTGCCCAGGCCCAGGCGCCGCAGGACCTCCACGTCGACCATCGAGACCGACACGCCCCCAGGGGTGACGTCGTGGATCACGCCCGAGCCGTCGAGCGGCAGCTCGTCAACCCCGCTGCCGTGGACCACGATTGCACGCTCCTGGCCGAGCATCCGCAGGACGTCGGCGACCCGTGGTGCGGCCGACGAATCGCCGACGCCGACCATCAGGCGAGCCACGCCGGCCGGGTTGGTGAGCGGGCCGAGCAGGTTGAACGCCGTGCGGACCCCGATCTCGCGCCGGGTTGGCCCGGCGAGCTTCATCGCCGGATGGAAGCCTGGCGCGTACAGGAAGGCGAAGCCGTCGGTCCGGAGGGCCGCCGCGGCCGATACCTCGTCGTGATCGGTGCGAACGCCGAGAGCGTCGAGGACGTCGGCCGATCCCGAGCGCGACGTGATCGCGCGATTGCCGTGCTTCGCGACAGGCACGCCGGCAGCGGCGACGACAAGGGCCGCGGTCGTCGAGATGTTGAACGTGCCGCTCCGATCGCCGCCCGTCCCGACGACGTCGATCGCTCCGACCGGCGCGACCACGCGGAGGACCCGCGCGCGCATCGCAGCGGCGAAGCCGGCCAGCTCGGCCGTCGTCTCGCCGCGCATCCGGAGGGCAACCAGCAGCGCCGCAAGCTGGGCCGGGGTTGCCTCACCGTCCATCACCGAGCCCATCGCCGAGCGCGCCTCGTCCATCGTCAGGTTGCCCCCATCGACGATCCTGGCGAGCGCCGCCCGCACCAGCTCGCTCATCGGCCGGCTCCGCTCGGCTCCGCCATCCCGCCGGTCGCGAACGTGCCGCTGACCGCGTCGAGGCGGCCGGCCTCGCCCTCGCCGGCGAGGCGCAGAAAGTTCGCCAACAGGTGCGGGCCCTCCGGCGTGAGCACCGACTCTGGATGGAATTGGACCCCCTCAAGCGGCAGCGTGACGTGGCGCAGGCCCATCACCACCCGGTCCTCCTCGCACACGGCCGTGACCCGGAGCTCCGTCGGGATCGTGGCCGGATCCACCGCCAGGGAGTGGTAGCGGGCGGCCATGAACGAGGGCGGCAGCCCGCGCAGCAGGCCTTCGCCGTCGTGACTCACCTCGGACGCCTCACCGTGAACCAGGGTCGGGGCCCGGACGATCGTGGCGCCGAAGGCCACGGCCATCGACTGCATCCCGAGGCAGACCCCGAGCAGTGGGATCGAGTGCTCGGCCGCGACCAGGATCGTATCGACCGAGACCCCCGCCGCCGATGGATCCCCGGGACCCGGTGAGATCACGATCCCGCGCAGGTCGGCACCAGGATCAGCCGCCAGCGCCTCGACCCCGGCCCGGTCGATCGCGTCATTGCGGACGACCCGCACGTCGGCACCGGCAGCCTGGAGCGCCTGGACGAGATTGAACGTGAACGAGTCGTAGTTGTCGATGACGAGGATCATCGCGGCACACCGGATGGGGCGGCCGTGCCCGGGCCGGAAGCCACCTCGGAGCCTTCGGGCGGGACGGCGCCGGCGGCGGCCCCGCGGCCGGCGGCCAGGTCGATGGCCCGGCGCATCGCGGCAGCCTTGTGTTCGGTCTCCTCGAACTCGCGCTCGGGGACCGAGCCGGCCACGATCCCGGCGCCCGTGTGCACGTGGGCCATCCCGTCACGCAGGACCGCACTCCGGATCGTGATCGCTGTGTCGAGGTTGCCGTCGTAGCCGAGGTAGCCCGCGGCACCCCCGTATAGCCCCCGACGCTCGTTCTCGGCAGCCGCAATCAGCTGCATCGCCCGGACCTTCGGTGCGCCCGACAGGGTCCCGGCCGGGAAGACGGAGCGCAGTGCGTCGAGCGCATCAAGCTCGGGCCGGAGACGAGCCTCGACGTGGCTGACGAGATGGAGGACGTGGCTGTAGCGCTCGACCTCCATGTACCTAGTGACCCGGACGGTCCCTGCCCGAGCCACCCGGCCCAAGTCGTTGCGGCCGAGATCGACGAGCATGACGTGCTCGGCCTTTTCCTTGGGGTCACGCTGGAGCTCCTCACTGCGCAACTCGTCCTCGGCCGGTGTCGAACCGCGCGGCCGGGTGCCGGCGATCGGGTGCGTCGTGAGGCGGTCGCCCTCCACCTGGAGGAGCAGCTCGGGGCTGGCGCCCACGACTTCGAACGCCGGCGTCCGAACGAAGAACAGGTACGGGCTGGGGTTCACTCGACGGAGGGCGCGGTACAGCCCGATCCCGTCGACCGTCCGCCCGTCGGGACCGGCCGGCAGGTTGAATGACTGGCGCCGGGCCAGGACGACCTGGATCGCCTCGCCCGCGGCGATTGCGTCCTTGGCCACCTCCACGGCGTGGATGTACTGGTCGCGACCGAGGCTCGTCGCGGCCGCATCGCGGCCTGGATCGGCCGGTGGTGCATCGCCCGCGCCGGCCATCCGCGCCGATGCGGCGGCTCCGGCGATCTCGCCTGGCGAGGGTCGCGAGGTCCGGTCAAGCGCCTCGAAGATCGCCCGCTCGGCGATCCGGTAACGACCGTCCAGGTCGGCCACCTCGGTGTGGAGCGAAGCGATCGCGCTGATCGTGTGGGTCAGGTGGTCGAAGACGATGACCAGGTCGGACTCGATGAAGGCCGCCGTCGGGACACCCACGGGGTCGGCCGTCGGCTGGGGCACGCTCGGCTCGAACGAGCTGACAGCGTCGTAGGCCAGCGCCCCGACCGCACCCCCGGTGAAGCGGGGCATGCCCTCGAGCGGCAGCACCCGGCGGCGGGGCAGGAATGCTCGCAGCGTCGCCAGAGGATCAATCGATTCGAGCGTCTCGATCGGCAGGTCGCGATCGTAGCGGTCCACGCTCAGGGGGCGGCGCTGGATCGTCGCCTGGTCAGCGCGCACCTCGAGCAGGCGGCGTGGGCCGGTGCCCAGGAAGCTGTACCTGCCCAGCCGCTCGCCCCCCTCCACCGACTCCAGGAGATAGGCGGGCCCACCGTCATCGAGGCGCAGGAAGGCCCCGATCGGCGTCTCGAGATCGGCGTCTCGCGTCGCCCGCAGGAGCACGGTGTCCGCGCCGCCGGCCAGGCGCTTTGCCTCGGTCAGGCTGAGCGGGTCGGTCATGCTCATCGTTGCGGCGGGCTCCTTCGAAGGATCCGGGTGCGACACCCGGGAATCAAGACGACCTTTCGTCCCAGGGACGAAAGGTCGAACCTTCCGCGGTACCACCCGCCTTCGGCAATCTGCCGCACTCTGACCGACGGAGTCGTCCTGGATCGCTCCAAACGTGCCCGATCGGCGCTGCCCTGTATCGCTGGCGCTGTGCGCCGGAGCCTACTGGATGAGCCCGCCTGGTCTCGCCGTTCGGTCCGGAGGCTCCCGGGTCCATTCACCATCGCTGCCGTCCCGGTTTCCACCAACCACCGGGTCTCTGTGCCGGCGCGCAACGGGTACTCGTCCCGATCATCGCCCATTATTCCTGATGTGCGGGAGAGTCTAGACGTCGCTGCGCGGGCACGTCAACCGCGCGGCAAACCTCGTGTCGGCAAACCTCGACACCGGCTGCCCGCGCTCCAGCATCTGGGTCCGATCGGCACTTGCGCCCGGCCATCGGCTGCCGAAGGATCGGTTGATGAGCAGGCAGAGGCGCCCGCTGGCGGTTGCCGCGATCAAGACGGTCCACACCGCGGTCTTCCTGGCCGAACTGTCGGCGATCGGCTGGCTCGTGGCTTCCGGACTCCTCGGACGGCGTGACCGAACGGTTGCCCTCGCCGCTGGCGCCGTGGCGATCGAGGCCGCCGTGTTCGTGGCTAACGATCGAGTCTGTCCGCTCACGCCCTTGACCGAGCGACTGGGCGCAACAAGCGGTTCGGTCTCGGACATCTTCCTGCCCGACGTGGTGGCCCGAACCATCCCGATCTGGTCGAGCGCGCTCGTGGCCCTCGCGGCGCTGCTTCACGTTCGCTCGGCCGTTGCAGCAGCACAGGGAGGCCCTGACGCGAGATTCCGTCCGGATCCTGGCCAGCACTCCGAGCTTTTCTGATCCGAATCTGAACACGCGGATGGGACCGGCTAGCCCATCGGTACTGTTGACCACCGGAACGTTCGGCGCCTAGCCTAGGTCAGCACTTAGACTGCTGCGGAATCTCGAAGAAAGGAGGTGAACTCTTTGACCCGCTTTTACTCCTGGTACAACGCACTTTCATCCAGCCCGGTTGCGACTGTAATGCGCCTCCGGCGTCTCCCTGTTTCTGGCCAGGGTCTCGCAGAATACGCACTCATCCTCGCCCTGATCGCGATTGTTGCAATCATTGCCCTGATCTTTCTCGGCGGACAGGTCTCGAAGATCCTGAGCAACGTCGGCCACAGCGTCTAACGCCTGGAGTCGATCGTTCCTGACGGGCGCCGGCAGCGGCGCCCGTCCTGATTCCCGGCTAGGGCCGCGTGGCCGATGAGCCCCGATCAGCCCTGACGGCCGCGACCATGCGGGCGGCTGGGCGTGCGCAGGATCAGGATCAGGCCGATGTTGATCCCCACCAGGAAGAACACGAGCAACGGCAGGCTCGCCCCTAATCCGGTCGAGGTCGAGGCGGCCAGCGCGTCGGTTGAGGGAGCCCTGGCCCGGGGCGTCGCGGTCGCCCCGAGGACGCCGCCCGCTCCACTCGACGAGGCGCCCGGCGTCCCGTTCGAGGACGGAGCCGCGCTGGGCGATGAGCTGGCTCCGGCGCTGGGCGATGAGCTGGCTCCGGCGCTCGGCGCCGAGCTCGGGGGCGTGCTGGGGCTGGCCGACGCCGGGGGGCTTTGCGAGGCGCAGGACGGCACGGTCTTGTCGGGGATCACGAATCCGTCCGAGAACGTGATCAGGTAGATAGCCGGCGGCACCTCGTAGGTGCCGTTGATCGACGTCGTCGGGTTGGGCGGTGTGATCGTGATCGGTCCCGGGGTCAGGCTGGCGGACACGCCCACCGGCACGTTCCCGAGCGTGATGTGCTCGCAGGTGACCGTCGCCGTGTGGGCGAGGGTTGGCGCAACCATGGCCACGACCAGGACGAGCGCCGCGATCGTGGCGCCGATGACCTTGCTCATCGCGGGACCCTCAGGCTCCGCTTCGCCTGTCAATTGCCCGGTGCGAAGTCGTGCGCTAATCGTACTCGCGACGGCCGAGGAAGGTACCGGTCCTGCGCTGATGAAGCCGCCCGGTCATGGCGGAGAGGCTGGGATTCGAACCCAGGGAAGGCTTGCACCCTCTGCGGTTTTCAAGACCGCCGCATTCGACCGCTCTGCCACCTCTCCGGGCGCCGAGAATAGCGCGATCAGGTCAGGTTGAGGCGCTCGGAGCCGCCGATTGCCACCGGGCCGTCCCGGAGCGTCGCCGCCACGGGAGAGTGACTACCGCTGCTGCAGAACGGACAGGATGTTTCCCGCAGGGTCCTTGAACCAGGCGACCACCAGCCCATTTCTTCGCATGATGCCCTTGGCGTCCTGGCCGCCATTTGGCATGTCGTAGTGCTCGAAGACCACACCAACCGCCGTGAGTTCGTCGACCGCCTTCTCGACGTCAGCCACCGGGAAGTTGAGGATCGTGAAGGTCGCCGGCGTGTGGCCTTCCCCCTTCGGGTAAATGAACACGTGGCCACCGCCATGGAGGCGGAGGTCCAAGGTGTCCGCCTCGAAGCCATCCGAGACCTCGAGTCCGAGCGTCTCGGCGTAGAACGTCTTGGCCTTTTGGAGGTCGTCGACGGAGAAGCCTGAGAACGCGCTGGAGTCTTGGAGCATCGTCTTCCCCTATGACTTCGGCATCGGGATGGCCCGCTGCATCGCGACCAACTGTAGCGGCATGAGCATGACCGCTTGCAGTCTGAGCGGGAAACCAACGATAGCGGCCCGTTTCAACATCGCGGCGATCCCGGGACCCAACCGAGTGTGATCCCGGGCCCGTGGACGCCCACCATTGCGCCGGACGTCACTCCCTCAGCCATAGCGAAACAGGGGTCGGCTCCACGGCACTAGCCACGGCAGCGAGGATCTCCACCCGAAGGTGCTCGGGGTCAACCTCGTCCGCTGAGGATAATCACGCCGGTTGCCTCATCAAGGTCGGCTAATCGCGCAGCCAGAGCGACACCGAGCTCGGCTCGACGGCTGCGCTGACGGTCGAAAGGATCTCGGATCGGAGCTGCTCGAGATCGACCTCGTCGCGCAAACGCCCGGCAAAGGCCGCGACGGTCCGCTCGGCGTCGTAGCGGGACCGGTTGAAGCGCCGGTCAACCAGGCGCTGGACCCGCTGCCGGATCGGCGCGAAGAGCGCGAAGACGAGGAGAGTCGAGCCCGCCACGGCCAGCGCATTCGAGCCCGTGAACGGGGCTAGTACCGCCTGCGCCACGAGGATGGCGGTCACGAACAGGCCACCCAGGATGAGCGTCATCAGCGCCCAGCTGATCGTCCGACTGACGAGCCGGTCGATCTCATAGAGGCGGTAGCGCAGGATGGCGACGCCGATGGCCACCGGCAGCAACGCCAGGCCACTGTAGATGACGAAACCAGAGATGGTATTCAGGACGCCCAGGGCGCCCATCGGGGCGGCCGCACCGCTCGCAGTGTAGGCGGCGATGTTGGCGATACCGCCCAACGCGGTAACCATCGCCACCGCTGCGAACCACTTAATCTGGGCTCGTTCGATGACGGCCGCTCGTCGGTAGCGGACGACCAATGAGGTCACCGCGAGAGTTCCGCCGATCACGACCAGAACGGTCGCGACGACATTGGACAGGAACGAGGCCACGGCGCCGGCGACCCCGCCGACGATCAAGGGATTGTCGACCGGGTACGGATCGGGGATCCACGGGCTGAATGCGGCCCCGACGCCACCCACCAGGACGAGCGCGGCCGCGATCACGACGACCACTCGCCAGCGGGGAGAGGGCAACCGGCCGGTCGGATAGAAGAGTGGTAGCAGGATAAAGAGGCAGGCGAGTTCCGGTGCCCAGATCCAGCCGTTGATCCAAGCGAGCCAGATGGCTCAGGGCACACTCCTGATCAAGGGTTCAAACCCCGCGGGGTGCGCGTTGAGCCCATAGTCAGCCAGACCGGCCGTGGCAACCGAGATGGCGAGCACCACGCCACCAGAGGCGAGCAACCAGCCAACAAGGTGGTGAGGCAGCCGACCTACGAGGATTGCGCCCACCGTTACTAGCATCAGCCCCGCCCCACCCTCGACGAGCGCGGCGCCGGGGTCATTGGGTCCACCGGCTCGCACCGTCGCGAGGCTGATCGCTACGAGGACCAGGGAGGTCGCCCACATCCCCCAGGCGACGACCGAAGATCGGGCGCGGTACGCGACTCGCGAGACTGTGGCGCTCAGGTCCGTAACCACAGCGAGACCGAGGTGGGCTCAACCGTTTGGGTAACGGTGTTGAGGATCTCGGTCCGAAGACGCTCGAAATCCACTTCGTCGCGCAGTCGACCCGCGAAGGCGGCCACAGTCCGCTCGGCATCGTAGCGGGCCCGGTTGAATCGCCGGTCGACGAGTCGCTGCACGCGCCGGCGGACCGGTTGGAATAACGCCGCGACCAACAGGGTGGAGCCGGCCACTGCCAGTTCATTCGACCCGGTGAACGGGGCGAGAAACGCCTGCGCGCCAAGGATGAGCGCCACGAACAAGCCACCCAGGCCAAGGCTCAAGATCGCCCAGCTGATCGTCCGGCTGATCAGCCGGTCGATCTCGTAGAGACGGTAGCGCAGGATCGCGAGGCCGATCGCGACGGGCAGGAAGGCGAGGCTGAAGATCCCCAGCGGCCAGGCCACATTCGTGACGATGACCAGCGGTCCGGTGGTGAAGCTCGAGGTGAGGATCGCGACCATGAACGTCGGTACGACGAAGAGCCCGGCCACGACAAACCACTTGAGCTGCGCTCGTTCGACACCCGCCGCGCGTCGGTAGCGCACGACGAGCGAGGCGATCACAAGCAGGAACGCAACGAGGCCGAGAACGTTGGAGATCGGGTTCAACACCGCGAGGAGCTGTGCGCCCGCTCCGCCAAGAGCCAGCGGATTCACGACGTCGGCCGGAAAGGAACCGGGCGAGAACGGGCTGAGCGCAGTGAAGATTCCGGGCGCCACGGTCGGTATGATCGCGATGAATGGCACCACTCGCCAGCGTGGCGAGGGCGGGCGTCCCGTGGGGAAGTAGAAGGGCACGAGACCCGCGAGAAGCCCGATGAATGATCCGCCGGTCGCACCCGAAATGACCGCGAACCAGATCGCGTTCGGTACGCTCCCCGGGCGCACGTTGAGCCCGTAGTCGGCCAGAGCTTGAGTTCCTAGCGACACGGCCAGCGAGACACCCCCGATCAGCAGCAGCCAACCCACGATATGGCGCGGCAGCCGGGTGACCAGTACGGCGCCGACGGTCACGGTCGAGAGGACGAGGAGCAAATCCACGGCCGAGAACCCTGCGTTCGCCAGGTTGGTGGGTAGCGACTCCACGACGGCGAAGGCGCCCAGCGCCAGCGCGATGACCCAGGTAATCCAGACGGCGCCGACCATTGCGCGCAATCGACCACCACGAGGTGAAGGCCAAGCAGACGCGTTCACGGGCGCAACCACAGCGAGACCGTCCTGGGCTCAACCGTGGCGGCGACCGTGGCAAGGATCTCGGCGCGGAGTCGGTCGAAATCCACTTCGTCCGAGAGCCGCCTGGCAAACGCTGCCACGGTTCGCTCGGCGTTGTGACGGGCCCGATTGAAACGCCGGTCGACCAGCCGCTGAATCCGTCGGCGCAGTGGCTGAAACAGCGCCGCCACCAGCAGGGTGGAGCCGGCCACTGCCAGCTCGTTCGAGCTCGTCAACGGGGCCAGAATCGCCTGCAACACCAGGATGACACCGACGAACAGGGCCCCGATGATCGCCGTCAGAACGCCATAGGCGATCGTCCGACTGATCAGGCGATCGATCTCATAGAGGCGGTAGCGCAGGACGGCAAGGCCGATCGCCACCGGTAACAGGGCGAAACCAGCAAAGGCGATGATATCGAAGAGGGTCGCGAGGGTACCAGCGAGGCCACTGGTCCCGAACAGGCCCGTGCCGATGAGGAACGCCGGCAGGCTGATCGCCACGACGGCGACGAACCACTTCAGCTGCGCGCGCTCGATGCCCGCTGACCGGCGGTAGCGAATCACGAGCGAGCCGACAGCACACAGGACCACCAGGATCGCGAACGGCCCTAGCAGGATGTTCAGCAGATCCGGTGTCGGGCCGGCAATGGCCAGCGGGTTCGCCACGGGGAACAGTCCGTCGGTCCACGGACCAAAGGCCCCGCCGAACGAGAGGAGGGCGATGAGGAGTACGGCGCCCACCGCCTCAGGGCGCCAGCGTGGCGAGAGCAACCGACCGGTCGGATACACCAGCACGAGAAGCAGGATCGCCCCGACGGCAGGGGCCCAGGTCCACTCGGAGAGCCAGGCGAACCAGACCGCGCCAGGCAAACTGCCGGGGTGTCCGATCAGGCCATAGTTGCCCAGGCCTGTGCCACCATTGCCCAATCCGAACCAGAACCCGCCGGAAGCCAGCAGCCAACCGATCGGGTTGGTCGGCAGCCTGCTCACCAGGACTGCCCCCACCGTGACGAACGAGATCGCCGTCAGGCCCAGGGCGGCGGCCGGTAGCAGGTTCCCGAACCCGTCGGCCATCAGCAGGCTGATCACGACGAAGACGGTTGAAATTACCCACATCGTCCAGACGGCGAGGCTGGCCGCGCGTGTGCGCGTACGTCGAACGACCGGTCCAACGACGCTGCTCATGCCCGGAGCCACAGCGACACCGAACTGGGTTCGACCGCGGCCGCGATCCGTTCGGTCAGCGGCACGAGCCTAGGCATCCCCACGGTGGTGAAACCAGGCCTTCGGGTGGGTCAGCCGATGGAGCGTCGTCCGGATCGCGGCATTCTGGCGAATGTTGCCGGCATAGCGCCATTGGCGCCGTCGATCGACGCACACGCGCTGCATCTCCACCGTTGTGCCAGTGACGCCAAAGTGGGCCGCCAGCGCTTGGAGCGTGTCGTTCCAGAAGCGATCCTCGGTGCGCTGGGCCACGATTGGCATGGACAATTCGTACAGGGGATCGCTGGCGCGCAGGAGCGCCTGGATCTGGACCACCGGGACGGCGTCATCGGCAAACGACGAGAAGGTGATGAACGATGCGAACTGGTGACCCTCCGGGGTCATGAACGCGAACGACTCATCGTCGGCAAAGATGACGAGGACCCCGGTCGAGAGGGTCATCTTGCCGGGCAGGGCCAGGTCGAGCAGCGCGACCTCGCCCGGCTGCAGGCTCGTCAGCGGCCCGTAGAAGTGGTTTCCCTTCGGCCAGAAGTCGCCGAAGTGCTCCTTCCAGGTGCGGATGACGGCCTGGGGCGTGACGTCGGCGCCGGTCAGGCGAACACGATAGGTCTTCTGCCAGAGCTGCCCAAAGCCCTGCACCGGACCGGCCAACCTCCGCCCGGCGACGTTGAGATTGAGCGCCGCTGTGGGCACCGCGCCTACCTCGAGGCGCGACACGGGGGCGGCCCAGTTCGATGCCTTCGTCGGCGCGCTGGGGGTCGGCGCGCTGGGGGTCGGCGCGCTCGGGGTTGCCTCGATCGAATCGCCGCTCGGTTTGCCGGTCTCGGTCGTCATCGGTCTCACCTTCTGGGGGTCGCTGCTCAGGCACCGGCAGCGGCCAGGGCGGCCGCTGCGGTGTCGTGGATGCCGATCGCGTCGTCCAGGCGGGTCAGCTCGAAGATCTGGCGGTAGTGCTCACTCAGGCCGAACGCCAGGAGGTGCTGCCCCTGGCGCTGCACCCGGACCAGGAGCGTGACGAGCAGGCCGATGCCGCCGCTGTTCATGTAGTCGAGGCCGCTGAAGTCGAGCACGATCGAGCGCGTCGCGTCGTCGCTCGCCTGGACGTAGGCGTCCATCAGCGCCGGCTCCGTGCCCGACGTGATGTCACCGTGGATGGCGATCGTGCTCGCGCTCGGCGACAGCCGACGCACCTCGATCGTGGTCGCCCCGCTGGTCATCCCCTGCCTCCTGTCGGATCGCTCGTGGTCAGCGCCGTCGCGCTGGCTGCGTCATCGAAGATGGTCATGTAGTCAGACAGCCGGGTGAGCTCGAAGATCTCGGTGTAATGCGGGCTCAACGCGCAGGCCCGGATCTCCCGATGGTCGCGCCGCCCGTCGGCCAGGAAGCGGACGATCAGCGCGATGCCGGTGCTGTTGATGTAGCCGACGTTGGTGAAGTCGAGGAGGACCACATCTGCGCCACCGGCCGCGGCATAGGCAGCCGCCAGGCCGCTCTCGGCCTCGCGGTCGATATCGCCGCCCATGGTCACCACGGCGATGCCCGCTTCAAGGCGGACCTTGGCCTCAAACCGGCTGGCCGGCATCATCGACTCCTCTCAGGTGCAGGGTCAGGATCACCTTCTGGGCGGCGCCATCGGTGACGACCTCCATGGCATCAACCATGTGCTTGATCAGGAAGAGGCCCCAGCCCCGGGGCTTCTGCTCGCCGGCCAGCTTGGCCTCGAGATCGGGCTGCTCGGCGTCGGGGATCGGGCCGCTCAGCCCGCGGTCGGCGACGCTGACGAACAGATCGTCCTCGGTGACCCAGACCTCGATCTCGACCGGGATTGCCGGGTCGTTCTGGCTGCCGTACTCGATCGCATTCATCGCCGCCTCGCTGACCGCGGTCTTCAGCCGCTCGAGGCGCGCGGTCGGAAGATCGAGCGGGGCGACCGTGGCGGCGACCTGGCTCATCGCGATCCGTTCATTGCCGGGCTCGCCTGGCAGTGACAAGGTCAGCAGGACCCGCCGTTCGGCAGCCTCAGCGCTGACCGGCTCAGCCCCCGCACCGAGAAGCACGTGCTCGCCACCGCCGGTCCGTTGGAGCGCGACCAGGGTGATGTCATCCTCCTGGTCCCAGCCCCGGCCCACGAATTCGTGGAGTTCCTCGAGGAGATGGTTGAGCAACTCGGTGCCCGGGCGCTCCTGGGCCATCAGTGCCCGCAACCGCGGGAAGCCGAACATGTCGCCAGCAGGTCCATGCGCCTCGACCACGCCGTCGCTGTAGAGGAGGACGCTCTGGCGCGGGTCGATGACGGCCTCCTTTTCCTCGTAGGCCATGCCTGGCAGCAACCCCAAGGGCATGCCCGTGGCGCGCAGCTCGATGACCCCATCGGCCGTCCGAACGTAGGGCGGGAGGTGGCCGGCATTGGCGTACACGACCCGGCCCGTGGCGGGCTCCAGGACGAGGTATAGGCAGGTCACGAACATGCGCGCCGGCATCTCCGGCAGGAGGATCTCGTTGGCCCGCCGAAGCACCTCCCCCGGTGAGAGGAAGCGGGGCGCCTCGCCCCGCAGGACCGACTGCGTGCGGGCCATGATCAGGGCGGCCGGAACCCCCTTATCGGTCACGTCTCCGACGACGATCCCGATCCGCCCATCGGGCAGCTCGATGAAATCGTAGAAGTCGCCGCCTACGGCACGGGCAGGACCGTAGTAAGCGGCCACCTGCCAGTCCGGGAGCTTCGGTAGCTCATGGGGCAGGAACTGCTGCTGGATGAGTGTCGCCACCCGCATCTCCTGCTCCAGGCGCTCCCGCGCCTGGATCTCGCCGGCTCGTTCCAGGACCAGCTCGGCCACACGGACCGCAGGAGCCGCCTGCGTGGCCAGGCTGGCCAGGAGGCGACGGTCGTCGGTCGAGTACTCCTGCTCCGAGAGCCGCGGGCCGAGATTGAGGGTCCCAATCAACTCGCCCTGGCTGATCAGGGGCACGACCAGGGCGACGCCAGCCTCCCGCAGGTCGCGCACGGCCGGCGAATCGAGCTCGAGGCTGGTCAGGTCGACCGGTCCGGGCGACGACTGGAGATACGCCAGGAGCGGGTCGCTCGCGGCGATCTCCACCTGCGGGCCCGTCGGCAGCAGCTGTTTCGCCGGCCGATCGTCATCGGCGGCCACGCGTGCCTCGAGGGTCGATGGATCGAGGCGGAGAGAACGTCGGAGCGAATGGAGCAATGCCATGGGCGAGTTCTACTCCTCAAGCGTCCGGAAATCGTTACGGAATCGGGGTTGCGACCCGAGCGCAAAACGTTACGGCAGTCCAGACTCGGCTGTACCGTATCGCCATGGCACCGCGACTCCGGATTGAGATCCTCGGCCCCGTCCGGGTCGAGCTAGACGGTGCACCGCTCGTCGTAGACACCCGCAAGGCGATCGCGCTCCTCGCCTTCCTTGCGGTCACCGGCCGTCCGGCGAGCCGCGAGACCGTGGCGGCCTTGCTCTGGCCGGAATCGGACGAACGGGGTGCACACGGCGCGCTTCGACGCACGCTCTCGGTGCTCAAGGCCGCCCTCGGCGGGGTCGGGCTCGCCATCGACCGCGGGTCGGTCGCGCTTCGTCCGGAGGAACTGGAGGTCGACGTATGGCGCTTCCGCGCGGCGCTCGCACGAGTCCGCGGTCATGACCACGGCGCCGATCGCCTGTGTGTGGGGTGCCTGGACTTGCTCGACGAGGCGGTCGCGCTCGACCGGGGCGAGTTCATGGCCGGATTCGCCCTGCGTTCCAGCGAGGCGTTCGATGCCTGGCAGGCGGCTGAGGTCGAGGCGCATCGCCGCGAGCTGACCGGTGCACTGGAGCGGCTCGCGCGTGGCCGGGCCGCCGGCAACGCCTGGCAGCCGGCGATCAGCGCTGCTCGGCGATGGCTTGAGCTCGACGGCCTGCACGAGCCTGCGCAGTGCCTGCTGATGTCCGCGCTCGCCGCCGCCGGCGAGCCTGCCGCCGCACTCCGTCAGTACCGCGAGTGCGTGCGGACCCTCGACCGCGAGCTGGGGGTCGCACCGCTCCTGGAAACGACCGCCCTGGCCGAGGCGATCCGGGACGGCCGATTCGCCCCCTCCCCGAGCCGCGCTGAGCGCCCCGAGACGGCCGAATCGGCGGACGTGCAGGTCTCGACATCGGCTTCGGCGCCCGTGAGTCCCCTCGTGGGCCGCGATCAGGAGCTCGCCACGCTCCTCGCGGGGTACGCGGCCGCAGGACCGGACGGCCGGCTCCTGCTCGTCGAGGGGGAGGCCGGGATCGGCAAGACCCGTCTCAGCGTGGAGCTGGCCGATCGCATCCGGTCCCGTGGCGGGACGGTCCTCGCAGCGGAGGTCTACGGCGGCGAGACGGGCATCGCGTTCGCGCCCATCGTCGAGCTCGTCCGCGCAGGGGTTGGAAGCCCGGAGGGGGCAAACCGGCTCAGGGCCATGCGCTCGGACCTCTGGCGTGAGGCCGCGCGACTCGTGCCGCTGCTAGGCGTCGCGCCAGGTCCGAAGCCGGCAAAGCCGGACGATCCGTTCGGCCGTGCTCGTCTGTTCGAGGCGCTCGCCGAGGTCCTGGTCGCGCTGGCTGACGGACCACCCGCTGGCTTGCTGTGGGTGGATGACCTGCACCGGGCGGATGCCTCGACGATCGAATTCGTGGGCTACCTTGCCCGCCGGCTTCGGGCCCGACCGGTCGCCCTCCTCATCACATGGCGGCCCGAGGAGCTGCCACCCGGCGTTCGAGATCAGATCCTCAGCGCGTCGGAGCGCGACGGCCCGGCTGTTCGCGTGGATCTTGCCCGCCTCGATCGAGCGCAGGTCGAGGAGCTCGCGACCGCGACGCTGGGACATCGGGTCAGGGCGGCACTGGCGGATTCCCTGTTTGAGCGATCGGAGGGCCTGCCGCTCTACATTGCCGAGGCGCTCGCCGCACCAGCGCGGGAGGACGAACGAATGCCAGACGGGGTCGTTGCCCTCCTTGGTGCCCGGATCGACGCAGCGGGCCCAATCGCTGGCCAGGTCCTGTCAGCCGCGGCGGTGATCGGTCGATCGTTCGATCTCGACACCGTACGGGTGGCCAGCGGCCGGACGGACAACGAGACGGTCGACGGCCTTGACGAGCTGGTCCGGCGGCGACTGATCCTCGAAACGGGCGTCGACGACCATGGGGATGTTCGCTACGACTTCACCCATGGCCGGCTGCGAGATGTCGCCTACGACCGGCTCAGCCTCGCTCGTCGGCGGTTGCTGCATGCCCGTGTGGCAGAGGCGTTGGCACGCTCCACGACGAGCGGGTCGGGCGTTGGCCGCTGGTCGCTCATCGCCCACCATGAAGCGCTCGCAGGCAGGTCCACTCCGGCCGCCGAGGCGCATCGGCTGGCTGGCGATGCCGCCCGGTCCGTCTTCGCCAACGCTGAGGCGCGCGAGCACCTCGAAGCTGCGCTGGCGCTTGGGCACCCGGCAGTTGCCGAGCTTCACGAGGCGCTTGGCGAGGTGCTCACGCTCCTCGGAGACTACGACGGAGCCCTCGCCCACCTGGAAACGGCCCAGGCTCTGGCCAGCCCTGAGCGGGAGGCGCGGCTGGACCACCGGCTGGCAATGGTCCTCGCGCGGCGAGGAGACCGCGATCGGGCGGATCGCTACCTGGTCGCGGCGCTGGTCGCGCTGGGTCCCGAGAGCGATCCCGGGACCCGAGCGCGGATCCTTGTCGATCG
>JADGQK010000026.1 GCA_017881915.1 Chloroflexota bacterium | reverse complement strand
GCAGCGAGCGATACAACGGCCACGGGTCGCCCCCGAAAGCGGCCGACAGACGGCGGGCGAGGTTGGCCTGGTAGATCTCGCCGTCCCGGATCGCCCGCCGGATCGCGCCGACGCCGACCTCGTAGCCGGATCGGTCGAGGCTCGAGCGGAACACGAGCTCGTCCGCCGGCTCGGGCTCCGGCGTCTGGCGCCCGGTCCAGGGGCGGTCGTTTGGCGGCACGTCGAGGCCGGCCGAGATCCGCTCGCCGACCGCGGCCAGGCGGCCGTCGAGCCGGCTTCGGTCGCCGTCCACGGCCCGGCCGCCGAGGTATGCCTCGCCCGAGCGGCGATCCCAGGCGATCGCCCAGTCGTGGAGCGCCAGGCGGAGCTCGGGCAGGTCCTGGTCGTTGGGGACCACGACCGACCGCGGCTCGAGGACGAGGCCCAGGTCATAGCCGAGGAACCCGGCCAGGCCACCCAGGAACGGTGGCACCACGATTCCTTCGGGCCGCGTCTGATCGAGGCGCGCCAGCATCCGGCGCGCCTCCGCGAAAGGCTCCCCGCCCAGGCTCGGCCGGAGGACGACGGCCAGCGGATCCGCGGTCAGGAAGGTCCACCGCGAGCGCCGCCCGGGCCGGGCGCTCTCGAGGAGAACCAGGCCGGGCAACCCGCCGAGCAGCTCGGCCGCGTCAATCGGGGCGACCCGGTCCAGCGCGGCCAGGCGGTCAAGCCGGACGGCCGGCAGGAGGCGAGGCTCGGCGCCGCGCGACGAGGAGGCGAGGACCATCTGCCGATTATCGCCGGTCGGGCGCGGTCGCCCGACATGGATCGAGGTCAGGTCGTCGGATTCGCCACGAATGTCTTCTCGATCGGCACCCCGACCATGCTGCCCCATTCGGTCCAGCTGCCGTCGTAGTTGCGGACCCGACGATAGCCCAGCAGCTCGTGCAGGACGAACCAGGTGTGCGAAGAGCGCTCGCCGATCCGGCAGTAGGCGATGATGTCCTTGTCGCCGGTCACGCCCTTGGCGGCGTACAGGGCGGCCAGCTCGTCCGGGCGCTTGAACGTGCCGTCCTCGCGCACGGTCTGGGCCCACGGGATCGATGCAGCACCCGGGATGTGGCCGGCTCGCTGGGCCGTCTCGGTCAGGCCGGGGGGCGCCAGCAGCTCACCGCTGAACTCGGCCGGCGAGCGGACATCGACGAGGACGAGCTCGGCATCGGACAGCCGAGGCAGGATGTCGTCGCGGAACGCCCGCAGGGCGAAGTCGGGCTCGGGCAGGCGGTAGCCCGTCGCCGGGTAGGAAGCTTCGTCGGTCGTGACCGGCAGGCCATGATCGAGCCAGTACTTGCGACCGCCGTCGAGGATTCGAACATCCTTGTGGCTGTACAGCTTGAGCTGCCAATACGCCCACGCCGCGAACCAGTTGTTGTTGTCGCCATACAGCACGATCGTGGTGTCGGGGCCGATTCCACCGGCCGACAGCAAGGCCGAGAAATCGTCCCGGCCGGCAATGTCGCGACGGATGCCATCGGCGAGCTGGCTCGTCCAGTTCCAGCCGACGGCGCCGGGCAGGTGACTCTGCTCGAACGAGGTCGTGTCGACATCGACCTCGACGAAGCGGACGGCCGGGTCGGCGAGGTGGGCCAGGGCCCAGGCCGCATCGACGAGGACAGGGGTCGTGCTCATGTCGGAAGTGCTCCTGTGGGGATCGGGGGAGGACGTGCGGGTTGGGTCAGCGACGCGCATCGGCGGACGACGATCGATCCCGATCGATCCGCCCGGGACACGCCCGATGAACGGGCCGACAGGAGGTCCGGCTGGACCGCTGATCGATCCTGGGGTCAGTCATCGAAGCCGGACTCACCCCGCCGGCTGAAGGCCAGCAGCGCCTCCTGGCAGGCGTCGGCCGCCCGGATCGCCTGGCGAACGATCCAGGGATCCACCCGACTTGATTCCTCGATCGTGATCGTCGCGCCGTAGGGGCCCTCGGCCAGGACGATCCCCGACCCGTTACGGTAGTCGGACAGCCAGTTGGCCTGCAGGGCGACCAGGGCGTCCGTCACCACCGATGGTGCGAACGTCCAGTCGAGGTATAAGCCGTTGAGGGTCGCCGCGATGTCGTCGATTCGGATCGGACGGCCTCGCTCCAACCGGGCGGCGAGCACGAGAATCCGCACGAGCGCGAACGGATCACCCGATTCGGCGATTGTCGGCGGCTGGAGATTCGGGTTGGGCAGGCCGGCCGGCGCCGGCCGAAGCGGCACGGATCCGGGTCGGGCCGCTACCGATCCCTCGGGGCGGGCATGGGTCACGGCAAGGGCTCCCCTGGACGCGGCGGCTGTCGCCAAACGAATGTGAAGTTGTCCGGTAGGACTTCATCCCGAGACTACCATGGAGTCCCCCGAGACGGTGGGAAGCACACCGCAAGGGGCCGAGAGTCCGATCGATTCTTTATCGGACCAACACCCATTCCCGGCGGTTGTAGGGCACACTGGCGCCTACCCGATTTCGCAGTCGAGCCCACCGAACCATGACGCTTCCGCCGCAGGGCACGGGTTCTCCGCATGATTCCTTGCCCGCGACCAGTCCCGGTGTCTTGCCCGAGACGCCGCCCGGCTGGCAGGGGCCGCCCGGCTGGCAGGCACCGCCGATGCCGCCGCAGGGCTGGCAGGGTCCGCCCGGCTGGCAGGGTCCGCCCGGCTGGCAGGCACCGCCGATGCCGCCGCAGGGCTGGCAGGCGCCGCCCGGCTGGCGAGGCGCCGGTCCGCGGCGGGACCGAGCCTTGTCTGGGCGCGCCATCTTCGCGATCGTCCTGGTGGTCGCGATCGCCTTCGCCGCCGGTGGGGCAGTCGGACTGTCGCAAGGGTCGGGGCTCGAACTGGGTGGCTCGACCAGCCTGCTCCAGCCCTCGAGCTCCTTCCCGCCTCAGTTCGCCGTCTACGAGCAAGCCTGGCAGATCCTCCACGACAAGTACGTCGACCCCAAGGCGCTCGACCCGACGACCCTGACCTATGGTTCGATCAGCGGGCTCCTCAGCGCCGTGGGCGACACCGATCACACTCGCTTCCTGACGCCCCAGGACCTCGCCAACGAGAACACGTCACTGAGTGGTTCTGTCGTCGGCATCGGAGCCGAGATGAGCACGGTCAATGGTGCTCCAGTCATCCAGTCGGTGATCCCGAGCAGCCCAGCCGAGAAGGCCGGCCTGCTCGGCGGGGACACGGTCCTCAGCGTCGATGGCACATCGACCGATGGTCAGAGCATTGATACGGTCGTCTCGCGAATCCGCGGTGACGCCGGCACGACCGTGACCCTGTCGATCCTGCATCCGGGCGCAGCTGCCGCGATCGACGTCAAGATCGTCCGGGCGAAGGTCGATGTGCCATCGGTCAGCTGGTCGATGGTCCCAGGCACCAAGGTTGCCGACGTCCGCATCGATGAGTTCGCCAGTAATGCAACCAGCCAGCTCGTCACGATCATTGCGGCCGCTCGGAAGGCCGGGGCGAAATCGTTGATCCTCGACCTGCGGGGCAATCCGGGTGGCTACGTCGATGAAGCCGTAGGCGTGGCCAGCCAGTTCCTCAAGGACGGCGACGTCTACCGCGAACAGGATCGAACTGGCTCGGTCAAGGAGGTCCCGATCAAGT
Organism: Chloroflexota bacterium; assembly: GCA_017881915.1. Classification (GTDB taxonomy): domain Bacteria; phylum Chloroflexota; class Limnocylindria; order Limnocylindrales; family CSP1-4; genus Palsa-1033. The sequence continues at coordinate 30,158 of JADGQK010000026.1, read as the reverse complement.
CAGGCGGCGCTGACCCGGACCTCCCACTGGCCGTCCTTGTCGACAACGGCACGGCCAGCTCGGCCGAGATCGTGGCGGGCGCCCTCCAGGATGCCAGGCGCGGAACACTGATCGGGGCCAAGACGTTCGGAACCGGGACGGTCCTCCAGCAGTTCCCGTTGACTGACGGCTCGGCCCTCCTCGTCGGTACGATCGAGTGGCTCACGCGCGACGGCCGCCAGATCTGGAAGCTGGGGATCCAGCCCGACATCTCGCTCGACTCGACGCCCAAGGGCAAGATCGTTGCACCGACCGACCTGGCCAAAATGACAGCGGCCCAGCTGGCGGCCTCGGGCGATGCTCAGCTGCTCAAGGGCGTATCGGTCCTCAGCGGGCCCTGACCGCTCGGCTGAGACGCTCCTAGAGGAGCTCGCCGTGGGCCGACCCAGTTGGCTCGCCATCGCGCGGTCGTGGTTCCTCACCCGGCCCATAGGTCGGCGCGGGTTGGAGGGCCGTGCCTTCGGCCGCAGCACTGACCTCGGCCCGGGCACCCTCCCCGGAATCAAGGACGCGTAGCGAAGTGTCGGCGCTGCCTTCGATCGCGCCAATGCCAAGGGGGACCCACTTGGCGGGATCCTGGAGGCGGTGCGCCTCGGTATTGCCGCGGGTGTGGATCTCGTTGAAGCCCTTCGGCTCGATCCACATCCGTTCGCCCTCGAGCAGCCCGAGGATGCCCGACTGACCCGGCTCCGAACGCTCATTCTGGCAGTACGAGCAGGCGGCCCGATCGTGCTGGCGGTAGGTCGGCGGCTCCTCGTAGGTCGTGATGTAGCCCTCGTAGTTGCGCAGCACGACCTTGTGGTCGGAGTAGCTGATCAGGTAATTGGGCATCACCGGAATCTTGCCGCCGCCGCCGGGCGCATCGATCACGTAGGTCGGGATCGCGTAGCCGCTCGTGTGACCACGCAACCCTTCCATGATCTCCAGGCCCTTGCCGACCGGTGTCCGAAAGTGGCCCGAGCCCTCGACAAGGTCGCACTGGTAGAGGTAGTACGGCCTGATCCGGTTCTCCACGAGCTTGTGGACGAGCGCGCGCTGGATGTGGACGCAATCGTTCACGCCGGCCAGCAGGACCGACTGGTTGCCGACCGGCAGCCCGGCCCGAGTGAGCTTGTCGACGGCCCGGCTGACTTCGGGCGTGATCTCGTTGGGGTGGTTGAAATGGAGGTTGATCCAGAGCGGATGGTATTTCTCGAGCATCGCGCACAGCTCGTCGTCGATCCGCTGGGGCAGGAAGACGGGGACTCGTGAACCGATCCGGATGATCTCGATATGCGGGATCTCGCGCAGGCCGCGCAGGATCGACTCGAACAGCTTCGGGGCGAGCGTGAGGCCGTCACCACCGCTGATCAGGACGTCGCGGACCTGGGGTGTCCGGCGCAGGTAGTCGAGCTGCGCCTCGTGTTCCTTGCGGTTGAAGTTCATCGTCGCATCACCGACGATCCGGCTCCGGGTGCAGTACCGGCAGTAGCTCGCGCACTGGGTCGTGACCAGCATCAGGACTCGATCGGGATAGCGGTGAACCAGGCCCGGCACGGGCGAGTGGCGGTCCTCGGCCAGCGAGTCCTCCATCATCCCGGTGAAGGCCGACTGCTCGCGGCCGAGTGGGATGACCTGGCGGCGAATTGGATCGTCCGGATCGTGCGGATCGATCAGGCTGATGAAGTACGGGGTGATGTCCACCCGGAACTTGTCGGGGGCGGACAGTCCGTCACGCTCCTCGTCGGTCAACTCCAGGATCTGCTCGATCTCGGCGAGGTCGTTGACCCGATTGCTGAGCTGCCAGCGCCAGTCGTTCCACTTCTCGTCGGGGACGTCCTGCCAGATCGGTGCCCGCCGGCTGACCGCCGGCTGACCATCAGGTCCAAGGAGCCGGGCGGGGTCGCGCCGGTTGACGAACGGCGTCGCTGCGTCGGCCGCGGCGGCCTGACGGGCAACAGCCGTCTGGATCTCCTGGGCATCCACGCGCGGGCCTCCTGCCTCGGCAATCGAACTTGGCGGCCGTCAGGACCCGCCCAGACGCATAAAGTCTATGCAGTCTGCATGCAGGGATGATACCCGGGAGATCCGCGCCGGTCCAGCGATGTCGGGTGCAACAGCCACGAACGACACTCCCGAGGCGCTCGGGGCGTCATTGGAGCAAGGAGCATCCGGGACGACTGCCCGGCAGACAGGGAGATGACGATGTCGAAGCATCTGGTCCGCGCCGCCGCGTATCGCGATCCCTTTGGCTGGCACGCCGGGACCGTCCGGGTCCTCGCCAATGCCCTGCTGGTGTTGCTGGCGTACGAGGTCGTGGCCATGGTGGACGTGGCGGCGAACCTCGTCGCGGGGGCGACCATACCCGTGACGCCACTCGAACTGGTGCCGGGGGTGACGATATCCGTGACGCCAGTCGAACTGGTGCCGCTCGTCGCCGGCTTTCTCCTGGTCCGCTGGATCTTCGTCCTGCCCGGCTTGTTGGCGGTTCTCGTCGGCCTCGAATACGTCGCCCGCCGCGCTCCGCACGCACGTGTCCTGACCGCCATCGTCGCGTTCGCTCCGATGGTCTTGTGGGAGCTGTCGAAGTCGCCGGGCGGCTTCCCCTCGGAGCAGGGTGCGATCCTCGGCGTGACCGCTGTGCTGTTCGCGGTCCTCGCGCGTCTGCCGGCCCGCTTCCACGGGCGCTCGACGGAAGATCGCGGGGCAGCGCAACCCCCTGCCGGAACTGCGGTCGCTCCTCGCTGACCCGGATCAGCCCAGCGACTCGAAGGGCAGGATCGTGCCCGGCTCACCCTTCCGATGATCAGCGCGGTCGCGTTCGACCACCTCGCCGGGATCGTGGCGGGACTGGTCGTTCTCATCGTCGGCTGGCGGCGGTTCGTGCGCGGGCCGAGAACCATCGCCGGTCCGCGACCGGCGCGGAGTTGACCCACTACATCTTGTGCTGACCGGAGTCAACCGGATAGCCCATTGGTGACAAATGCCGCCACCAGCCGCCGTATGGTCGAAATCGGAGTGATTCCGCGGCCGAATCTAACCGATTCATCTTGCGCCACGAACGACTGGGCTCGATCGGACCGGAAACCGAGGCCCGAGAAGCAGCCGACCGACCGTAACGCGTCTGCCGGCGGAATCTGTCAGGTCCGCGGTGTGCGTCTAACGGCGGTCCCGACCCTCCGATTCAAACACACGGGCTCGAGCCCCAGGCGCCGCTACGCTCCTGCGCTCCTGCGCCAACGAGCCACCTGCGTCCGCGAGCCCACTGCGCCACTGCGCCACTGCGCCACTGCGAGGCTCACTCGCCGATGACGGACCAGAGCAATCCCATCAGGATGAAGAAGCCCGAGAACATGGCGATCAGGGCCAGGCCACCGTACGGCGAGTTGGCGCCCTCGTGGGGCACGAGCTGGAGGCCGATCCCGAACAGGAGCGCCCAGCCAATCGCCAGGAACGTGAACAGGAACTTCGTATTGGGGTTCGTCATCGCCCGGACCAGGCCCGGCGAGCGCCCCTCCGAGGCCATCGCCGAACGGGCGAAGATGAATACGAAGCCACCGCTGATCACGGTGGCGATCGTGAAGATCGCGAATTGCAGGGGTCCCTGAAACGGCACCAGGAGGAGTTGCACCGGGGCGCCTCGACGATCGGAGACTGAACGACGGGATCGTAGCAGATGGACCCGCCCGCGCGACCCTCCCGAGCTCAGTCAGGGCTGAAGCAGAAGCTGTGGATCGCCTCACCAACCGAGTCGGCCCAGGTGCCCAGCGCCTCGACATCGGCGGGTCCGTAGGCACCGACGCGGGGGCTTTCCAGGTTGATGACACCGATCGGCCGGCCGTCGAACAGGATCGGGACGGCCAGCTCGCTCCGCGTTCGGCTTCCCGGGAAGCTCAGGAAGTCCGGGTCATCCTCCACGTCGGGGACAAGTGCCGGGAGCCCGGTCGTGAAGGCTCGGCCGCACACGCCGCTCAGGGCTATCGTCCAGGTACCGACGTGGACCTCACCCAGGTCCTCGCCCGCTCCCCATTGCTGGGCCGTGAGGCGCAGCCGATCGACGGCCGGATCCCACAGGAACACCGAGCAGTGCTGGAGCGAACGAGCGCGGCTCAGTTCGTCGATCAGCGCCCGGGTGTGCGCGATGACGTCGGGACCGAAGCGGAGGTCCGGTTCGGCAGGATCCTGGACGTCGCGCTCGCCGGATCCCGTCCGCGTACGGTGCTGCGTATTCGTCCCCTCGATTTCGGCACGTGGCGGGTTGGCACCGTCCCGCTGAAGCCTGGGCACAGTATCCGCCTCAACGAGCGCGGCGGCGAGCCAGGCCTGGCAAGGGCGAGCCGGGCGGGTGATCCGGGTCGGGCGGGTACGATGCGGATATGCCCCCCGGCCAGTCTCGTTCCAGGCGCCTCCCCGCGGGACACGCCTCGAGCCCGTGGCCCGGCCGATGACGATCTTCGAGCGGCTGGGCCGGCTCGCCTATCGGCGCCGCTGGCTGGTGGTCGCGGCCTGGGCGGTGCTCCTGCTGGTTGCCCTGCCGCTCGCCCCACGGGCCTCGGCGGCACTCCATGCCGGCGGATTCAACCTTCCCGACCTCGAGTCGTCGCGGGCGCGGGCCGTCCTTCATGCCGAGCTCGGCCTGCCCGAGTCCGCGATCGTCCTGGTCTATTCGAGCACGACGACGCGGGCTGGTGAACCGACCTACGACACGGTCACGGCAGCCGCTCGCCGGGCGATCGGTGGCGCGCCGTACGTTGCCGAGATCCTCTCCTACCAGCTCGCTCCAAGCCAGGTATCGGCCGACGGGCGGACGGCCTACGACATCGTCCTCCTGAACATCGGACCGGATGACTCCCCCGCGGCCCTGCCGGCGATCGAGGACCGGATAGCGAGCCTGCCGCCCGCACCGGTCATGATCGAGCTGGCTGGCGGGCCGGCGTTCTACGGTGACATCCAGACCGTCTCCGAGGACGACCTGCGTCGGAGCGAATTCGTATCCCTCCCACTGGCGGGCCTCGCCCTCTTGCTCGTGTTCGGATCGGTCGTGGCGGCAGGCGTGCCCCTGGCCGTGGGTGGCGCCGCCGTGCTCGTCTCGCTGGCCGCCATCTTCGTGGTCGCGAGCTTCACCGAGATGAGCATCTTCGTGCTCAACCTGGCCACGCTCCTGGGCCTGGGCCTGGGCGTCGACTACTCGCTCCTGATGACGAGTCGCTTCCGCGAGGAGCTCCGGCGCCGGCTGCCGTCAGACGAGCCGGAGATGGCCATTGCCGCAGCTGTCCAGGCGGCGGTGGCGACCGCCGGGCGGGCCGTGTTCTTCTCCGGCCTGACCGTCCTGCTCGGGCTCCTGGGACTGGTCCTGTTCGAGTTCACGATCCTGCGCTCGGTTGGGATCGCCGGCGCGATCGTGGTCGGCGTCGCGGTGCTGGCTGCATTGACCCTGTTGCCCGCGATCCTGTCCATCCTGGGCCCGCGGCTGGACCGACTGGCGGTGCGCCGGGTGAATGCCGGGCCTTCGCCAGACGAGCCCTGGGCGCGGCTCGCCCGACGGGTGATGCGCCGGCCGCTCCTCGTGTTTCTGCCGACGCTCGGCCTGCTGCTCGTGCTCGGCACGCCGTTCCTGCACGTCCGGCTGAATGCACCCGACGCGACGATCCTGCCGCCGACCGTCCCGTCCCGGGTTGCCTTCGACCGGCTCGACGCGGCCTTCGGCGCTGGGCGGTTTGCCCCCCTCTCGCTGGCCATCCGAACGACCGGCGCGGCGACCAGCCCGGCCAACGTTGCCGCCCTGTACGACTACTCGCGCCGGCTGGCGGCCGATCCCCGGATCACCTCGGTCAGCGGCTACGTGGATCTCGACCCGCGGATCCGCCTCGCCCAATACCAGCTCCTGTACAACTCACGGTCGGGGCCGCCCGACCGCTTCGTCGGAGCAACGCTGGCGGCGACCACCAAAGGCGACCTGACCACGTTCACGTTGACGACCGCGTACGGTCCGAATGCCGACCAGGGCCGCGCCCTCGTGACGGCGCTGAGATCCGGGACCGGGCCGCTGGCGCCACCGCCGGGTACGACGGTCCTGATCGCAGGCGGCGCCGCCGATGTCAGCGACGTCGTGGACCGAGTCGCGGCCGACTTCCCGCGGACCGCCCTGTTCATCCTCGTGACGACCTACCTCGTGCTGCTCGTGCTCCTCCGCTCGGCGATCCTGCCGGCCAAGGCGCTGGTGATGAACAGCCTGTCGATCCTCGCCTCGTTCGGCGCCCTGGTCTGGATCTTCCAGGACGGGAACCTTTCGAGGATCCTGGGCTTTCAGCCGCTCGGCTACGTCGAAACCACCCTGCCCGTGATCCTGTTCTGCGTGCTCTTCGGGCTGTCGATGGACTACGAGGTCTTCCTACTGACCCGGATGAAAGAGGCCTGGGATCGAACCCACGACAACACCGAGGCCGTCGCCTGGGGGCTCGAACGGAGCGGCCGGATCGTAACCTCGGCGGCCCTGATCGTGGTCGTCGTGGCCGGCTCGTTCGCGTTCGCCGACGTCGTCCTGATCAAGGCGGTCGGCCTGGGCGTGGCAATCGCGGTGGCGATCGACGCCACGATCGTGCGTGCGCTCCTCGTGCCGGCCACGATGCGCCTGCTGGGCGTCTGGAACTGGTGGATGCCGGAGCGCCTGCGGCGCTGGCTCGCCGAGCGCGTGCCGGGCTCCGAGGCGGAGGTCAGCGGATGACGGTCAGGCGTGGCCCACGGGTCGGAAGCTGGATCCTCGCACTGGTCGTGGCAGCGTGCGCCGGTGGACCGATCCTGGCCAATCCGCCAGCGTCCCTCCAGCCCGAGCCAGCCGCCAGTCCCGGCCAGCGCGGCGCGTCCGATCCGATCGCGATCCGGCTGCCGGGTGACGACGCGGCTCATCAGCGACTGACCGAGTGGTGGTATTACACCGGCCATCTCCGTGACGTCGCGACCGGCGCTCGCTACGGCTTCGAGGATGTGATCTTCCGCGCCGAGCGGGGCGGCTTCCCGGTGACCTGGGCGTCGCACCTGGCGATCACCGACGAGGGCCGGGACGCATTCCACTATGCCCAGCGCAGTGTCGTCGGCGAGGGCGTGGACCTCGCCGCGGCAGCCGGGTTCTCGTTCTCGCTGGGAGCCGACCCCACCGATCCAGCGACGCTCGGTCGACCAGCCTGGACGATGCTGGGCGTCGGCGGCAACGACCACCTGGCCGCTCGGCTGTCGACCGCCGAAGCAGTCGCCGCTGGTTCGCCCGGCGGTCTCGGCCTGGATCTGGCCCTCCATCCGGCGAAGCCGGCCGTGCTCCAGGGCGCGGCCGGCTGGGTCGACTTCGGGCCGGCCGGCGGTTCCTACTACTACTCCAGGACGGACCTCCTGGCGAGCGGCTCGATCGTTCTTGATGGACGGACGCTGCAGGTCGACGGGAGCGCCTGGTTCGATCACCAGTGGGGCGACTTCATTGCCGTCGGAGGGGGCGGCTGGGATTGGTTCGCGGTCAACCTGGCCGACGGTTCGGACCTTACCCTGTCCCTGGTCCGGGCAACCGACGGAAGCTATCCGCTGGTGTACGGGACGTTCGTCGATCGTGACGGTCGGGTCAGCCACCTCGAGCGAACGGCGTTCAGCGTGGTCGTTACGAAGCGTTGGACGTCACCAAGGACCGGCGCAGTGTACCCGGCTGGCTGGACCGTGACGATCCCTGGGCAAGCGCTCACGATCAACCTCCGGCCGACGGTCCAGGACCAGGAGCTCGACACGCGGGCCAGCACAGGTGTTGTCTACTGGGAGGGTTCCCAAATGGTGAGCGCGGTTCGCAATGGGCGGTCGCTCGGCGGCGAGGGCTACGTCGAACTGACTGGCTACGGCCCCGGCAATTAGGCGCCGGCTGGGCTCTCGGGACGGGGGCTCACTGGCCAGGCAGATCGATCCCGCCACTTTGGCCCAGGGCGGCCACCGCAGCCTCGATCGCCGGCAGTGGCACAAGGATCGAGACCATCTGGTTGCCCGCCGTCCGATAGGCCTTCTGGCTCGCCAGCTGGGCGCTGAGGCCATTGGCCGCGACCGCCACAACCTGGGTATAGAGTCGTCCGACCTTGCCCTGGAGCGTCGCCGCCACGGGCCAGGCGCTGAGGTAGCCCACCACCGTGCCGCCGTATGTCGCCGCGGCCGACATCGCCCGAAGTGTCGCCGACATTGCGCCGGTGTCGATCGTGCGGTACCTCAATTCCAGCTGGAGTGTATTCAGGGATGAGGTCAGCTGCAGATTCGTGGACGCCACCTGGCGCAGGGCACTCGCGGCCAGCGGATCGACAGCCTGTTTCGCAATCGAAGGAAGCGGCGATGTGGCGTTCGTGGCGTTCGCGCTGGCGCTCGCGCGCAGGCTCGGGCTGGGTGGCAGCACCGCCGTCGTCCCGCCACCGGTCGCTCGACTCGCCCCCATGATCGAACCGACTGTCAGCCCTCCGACAAGCAGGCCCAAAACGGCCCCTGTGGTCAGGAACAGGAGCGCCCGCGGCGCGGCCACACCCATCAGGATCCGCATCCCGCAGCCGCCGCAGCGGACGAGGCCATCGGCAACCGGGCGCCCGCAGCGCGGGCATGAGACATACCCCCCAGACGACTCGTCGCCGATCAGCTGAGGCGGAGGCTGGGCGGGGTCCCTGGTCTTGCGGGCGCGGGTCATCGTCGCCATTCTGCCAGCCTAGCCACCCGCGTGGAACTCGTAGATCGGTCGATCGTCCTGCCCCGGGTGGGACCGGCGAGGAATTCAGCGGCTCCCCGCGGCTAGCCGGCCATCAGGAACCCGCTGGCGCGACTGGAGACGCGGCCGGCGACGGTGACCCCGCGGAGCCCGAAGAGAGCGCCGGCGCGAGTGCCCGGATCTGTGCGGCAAGCGCGTCGTACGTGCTGAGCGACACCTGGGTTCCGTTGACGAAGATCGAGGGAGTTCCGTTGATCCCGAGCGCCGACCCGGCGGCCTCCTCCGCCTTGACCGCGGTCGCCTTGGCCGGATCGGCGAGGCAGGTGTCGAACGTCGTCTTGTCGAGGCCCAGCTTCAGGGCAATCGAATCGAGCTTGTCGGTGGTGAACCAGCCCTTGTTCTCGCCGTCCGGATTCTGGTTGGCGTAGAGCCAGTCGTGGTATTCCCAGAATTTGCCCTGGTCGTTGGCGCACTGGGCGGCGACGGCGGCCGCGAGTGATTCGTCGGGGTTGTTGCCGTTGCCAATGAATGCGTAGTCATTGAACTGGTAGCGCAGGATTCCGGTGGCCGCGAAGTCGCGCACGAGGCGCGGCTCCCACTGCTCGCTCCAGATCTGGCAGTACGGACATTGGTAGTCCTCCCAGACGTCCATCCTCACGGGCGCGCTGCTCGAACCGAGGGTCGTGCCGCTGCGCGGAACCGTTGAGGCGACCGGATTGGCCGGCGAACTGAGCGCAGTTGGGCTGGCCGCCGCGGGCCGGAGGTTAACGACCAGGATCACGACGATGGCGGCGACGACTGCCAGCGCAGTGACGATGGCCAGCGGGGACTGCCACATCGGTCGCTTCGCGGGCAGGTGCCTGGGGCGCTTGCCGGCGGGCCGCGCGGCCTGCTCGAGTCGGAGCTCCTGGCGACGTCGGCGCCGAGAGGTTGGCTGCCTGGGCGATCCTTGGCCGGGGATGCCGGCGCCTGACGTTCCGCTCATCCGTGCCGGGCATTGGCTGCCTGGCAGTCCGGGCAGATGCCAAACAGCTCGAGCCGGTGCGACTGGATCCTGAAACCGGTCCGCCGTCCGATCTCCCGGGCGATGGCGGGCATCCCGCAGGCCCCGACTTCGGTGGTCCGGCCGCACTGCGAGCAGATCACGTGATGATGATGGACCGGCTCGCATTCGACGTAGGCGTGATCACCGCTGGGCAGGTCGACACGCTCGACCGCGTTGAGCTCGGTGAACAGCTCGAGGGCCCGGAAGATCGTGGCGCGGCCGACGTCGAGCCGACGCTGCCGAGCGTCGTCGACGAGGTCGGCGGCGGTGAAGTGACCCGTCCGATCGGCAATCAGCCCGGCGACCACGCGGCGCGGCTCGGTGAGGCGATAGCCGGCCCGATCGAGGACCGTGACAATCGCGGAAGCTTCGGTCATGGCCTCGACGATACCACGGATCGATGCGATTCCGGATTTGCCGTTGACGAGACCCAGTCTCATTAGATAGTCTGCCATTCACCCGCACGAGGCTTGCTATCATCAGAGGCTCATTGAGACTGAATCTGGCTGCGGCCGGGGTCTGCATCCTGGCCGGTTGCTCGGCCCCGACCTCCCCCTCGGCGGCGATCGCGGCCGGGCCCCTCCCGGTCGGCAGCGCACCACCGATCGCGGTCCTCGGCACCGAGAACTTCTACGCCGACCTGCTCGGCCAGGTTGGCGGCGCCCGGGTCAGCGCGACGAGCCTGCTCAACGATCCGAACGCTGATCCGCATGCCTTCGAGAGCAGCCCCCAGGCCGCCGTGCTGGTGGCCGATGCCCGGCTGGTGATCGTCAACGGCCTCGGTTATGACGGGTTCATGGACAAGCTCCTCGCCGCGTCGCCCAACCCGGACCGGGTCGTGATCAACGTCCAGCAGCTCCTTGGTGCGGCCGACGGCGCGAATGCGCACATCTGGTATGACCCGGCGACGATGCCCGCGGTCGCGGCCCAGGTCGCCGCTGCGCTCGCGGCGATTGATCCGACCAACGCCTTCTACTTCAAGGCACGCGAGGCGCTTTACGGGGCCTCGCTCCAGCCTGTCGCGGCTAAGATCGCCGAGATGAAGACGCGCTTCGGTGGTTCTCCGGTCGCGTTCACCGAGCCGGTCGCGGGCTATCTCGCGACTGCGATCGGCCTCCAGGTCCTGACCCCCGAAGGCTTCCAGAAGTCGATCGAGGATGGCACGGACCCGGCGCCCGCCGACGTGGCCGGCGAGAGCGACCTGCTGACCGGCAAGAAGGTCAAGGTCCTCATTTACAACAGCCAGGTCACCTCCCCGATCACCAGCCAGATGCACGACCTGGCCGTTGCCAACGGGATCCCCGTGGTCGGCGTCGCCGAGACGATCCCGGCGGCCTACTCCGCCTACGTGAGCTGGCAGCTCGGCCAGCTGAACCAGCTCGAGCAGGCCCTCAGTGCCAGTAGCTGAGATCGCTCCGCAACTGTCCGTCCGGTTCACCGAGGCAACGCTCGACTATCAGGACCGGCGGGTGTGGGGCGACTTGTCGCTCGAATTCGACGAGCCCTCGTTTGTCGCGATCCTCGGCCCGAATGGGTCGGGCAAGACGTCCCTGCTGCGGGTGATCCTGGGCCTGACGCCGCTGTCGAGCGGGGGCGTCGAGGTCCTGGGTGAGGCGCCCCGACGCGGCAATCCCGGGATCGGCTACGTGCCCCAGCATCAATCGTTCGACCAGGATCTGCCGCTGCGGGGCCGCGACCTGGTCCAGCTCGGGATCGACGGCCATCGCTGGGGGATCGGCCGACCATCATCGGCGGCACGGAAGCGCGTTGCCGAGGTGATCGAGGCGGTCGAGGCCACGCCGTACGCGGATGCGCCGATCGGGCGCCTGTCGGGCGGAGAGCAGCAGCGCCTGCGGATCGCCCAGGCCATCGTCGGCGACCCGCGCTTGCTCCTGTGCGACGAGCCGCTGGCCAGCCTTGACCTGCGCTACCAGCAGGAGATCACCAAGCTGATCGGCGACTGGCAGCGGCGGACGCGCCGGACCGTCCTGTTCGTCACCCACGACGTGAACCCGATCCTCAACCTGGTCGACCGGGTCCTGTTCGTAGTCAACGGGCGCTGGGCGGCCGGGACGCCCGACGAGGTGCTGACCTCGGAGCGGATGTCGGACCTGTACGGGTCCCACGTCGACGTCCTCCGGGTCCACGGCCGGATCCTCGTGGTCAGCGATTCAACCGGCTCGGGCTTCGAGCTCGAGGAGCCGCACCACCTGCCCGACATCCATGACGGCCCCGGTCCCCACGCCCGGTCGGCGCCCTGATGGACCAGCTGATCCACCTCCTGGGCTACCCCTTCGTCCAGAACGCGATCGCGGCAGGCATCGTCATCGCGATCGTGTCGGGGATCGTCAGCCGATTCGTCGTCGCCCGGAACATGGCCTTCGCTGTCCACGCGCTGGCCGAGCTGGGCTTCACCGGCTCGGCCGGGGCGATCCTGATCGGTGTCTCGCCGGTGATCGGGCTGATGACCGGCTCGATGATCACGGCCATCTTCATCGGCACGCTCGGCGTCCGGGTCCGCGAACGGGATGCCGTCGTCGGGGTGGTGATGGCCTTCGGACTCGGACTCGGCGTGCTCTTCCTGACGCTGTATCCCCACTACGCCAACGAGGCGATCTCGATTCTCTTCGGGACGATCACCGGGGTCAGCCGCTCCGACGTGGTCCTGCTCGTGGCAATTGGAGCGCTGACCCTGTTCGCGTTGGCCGTGGTCTACCGGCCGTTGACCTTCGCCACCGTGGACCCCGAGGTCGCGGAGGCGCGCGGGGTCCCTGTCGGGGCACTGGCGATCGCCTTCCTGCTGATCATGGCTGCCGCGGTTGCCGAGGCCGTCCAGGTGGTCGGCGTGCTGCTCATCCTGACGTTGCTGATCACGCCCGGAGCCTCTGCCGAGCGGCTGACGGCGCGGCCCGGTCGGGCCGCCGTCTACAGCGTCGCGATCGCCCTGACCTGCGTTCTCGGCGGGATCCTCCTGGCCCTCGTCACGAACATTGCGGTCAGCGTCTACGTGACATCGCTCAGCTTCGTCCTGTACCTCGGATCACGGTTCCTCGTGGGTCCGACACTCCTTGGCCGCGAGCAGCGCCGGCCGGACCTGGGGTCGTAGCCAGCTGCGTCCCAGGTCTGCCTCGCGGTCGAGAATCGGACGCCAATCTCACATACGGCCACCAGGATCGGGCCCGAGCCAGGTTCAGCCCCTGAGCGCAGCCTCGAGCTCGGCGGCGGTGGGCATGCCTGCCCGGGCGCCCGGGCGGGTCGTGGCCAGGCCGCCGCCAGCAACCGCCTGCAGGACCGCCTCCTCGAGGGCGAGACCCTGGGCAAGGGCCGCGGCGAGAGCGCCATTAAACGCGTCGCCGGCGCCGGTCGTATCGACGACGTTGACGGCGGTCGCCGGAACGGGACGCGGCGGGCCATGGTGGGTGACGACGAGCGCGCCGTCCGCCCCGAGGGTCACGACCACGGCCTCGCGGACGGCCAGCCGCTCCGGGGCCTGAGCCGCCTCGAGATCGGCCGCATCCGTCCCGGTCAAGGTGCACAGCTCGCTGCGGTTCGGGGTCAGGATGTCGACCAACGCCAGCAATCCACGGTCGAGGTCGTCGGCCGGGGCCGGGTTGAGGATCGTTCGGGCTCCCGCCGCTGATGCGGCGTGCAGCGCAGCGGCGACGGTCGACGCTGCCAGCTCGTTCGAGACGAGGACGACGTCGCCGCCAAGCGATCCGAGGCGCGCGAGCTCGGCCTCGACCGAGGCGGGACCGAACGCCCGGTTCGCGCCGGACGCGACCGAGATGAGGTTCTCGCCCGTCGCATCGACGAGGATCAGGGCGATGCCGGTCGCTGCATCCGGGTTCGTCGCCAGTCCGGACACGTCGATGCCCTCGGCAGCCAACGCAGCCCGGGCCTCCGAGCCAAACGAATCGTCGCCCACGGCACCGATGAACCGGACATCCGCACCGAGGCGGGCTGCGGCGACCGCCTGGTTGCCGCCCTTGCCGCCGTCGTGGCGTTCGAAGACGCCCCCGGTCACGGTCTCGCCCGGACCCGGCAGGCGGGCCGAGTGCACGACGAGGTCGACGTTGACGCCGCCGACGACGATGACGCGGCCGCTCATCGACCGGTCCGATTCACGAGCCGGTGATGAACTCGCCGCCGTCGACCCCGATCGTCTCGCCGTTGATGAAGTCGGTGCCCTCGCCGCTGAGCGCCACGATCGCATTGGCCACGTCCTGCGGCGTCGTCATCCGACCCGTCGGATTGCGCCGGGTGGCCGCCTCGATGATCATCTCGTGCTCCGGAATCTTCATCAGCGCAGGCGTCTTCGTGACGCCCGCCCGGATCGTGTTGACGGTGACCCCGTCGCCCAGTCGGGCCAGCTCCATCGCCAGCTGCCGGACGTGCGACTCGAGTGCCGCCTTGGCCGACGACACCACGCCGTAACTGGGAACCACTCGGCTCGAGCCTTCCGAGGTCATCGCATAGATCTTCGAGCCCGACTCGAGGAAGCCGCCGCGGTAGAGGTCCTGGACCCAATAGACGAGGCTGTTGGCCATCACGTCCTGGGTCATCTCCATCTTCTTGCGATCGACCGCGGCCTTCGGGTCGGCGGCGATGAACGGCACGAGCGAGCCGAAGGCGAGCGAATGCATCACGACCCGGATGTACGGGTGGCGGCCCTCGGCCCGGCTCCGAGCGAAGCGCTCGGCGAACGTGGCCAGGGCGGCCGCCCGTTTCTCGTCGTCGGCGGCGTTCATGTTGATGAACAGGGCCTCCGAGCCGGCGGCGGAGATCGCCGCCTTGACTTCCTCGACGTGGCTGAGGGCGGCCCGGAAATCGAGATGGACGCCCAGGATCCGGTAGCCCTTGGCGGCCAGGGCCCGGGAAGTCGCCTCGCCCATGCCGCTCGATGCCCCCAGGATCAGGGCCCAGCGCTCGCGCTCGTCGGTCATCGGTTGTCGTCTCCGCTCGAGGTGCGGCTGATGGAGGTCACGGGGGCCGGCTGGCCACTCCGCCTGGCGAGTCTAGCGCCGGCCGGCCGGCGGACGCGCGAGGCGACTGCAGGGCTGCACCGTTCTCAGATCACGCCGTCCGCCCGGAGCCGCTCGATGGCCTCGTCGTCATAGCCGAGCTCCGACAGGATCTCGGCCGAATGCTCGCCGAGGAGCGGCGGGGCCCTCCGGATCGTGGCGGGGGTGGCTCCGAACTTGAACGGGACGCCCACCTGGCGGAGCGTACCGAGCAGCGGATGCTCCACGTCGACGATCATCCCGCGGGCCTGGGCCTGGTCCGATTCGAGGGCCTCGAGCACGCCCCGGATCGGGCCGCACGGGATCTCGGCCGCCTCGAGCCGTTCGAGCCAGGCTGCCGTGGGCTGGCCCACGAAGCGGCTGGCCAGGATCGATCGGAGCAGCTCGCGCTGTGCGACCCGGTCGCGGTTCGTGGCGAAGCGTGGGTCGCCGGCCAGTTCGGGCAGGTCGACGGCCGAGCAGAACCGCCCCCACTGACGTTCGCTGCCGACCGCGACCGCGAGCTGACCATCCGCCGTGGCAAACGTCTCGTAGGGCACGATGTTCGGGTGGGCGTTGCCGCGCCGGCCGGGTGAGGTCCGCGTCGCGAACGCGTTCTGGGCCTGGTTGACCAGGATGGCCAGGGTCGACTCGAATAGCGACAGGTCGATCCGCTGACCCCGGTCGTAGGCCGGCGAATCCGCCCTCCCGCGGCCCTCGAGGGCAGCCAGGATCGCCACGCAGCCCAGGATTCCGGTGATGACGTCGCTGATCGCCACACCAACCTTGGCCGGGCCGCCACCCTCCCCGTCCGGGAAGCCGGTGATCGACATCAGTCCGGCAACCGCCTGGATCACGAAGTCGTAACCAGGGAGCTGTGCGTCGGGCCCGCTCGTCCCGTAGCCGCTGATCGCCAGGTGGATGAGCCGCTGGTTGAGCGCCTCGAGCGCGGCGTCGTCGAAGCCCAGCCGATCGAAGCCGCCGACCCGGAAGTTCTCGACCAGGACGTCGGCGTGGCCGACGAGACCGCGCAGGATTGCCGCGCCCGCCGCCGTGCGCAAGTCGAGCCGGATGCTGCGCTTGTTGCGGTTGATCGCAAGGTAGTAAGCCGCGACGCCCGGATCGTCCGGTCCGAGCCGTCCAGCAGCAACCCACGGCGGACCCCAGGCTCGCGTCCCGTCACCTTCGGGCGGCTCGACCTTGATCACCTCGGCTCCGAGGTCGGCCAGGAGCATCGTGCAGTACGGCCCGGCCAGGACAGTCGAGCAGTCGACGACGAGGATCCCGGCCAGCGGACCGGGCGAAGCGGCCGGTGCCAAATGGTGGGCCATTGGAGCGACGATACAGGAGCGTCGGGGGCCGGCGGATCGGTTCTCGTCTACGATGCCGCGATGAACAGCGAACACCGCCTGACCCTGATGGCCGTCCATGCCCACCCCGACGATGAGACGATCGGTACCGGCGGCACCATGGCCCGGGCCGTTGCCGAGGGTCGCCGGGTCGTCCTCGTCACCGGCACACGGGGCGAGCTGGGCGAGATCGTCGTGCCCGAGATGGACACCCCGGCCAATCACCGCCGGCTGGGCGAGATCCGGGCGGCCGAGCTCGAAGCGGCGATGACCGAGCTGGGCGTGACCGAATGGGAGAACCTCGGCTACCGCGACTCCGGGATGATGGGCGACGAGGGCAATCGCGATCCGCGGAACTACTGGCAGGCGAACCTGGACGAGGCAATCGGCCGCCTGGTCTGGTTCGTCCGACGGGTCCAGCCGGACGTGATGACGACCTACAACGACTTCGGCGGATATGGCCATCCCGACCACATCAGGACCCACCTCGTCGGGCTCGGTGCCTTCCTCCGGGCCGGAGATCCGGAGGCTTACCCGGAGCAGCTCGCTGATGGCCTCGAGCCGTGGGCTCCGGCGAAGCTCTACGAGCAGGCGATCTCGCGAGCCCAGCGTGACTCGATGAACGAGCGGATGGCCGAGCTCGGCCGGCGCAGCTTCTGGCTGCCGCCCGAGGACGCCACGCCCGAGCAGCTCGCCGAGCACGCGGCATTCATGGATCGGGCGACCGTCTCCGATTCCGCGATCACGACCCGGGTCGATATCGCCGATTACCTCGACCAGAAGTGGGCGGCGATCCGACGCCATGTGACTCAGATCAGCCTGGAGTCCCCGTTCATGCTCCTCGGCCTCGAGGGGTGGCGCGAGGCCTGGTCAACCGAGTCCTACATCCTGCGCGAGTCGCGGGTCCCCACCTCGATCCCCGAGACGGACCTGTTCGCCGGGCTGGCCTGAGCGGGTCGCCGGCTCGGGCTCACCACGGGAGCATCTTGCCCGAGGCGTCGTAGAGCTGGCCGAGGACCACCCGCCCGTCCCTGGCCGGGTCGAGCAGGTTCGGCTGCGCCCCATCGAGGATGACCGTGGGCTGGAGGCGAACCTGGACAAGCTGGGTTCCGCGAAACGTCAGCTGGAGCAACAGGCCCTCGCTCGTCGGCTCGGACCAGACCTGGTCGAAGACGAAGTTGCCCAGCGCGTACCAGATCGGACGACCCTTGTAGATCTCCATCGCGCCGACCCAGTGGGCATGGTTGCCGATGATCATGTCCGCCCCGGCGTCGATCACGGCGTGGGCCAGCTTCTGCTCGGCGGAGAACGGTCGGGGTGAGTATTCGGTGCCCCAGTGGGGATAGACGATGACGATCTGGGCGCCCGCCTTGCGGGCCGCGGCCACGTCCACCTTGACGTTGGCCGCCGTGAGCTGGGCGCTGCCGGCCTTGTGCGAGCCCGCTGCGTAGTACTTGGCGATCGTGTCGTACGACAGGATCGCCACCTTGACCCCATCGACCGTCATGATCGCCGGAGTTCGGGCGGCGGCCAGGTTCTTGCCCGCGCCACTATGCCGGATACCGTACTTGTCGAGGTTGGCCAGCGTCTGGAGAAGGCCCACCGGTCCGGCATCGCCGATGTGATTGTTGCCGAGCGAGACGTAGTCAATGCCAGCGTCCTTCAGCCCGGCGATCAGGCGCGGGTTGGCAGAGAAGACGGTGCCCTGGGTGTGGTACTTGAAGTTGTCGGGGGCCGGGTTCTCGAAGTTGGCCACGGCCAGGTCGGCGCTCTTGAGCAGGTTTCGGACGGCGCCGGCGTTGCCGGTTCGAACCGCGACCACGGTGGGCCAGCCGAGCGACGAGCAGCAATGCCGGCCGGTGATCCGGGCCGTCCCACCGCTGAACGGGAAGTCGACCCCGCGCTTCTGCACGGTGACGGCCTTGGCCACACCCCGGTCGAGCATGATGTCGCCGCCCGCCACGATGGTCCAGACCGCCGCCGGCTTGAACGCGACCGCGCCACCGATCGTCGTCGGCAAGGCCGCGTTGAGCTGCCAGGCCCCGGCGCTCCTGACCCGGTCGACACCGAACAGGGTCCGGCTGCCCCAGGCCACGGCTCGGACCGCCGGGGTCACGGCGTCAGCCCGGATGAACCCCAGGCGATCGGAGTGAGCGGCCAGATCCTTGCCGAGCACGGCCGCGCTGGCGACAAGGATCAGCCGCGATGGGACGTCGGGGCGGTCGACCCCGATCGCCGCCAGGATCGGATCAGCTTCGGTGGAGACCAGCTCGAGGCTCGTGAACGTCGCCTGGTGGCCGTTCAGGATCGCCCGGACGTCGACCACGCCGACCGACAGAAGGGTGGATCGGAAGTCCACCACCGGCACGATCGGAACGGTTCCAACCGGCCCATTCGCCGAACCCGACGCCCCGGGACCTGTGGACCCGAAGCTGTCGAGGGGAGCGGAGCCGGACGGCTGGTCGCTCGGAGCGCCGGAGGTGTCGGCGATCAGCGCCGATGAACCCGGCGACCCGCCGGAGGAGCCAGGCAGCCCGGTCGTCGGTGATCTTGACGATCCGAGCAGGATCGCGATCGTGGCCAGGCTGCCGAGGGCAATCGTGACGACCGCGATCCACCCGAACGACGGCCCGCCCCATCCGCCGCGGGGGCGCCGCCCGGCCACGCTCCGCGTGCGGGACGCCGAGCGGATCGGATGAGCGTGATCCCTGCGGCGCGGCGGAATCGTCATTGTCGTGCATTCTGACACGGGCAAAGGAACGCCCCGTCCGGGCGGCGGACGGGGCGTAGGTGTATTCGAAGATGGCGGACCCGACCGGATTCGAACCGGCGATCTCCAGCGTGACAGGCTGGCATGTTGGGCCGCTACACCACGGGTCCGCGACGAGCCGGAAGGATAGCACCTCGCAGATTGGCTCACCGGAAGGAGGGCCCTGCCGGCATGGAACCGCCCTGCCGGCGCGCGCAGCCGGCGCGCGTAACCGCCGCGCGTGAGGCCGCGGTAGACTCGCCACCGATGAGCCTGATCGACGTTCGCTCCGACACTGTGACCCGCCCGACCGACGCGATGCGCCGGGCGATGGCCTCGGCGGAGGTCGGTGACGACGTCCTGGGTGACGACCCGAGCGTCAATGCCCTGGAGGAGCTTGCGGCAGACCTGCTGGGCAAGGAGGCCGGCCTGTTCGTGACGTCGGGAACCCAGGCCAACCTGGTCGCGCAACTGGCCCACCTCCAGCGCGGCCAGGAGACCATTGCACCGTCCGAGAGCCACATCGTGATCGACGAGGCGGCCGGCCACGCCGTCATCGTTGGTACCTCCGTGCGCTCCCTGCGCGAGCGATCCGATGGCACGCTCGACCCGGCCGAGATCGCCGACGCCTTCCGCGATCCGATGGACCCCCACGAACCGACGACCGGGCTGGTCACCCTGGAGAACACCCACGCCCACTCGATGGGCCAGCCGCTCAGCGTCGACTACACCTCCGTCGTCGGGGCGCTCGCCCACGAACGGGGCGTGCCGCTCCACGTTGACGGCGCCCGCTTCTTCAACGCCGTGGTGGCCCAGGCGGTCAGCGCGCGGGAGCTCGCCGCCCCCGCCGACTCGGTCGCGTTCTGCCTGTCGAAGGGGCTCGGATGCCCGGTCGGCTCGATGGTCGTGGGCTCGCGCGACTTCATCTGGCGGGCGCGGCGCGGGCGGAAGCTTGTTGGCGGCGGCATGCGCCAGGCGGGCATCCTGGCCGCGGCCGGCCTCGTCGCTCTGGGCAATGGACCGGACGGGATGATCGACCGTTTGGCCGACGACCACGCCAACGCCCGACGGCTGGCCGAGGGCCTGGCCGAGCTCGACGGGATCGAATCGGCCGGCGGCATCGCCCAGCCCAGCCCGGGATTGCTGGACCCGGACCGGGTGCGCACGAACTTCGTGATCTTCCGCGTGCGCGGGGATCGGGCCGCCTTCCTGGACGGCCTCAGGGCCCGCGACGTGCTGATGACCGACTACCCCCACGGCACAGTCCGAGCCGTGACCCACGCCGATGTGACCTCGGCCGACGTGACCGCGATCCTGCGGGCGACCCGCGAAGTTCTCAGGGAGACGGCCGGCCTGGTCGGCGCACGGCACTGAACCTCGACGCCTTCCCACTCAGCCGCCCAGCGCCAGCGCCTCAGGCGGGCCCGCTTGACGAACACTTCTACGACCTGGTCGAAGCGAACTTCCGGCGCTCGATCGTCGCCCATCCCGATGCAGCCACGTTCCTGGGGATCCACACCGAAGACCACCGCCTGCCGGACGGGACGCGCGAAGCCGTCGAGGACCAGGTCGCCCAGGCCCGAGCCCACCTCGGTGCGATCGAGGCGCTCGACCCGTCGGAATTGTCGGCCGAGGTCCGCTTCGAGCGCGACATCGAGGTCCATAACCTGGGCCTGGAGCTGTTCGACCTCGAGGAGCAGCGGCTCTGGGAGCGACGCTCGATGGCGATGGATGGGATCGGTGATCCCCTCTTCGGCCTGTTCGCCCGGAACTTTGCTCCGCTCCAGGAGCGCCTGGCCTCGCTCACCGGCCGGCTCGAGGCCATCCCCCGCTTCCTGGCTGAGCATCGCACCCGGGCGACCGTGCCCCAGGTTCGCCTGTGGCAGCAGTTCGAGATCGAATCGGCCGGGGAGATGCCGTCCTTCTTCGACGAGATCGTCGCCGCCGGCAGCGGGCTCCCCGAACCCGAGCAGCGCCGGTTGGCCGAAGCGGCCAAGCGGGCCAAGGTTGCCGTTGCCGACTACGAAGGATTCCTGCGAGGCACGCTCGATACGGCGGTCGATAGCTGGCCGCTCGGTCGCGAGCGCTATGACGAGCTCGTCGCCCGGCGGGCCTTCGACGGTCTGGACGCCGACGCAATTGTCGAGATCGGCTGGGAGCAGCTCGGCCGCCAACGGGCGGCTCGAACCGCCGCCGCCCGCGAGGTCGATCCGACGATCGACGAGGCCAGCGTGATCGATCAGCTCAAGTCGGATCATCCGGCCACGTTCGATGAGGCCCTCGACGCCTATCGCGATGCCATGCTCCGGGCCCGCGGCTACCTGATCGAGCACGACATCGTCAGCGTGCCCGCCGACGAACGGATCGAGGTGATCCCTACCCCGGACTACCTGCGCCGGGTGATGCCTTTCGCGGCCTACTTCGACGCTCCCAAGTTCGACCTCAGCCCGCAGGGCATCTACATCGTCACGCCGTCGGTGGACGGCGATCCGGGCGCGATGCGCGAGCACAATCGAAGCTCGATCAGCAACACCAGCATCCACGAGGCATACCCCGGCCACCACCTGCAGCTGTGCGTGGCCGGGCGGCACCCAAGCCTCAGCCGGTTGACCACCCAGGCCCCCGAATTCGTCGAGGGCTGGGGGATGTACTCGGAGCAGATGATGCGCGAAGAGGGCTTCGACGCCGGACCGAACTTTCGGCTAAGCATGCACACCGACGCGATCTGGCGAGCCTGCCGGATCATCCTCGACGTCCGGATGCACCTGGGCGAGATCGGGGTGGATGAGGCTACCGCGTGGCTGGTCGAGCAGACCGGCTTCGAGAACGCCCACGCCCGGGCCGAGGTTCGGCGTTACACCTATACGCCGACCTACCAGCTGTCCTACCTGCTGGGCAAGGTCCTCCTGCTCCAGCTCCGCGAGGACGAGCGACGCCGGCTGGGCGACGCCTTCAGCCTGCGCGACTTCCACGACGCACTCCTGCGCAATGGCAGCCTTCCGATCAGCTTCCATCGCCGGCTATTTGCCGGCGAAGGCAGCTCGGCGCCCGCCTGAACGAGCGTGCAGGTCATCCCGTCGATCGACCTTGAGGCGGGTCGCTCGCGCATCGTCTTCTGGCCCGGCGCGGCGGCCGGGCTCGGGGCGCCCACGGATCGGGCCGAGCGAATCGCGGCCCATTTCGTGGAGCTGGGCGCACCACTGATCCACCTCGTTGACTTCGACGGCGCCCGAAGCGGCCAGCCGGTCAATCTCGAGGCAGTTGGGCTGGTGGCGTCGCGGATCGCCACACCCCTCCAGCTTGCCGGCGGCGTCGAAGGCGCCGATCAGATCCGGCTGGCCTTCGCCGCCGGCGCGACCCGGGTTGTCCTGGCGATGAGCGTCGTCGAGCAACCCGACCTGCTGCGCGAATCGCTGGCCGTCGCGGGCGACTGGCTGGCGGTGGGCCTCGACCCCCGACCGGAACGCTTCGCCGCGTTTCCCTGGCGGCGGCCGGCTGTGCCGACCTTGGCCTCGCTCGTCGCGGAGCTGGTCGAATTGGGAGTGCGCCGCTTTGTCCTGGCCCACGGCGGCGCTGAACCGGACCTCGCCCTGTTGAGCGACCTCGTCCGGACGCACGACGTCGACCTGTTCGTCGCGGGCGGGGCGCGCGACCTGGCCGGCATCGGCCGCCTGCGCGATGCCGGCGTGGACGGCATCATTCTCGGCGAGGCGCTCCTGTCGGGGGCGATCGACTATCCCGCTGCACTCGAGGCCGCCGCCTGATGTCCTCCTCCCGCCGCCGGAGCTGGTCGCTCCGCGCCCTGGCCCTCGCCGCAACACTCAGCGTGGGGGGCTGTGCCGCCGGCGGAGGACTCCCGATCGGTGGCGGGCCGGCCTCCCAGGTCGCCGCGCCACCGAGCTCGGCCGCGACCAGCACGTGCCCGACCAGCCAGCCACCGGCGCTCGCCGCCAGCCAGACGCGGACCGTCACGATCACCACGGCGAAGGGCAAGATCGTGATCAGGATCGATGCCTCACTGGCCCCGATCGCCACCGGCAACTTCGTCGCCCTGGCCGCCTGCGGCTACTACAACGGGGTGGTTTTCAGCCGGCTCGTGCCCGGGTTCGTGATCCAGGGTGGCGACGGGCAGTACGGCCGGGTCGGCGCCGACGGCAAGCTGTCGGCCGCGAACCAGGCCCTGATGGGCTCGGGCGACCTCGGCTACACCATCGCCGACGAGCCGGTGACCACGAACTACGTTCGCGGCACCGTTGCAATGGCCCGCACTGCGCAGGCACACTCGCAGGCGGACCAGTTCTTCATCGTCCTGGACGAAGCGGCTGCCCAGTCGCTGAGCCAGGCCAACAACTACGCCATCCTGGGCAAGGTCAGCACCGGGATGGATGTGGTCGACGCGATCGCCGCCCTCCCGAATTCGGGAGATCCCGACTACGCCGCCCTCAATCCGGTACCGATGACCAGCGTGACCGTCGGGCCCTGACGAGCCCTCGACCCGCCTCCGCCGGGGCCTGCCGGCCGGGTCCATTGAAAGGAGTCCAGATGACCACAGCCACGATCGGCACGGACCTCGGCGATATCGTCGTCGAGCTGTACGACGAAAGCGCCCCGAAGGCGTCCACGAACTTCGCCAAGCTGGCCACGAGCGGCTTCTACGATGGTGTGATCTTTCACCGGGTCATCCCCGGCTTCGTGATCCAGGCCGGCGACGGCAAGTTCGGCAAGAAGGACAGCCTCGATGCCGGACGGGTCGGCACCGGCGGGCCGGGCTACACCTTCGAGGACGAGAAGGTCCAGGGCGACTACGTCCGAGGGGCGCTGGCGATGGCCAACTCCGGCCCCAACACGAACGGCTCGCAGTTCTTCGTCTGCGTCGCCGACCTGACCGGCAAGCTGCCCAAGAACTACACCCTGTTCGGCCTGGTGACGAAGGGCATGGACGTGGCCGACAAGATCGTCGCGGCACCCCGCAACAACCGCGACCTGCCCAACGAACCGGTCGCGATCACCTCGATTACGATCGCGCCGAGCGAAGGTTAAGGAATTTTCACCCGGATTCGTGACGAAACTCTTGGCTCGGCGGGGCGATTCAGGTATTCTCTTGGTGCTGCGCAAGCAGCCAGCTGCCCCAGCTGCAAGGTCATGGGTAGGTAGGGTCAGGGTAGTCGGTGCAGCCGACGTGATAGATGCCCTTGTAGCGTGGCAGAAGAGTCCGTTTCGACGGACACCTTCACCGGGACAGCATCGGAGCGGTTCTCTTCGGAGGGCCGCTCCGAACTAATTTCCCCGAACTCTCGCCCCGAACTCTCGCCCCCGGGAGTGACCTTGAGTCCCCCCGCCCGGAGGCCTAACGACCCCTGAATCCGGGACGTTGGGCCCTGACTGCGCGGCGTTCTTCGGACTAGACCATTGAGCGTGGGCGCGAGCGGCGATTCGGCTCGCCCGCCTGAGTGCAACTGAATCGTCGATCGCAAAGGTGGAATGACATGACCACGGTCGGCGATGTGATGACCCGCGAGGTTCTGTTCGTCAGTCCGACGACTCCGCTGCAGGAGGTCGCCGCGCAGATGCTCGGCGCCCGCGTGAGCGGTTTGCCGGTCGTCCGCGACGGGCAGGTCATCGGCGTGATCTCCGAAACAGACCTGCTGACCAAGGAGGCGCTCCTGGGCGAGGCCGCGCCGACCCGCCTGTCCCTCGCGTTTTCCGCGCCGTTGCGGCATGCAGCCGCGGCACAGGGTGCCAGGACGGCCAGTGGGGCCATGACCGCGCCGGCGATCACCACCTCGCCCGGCACGCCAGTCGCCGTTGCTGCCCGGCTGATGATCGAGCACAGGGTGAACCGGCTACCAGTCATCGAGGCCGGCCAGTTGGTCGGCATCGTGGCACGCTCGGATCTCGTCCGGATCTTCCTGCGCTCGGATGCGGAGCTCCTCGAGATTGTCCGGCACGAGGTCCTTCTTGGCGCGCTGCTGCTGGACCCGGCGGACTTCACGATCAGGGTCAATCGGGGCAATGTCACCATCACCGGCAGTGTCGAGCGCCAGTCGCTGGCCGAGACCGTCGACCGCCTGATCCGACAGACGCCGGGCGTTGTCAGCGTGTCTGCCGAGCTGCGCTGGCAGATGAACGATCGGGACATCCGGCCGGAGGCGCCGGACTACGTATCGCCGTTCAGGATTCGCTGAGCCCGCGGGCCCCGCGGTCGGGTTGAACGGGCCAATCGGCACTGGAGGCCGCCACCCCCAACCCCGATGCTGAGCTGGGAGGTTGGGCCATGGTACGTCGGCGGATCGCGTTTCTGGCCATCGTCGCGGTGGCAATCGGAGCGTGCGGAGGGCCCAACGTCAGCGCTGTTCCGTCCGGCCCGGCTACGTCCGCGACGGCCTCACTCCCGGCTTCTTCAGAGCTTCCGTCGGCCGCGGTCAGCCCGACGCCGAGCGCGGCCCCAGGCGGCAGCGCGTTCACCTGCTCACTGCCGGTGACGCTCGCCGGAAACGCGGCGGGCGCGACCCAGGCGCACCTCAGCACGATTCTCATCGGCCGGCACAGCACGTATGACCGGATCGTCTTCGTCTACTCCGGGACGATCTATCCGTCGCTTCGGGTCGAAAAGGTCAGTCCCCCGTTCACGCGGGACCCGAGCGGCCTGCCCATGACCGTAACCGGCTCGTCGTTCGTGCGGATCCGGCTGGAGGGTGTGCGCGTCGGCTACAGCGGCCGGACGAACTTCGTGGTCTCGCACCCGGAGCTCATCCAGCTGTTGCGGCAGGGCGACTTCGAGGCGATCCAGACGTGGATTGCCGGTCTCTCGAAGCCCGGCTGTGTCCACGTGTTCCGGCTCAGCTCGCCGCCACGGCTGGTCGTCGACATCGCCCATTAGCCAGCCGCCGTGGGTTGCCTGGCGGGTGGCGTCGGGCCTCTACTGCACCACGGTCACGACGAACGTCTCGCGACAGGTCAGGACAACCTGGTCGGACCGCTCCGGGCTCTGCCCCGCCGGCACGTCGGTGGCGTGGCAGGTCGACGCGACGGGGTCGTCGAAATGACCGGTGATCTGGACGGTCTTGCCGGCCACGAAACTCGCCGGCTTGAGGCCGGAGGTCGGGTTCCAGTACACGTCCAGGGCCCCGAGACCGCTATCGGGCGAAGCATTCGGCACGTCCAGGAAGACCCCCGGCAGACAGAACCAGGTGGGCTCGACGCGCGGACCGATCCCGCAGTCGGAGATTGCCTTGGACACCGTTGCAGTGAAGGTCAGTGAGGATCCGCCGAAGCAGGTCAGCCGCGTCGGCGGGTCGAGCGTGACGATCGTGGCCAGGTCAGGCGGTGGGTTGACGCAGCCGCTCGGCAGCGGTAATGCGGGCGGGGTTGGGGCTGGCGTCGGGGATGGTGACGGGCTGGCGGTCGGGAAGACGCTTGCGACGGGGCTCGCAGTGACGGCTGCTGGCGTGGGCGGCACGGTCGCGGCCGCACTCGTGCAGCCACCCAGGATGAGGAACGAGCAGGTCGACATCACGATTGATACGACGAGTGTCCGTTTCACCTTGGAGTCCTCACCAGCGACGATCCAGGAACCGTCCGGCAACGGGCCAGCCTGGTCCGAATGAGACGCATTCCCCCGCGGGCCTGTTGCTCCTACTTCAGCGCGTTGGCCAGCTGGACGTTCTGGTCAACCGTGGCATTCGGCGAATTCAACGCGAACAGCAACCCGTATGAGCCAAAGTCAACGAACAACGAGGCGACCTTGATGTTCGTTCCTGGCAGCGCGGCCACCGTGCCTTTCGCGCCCTGCCCGAGCCCGGGCACGTTCTGGAACCCGGGCACGGTGGCCGCCATCTTCGGGGCGATCTGCGCTTCCGTGTAGCCCGTCAGCTCGAGACCCAGGGTCGTCGTGGCGGCCCACAGGCAGTGACCCGTGTTGCTGACGTCTGCCGAGATCGGCTTGCCGGCGGACACGCTCAGGCTCGTGATCGAACCGATCGTGGCGACATCGAGCATGTCACACAGGTTTGGCGTGAGGATCGGCGGCGTGCCCGAGGCGGAGCCGCCGGGCGCCGGGCTGGCGGCGCTCGATGGGCCGGCTGAGCTGGTGGGCCCGCTCGAACCAGCGGCGGTCGTCGGTGCAGTGCTCGCGCTTGCGGGTGCCGCCGAAGTTGAGCTCGATAGCGCTGGTGTTCCACCGCCGCCGCAGGCGGCCGCCAGGAGGGCCACCGCCAATCCGATTCCGATGCGCTTTGGCACGACCATCATCCGGTTAGTTCAGGGGGTGGGCAGCGGGAGGCCGCCCGGCAGGCTGGGCAGTCCCGAGGGGATGAGCGTCGAGATGTCCCTGGGCAGGAGTGGCCCGAGGACATTCAGGACCAGCGGTACGGTCGTATCCCGAAGGAGGTGGACGGTGGTCGATCCGTTCAGCGCGTCGGTGATCGTCTTGAGCATGCCAGGGCCCAGCGCGTGCCTGAGCGACGTGCTCGTCCCGAGATACGTGTCGATGATGACGATCGCGGCCGACAAGATCAGGATCGCCTCGACGCCTCCAAAGATCGCCCCGAGCAGGCTATCGACTTCCCTCGAGACCCCCCGCATGGCGACCTTGCGGATGAGCAGGCCGCTGACGATATGGAGACCGGCGAGGACGACCGGGAAGACGATCGTGTAGCCGACCAGGTTCGAGTAGTCGGGCGGAACGTCGTGGAAGAACGTGGTGAAGAGCGCACCGACCGGATAGCGCAGGTAGGCCCCGGCCACGAACGCGATGACCATGAACGCGAGCCCGAGGACGCTCCGGATGAAGCCCGCCCGCCAGCCAGCGAAGATCGTGGCGCCGATAAACCCCACGAGGACGATATCCATCGGTCTGCGGGCTCCCCTCGACGGTGAATCCATGAGAGCGGCCCGTGCGTCGACGCGACCGGCCCGCTCGTCGCGCCAGTATCCGATGGACTTCCGGGCGCGGCAAGGGGGTATGTGACGGCGCCCGACCTCGTCGGCTTCACGACACTCTCCGAGCTCAGTGGATGAGCCGGTCGCTTGGACTGCTGGAGTCGGCGGGCGCGGCAACCAGCGACGACGTCGAAGAGGCTGCTCCGTCTCGAGGTGACCCCGGGGATCGCGACCTGTGAGGGCCGGGCGGGTAAGATGACGACCGCGGTCCGGGCGACTGCACCACGCGCCTGTAGCTCAGTGGATAGAGCGTCGGCCTCCGGAGCCGAAGGTCGCAGGTTCGAATCCTGTCGGGCGCGCCAGCACACCTCTCAGGACGCGCCTTCGAACACGACCGTGTCGAGAATCTTCTGGAACACGGCCTTGGGGTCGTCGCCGGAACCAGGATACGAGTGGGCGAGGAACGCGACCCGCTGACCCCCAACTTCGAGGATCCAGACCCGAGCAGTCTCGTTGAGGCCCTGAACCCACCAATCGCCGTCCGGGGAGTCTTGCCACAGATAGAAATCACTCGGCTGGCAAGGCAGCGATGCGGGGATCGCCAGCTCGATGTACGTAGCCTGGTGCCCAGCGATCGTGGTCTGGACAGGTTTGGTCGCGGTCGTGTTTGGAACCTCACCGAGTGCCGTCGCCAGGGCGTCGACCGTCGACCCGATCCTCGGACTCCGTTGGACATGCGCGCATGGATCCTTGAACGTGTTGTCGACCGTGCTCACGATGAAGGCCATGCCCGACGGTGGGCTCGAAGTACCGCGGTTCGCGCCGAATTGGAACGACTCCCAATCCGATGGGAGCGTCACGGTCAGAAGAAGCGGCGAACCGGTCACATCAGTCCCTGCGACCGTGAGGCGCGCCGCATGCTGGCTGGAGCTTGGTTCCGGCGACGGGATGAACGCCGATGACGGAGCGACCGCGGTAGGGATGACCACCGACGAGAGAGCGACCGCGGTCGGGGAGACCAGCGACGACGCAGCGCCGGTAACCGGACTGCAAGCGGTGCTGGACGCGACGATCGCCGCCGCAGTGAAGACCAACTTGAGCGTGCTGTTCACCGACTGAGCCCTCCACGCTGCCCAAGTGGGGCGGCGCCATGTGGTCGCGGCCAGCTGGGATCCATGACCCCTTCCGCAGAGCGTCGGCATGTCCGGCGCTTCCGCCCGGTATGAGTCCCGAACATCAGCAGTCGTTCCATCTTTTGCTCGGGGACTGCGTCGCGATCGCCATGCGATGGAAGATGGAACGACTCGGGTCGTCGCCCGACTCATGATGGGTGAGTGCGGCTACCGGGCCGCCACGAGCCGGATGTCCGATGCAGCGAGACCTCGTCCTTCGCGCCAGTAACGGCGACCATGACGCCTTCACGGCACTCGCCGCGGGTGCGTTCGACCGGCTGCACCGGACCGCGCGGCTGATCCTGCGTAGCGACGACCGGGCGGCCGACGCCGTCCAGGAGGCCCTTATGGCGGCCTGGCTGCACATTCGTGCCGTCCGCGACCCCGACCGCTTCGATGCCTGGCTCAATCGGCTGCTCGTCCATGCCTGCTATCGGGAGGCACGCCGGGTCAAGCAACGCGAGATCGTGGAGATCCACATGACGACGCCTGACACAGGCGGCAGCGGCGACGCTCAGGACCTGACCGCCGTGCGCGATCAGCTCGAGCGAGGCTTTCATCGCCTGACCCCCGAGCAACGCGCCGTGCTCGTCGTCCACCACTACCTCGGACTGCCGGATGCGGAGGCGGCCATCGTCCACGATATCGCCGTCGGCACCTTCAAGTCCCGGCTCAACCGCGCCTCTGCTGCCCTTCGCGCGGCCCTCGAAGCCGACGAACGCACGCCGATCCTGGTCAAGGAGCCGATCGCATGACCGGCCACGACGACTTCGACCGAACGCTCGCCGGCTGGTTCGAGACGGACGCGCTCTCGCCCGCGCCGGTCGGCGGTCTCGACCGCGTGCTCGACGCCACTCGTCGCCGCAGGCCCCGGCCGGCGTGGCTCGCCGGTCCGGGCAGCCACTGGGTTGGGGAGGGGCACGATGCCGGTTCGAGCTCCGGCGCACGCTCGCTCCAGCGCTCGGGTGTGCGCTGGCCTACGGTGCTCATCCTGCTGTTGGTGATCGTGGCCCTCCTGGGTGGGGCGGCCCTGGTCGGAGCCCGACTGTTCCAGCCCTCGCCGCTGCCGACCGGTCGGCTCGGCCATCTTGCCTACGGCCTCGACGGCGACATCTACGTGGCCGACTCGGACGGCCGGAACCCCGTCCGGATCGCGGACGGCAATCCCGGCTTCGGCCCGGCCGCGTGCGGCAGCGACTGGGGAGAGGGGCCGATGTGGTCGCCCGACGGGATGC
>JADGQK010000144.1 GCA_017881915.1 Chloroflexota bacterium | reverse complement strand
TCGACGGTCAGCAACGGCGTGGTCTGCCCGGACCCAAGCACGTGACCGATGTCGACGAGGACTGAGCCGACGGTCGCCGACCCGCTCGCAACCTCGAGCAGGCGATAGGGCAGGGGACCGGCAGCGCCGGTGTCCTTGCGCACGATCTCCTCGACACTCGCGGCGAGCTTGTCAGGCTGCTGGCTGCCACACACGAGGTTGTTCAAGGGTCGTCCTCTCCACGACGACCCTCGAGTCCTTGGGCAGCTCTTCGGATCGCCCTCGAACTCTGGCTGACGGCGACCCAGGAATCAAGTCGCGCGCGAGCATGGGACCCGGGCGCGGCTAGAGACAGCGGATCGCGTCGCCGGTACGGATCGTGCCGCCCACGACGACACGGGCGTTCAGACCGCGCATCCGGTGGGCCCGGCCGACGGGGGAGTTGATCCAGCGCAGGGCGTCACTGCCGAACCGGGCGCTGAACTTGGCGCAGCCCGTATGTGGTGGCTCACTCACCTCGAGCACGGCCGACCCGATCGCCAGTTGGCTCCCGGCCGGGAGAGATTCGATGCTCAGGTCCAGGTCGACGTAGAGCTGGTCGCCGGCGAGGGGCCAGCGGCCCGGGTCCGGCTCGACGGCCCGAAGCACGCGGACGCTGATCAGCGTGATCTGGGTGGCTGGATTGGCCGAGCCGTCCGCCGTCATGCGGCTGCCGCGGATTGCCCAGGTATCACCGACGAGGCCCGACGCCGGATCGAGGACCGCCTGGGTGAGGACCTCGCGCTCGTCCTCAGCGGGGCGTCGAACGATCAGCTCGAGCCGTCCGGTGTCCCGTGGGGCGGCCTGGACGTCGATGAGGCGCGACTCGAGGTCCCGGGGTATTGCTTCGACCATCTGCGCAGGTTATCGCATCGCAGCTGGGGCTCGGTGGCTGGAAGCGCTGCGAGGTCGAGGAGCGCCCGCAGGGCCGCGGGCCGGCCGGGTCCTGCCTCACTTCGCGCCCACTTGGCAGTCGTTTGGCAAGATCATGGGTGAGGCATGATCACCGCGGAGGTACAAGAAGGAATGGCCGCGCCACACTGACCGGTGGACGGACCGCACTCGATTGATGCGCAGGAGGCCAGGAAATGACTGATCCAACGAACGCGACCGCGACCGCGCAGATCGACGCCACGCTGGCCACGTTGCCGGCAGATCAGCGGACCGCGTTACAGGCCCTCCGCGAGACGATCGCCGGGGCGGCTCCCGAGGCCGAGGACACGATCAGCTACTCGATGCCGGCCTTTCGGTATCACGGGCGGGCCCTGGTTGCGTATAGCGCCTTCAAGGCGCACTGCTCGTTGTTTCCGATGAGCTCGGAGCTGATCGAGCGCCATCGCGCCGAGCTCGCCGGCTTTGCCACCGCCAAGGGCACGCTCCAGTTCACCCCGGAGCATCCGATCCCGACCGAGCTCGTCGAGCGGATCGTGCGCGAGCGGATGGCCCAGATCGACGCCCACTGAGCAGGACAAACGACGGGTCGGGGCTGACCTTTCGCGGAGAGTTACTCGCGGCCTCCGATGAAGATCGGGCCTGTCGCGGGGCCCTCTTCGGTCGATGGGCCATGTCGCAACGAGCGCAGGCGTGCGTCGCACGGTGCGCAGCGATACGTTCGCTCGCCGCCCAGCTCGTCGACCGTCTTCCGGTCGGAGAAGAAGACGCTGCCTGCCGCAGTCTCGTCGCCGCATTCGAGACAGGGTTCCCTGGGCGCCCGAGCCCTGACCTCGTCGTCCGCGCCGACCGAGCGGGTCCTGGGTGATCGGATCGAGCGAGCCATGCTGCCTTTCTTCCACAGGGACGACGACTTCGAGTGCGGCCCGTCGTCCTGACAGGTCGAGCCTGTGCCCCCTGGCCGGGAGAATCAAGAGCCGGATGGCTCAAGCTCGATCGCCCTGGCTCACCTCGCTGGAGCCGTGGGCCCTGCTCGTTGTGACGTTCGGCACTGCCGGTCAAGAGGTTGATGCAGCACCCTGAGGAGGGTGGTCTGGGGTTGGGTTTCACGCTGCGTTTGGCGAGGGTGACGGATGAAGGCACGACGCATCATCGTGATGGGACTGGCGCTCCTGGCCGTAGGTTGTTCCAGCGCTACGACGACGGCCAATCCGTCCACGACAGCGCCTGGAGCCACCGGCCCAGCCGTGCCAACGGCCGGGGTATCGGCGTCATCCGTAGCTCACCAGTACCAGACCGCCGCCATCGGCGCCGACGCCGCCTACCTGCGATGGAGAGCCTCGGTAACGGGGGCGACCAAGGTCAGCCAGGTCACCGGTCCCGCTGCCACCTACGCAGCCGCAATGACGAAGTTCGACAACGCAATGGTGAGTCTCGGGGCGACGGGCAAGGAGGCCACGGACATCGCAGCCCTGGTCAGGGCCGACCAGGTCGTCATCGGCGACCTCAATTCGGCGAGCAGCCAAACCGACTCCGGCCTGTCGAAGTGGGCGGCTCAGCTCTCAGCCGATGGCGCCAAGGCGATCCAGGCAGGCCAGGTTGTCCGGGCTGACCTCGGCTTACCACCGGTCTGAGGTGAGCGGTCGCTGATCGGCCGGATCGCCCTGGCTCAGCGCTCCGGAACGGCAGGTCGGGGAGTGGCTGCCGCGGCCTCCACGGCCGTCGGGCGTGCTTCCAGGATCGCCCGCGACTGACGCGTCGCCAGGGTCGAGCCGAGGATGACGAGCGCGAAGCCGATCCCCATCGCGATGCTGAATGACTCGTTGAGGACGAGGACGCCCAGGACGGCTGCCACCGCCGGGTTGACATAGGTGATGACCGTGGCCCGGACCGGGCCGATCTCGGCAATGAGGGCGGCGAACACGAGGAACGCACAGGCGGTGCACAGGACGGCCAGGATCGCGACGGCTGCCAGCACGTTCGTCGACGGCATCACCGACGGCAACTGGACGGCGGCGATCGGGAGGTAGACGAGGGCGCACAGCCCGAGCGACAGGGCCATCACCCCGACCGATGGCAACCCGCCAAGACGGCGCGACAGGATCGCCGGCCCGACCGCATAGCCAACGATCACCACCGCGATCTGGACCAGGGCCGTCGCATCCGAGGCCTCGAAGTCGGCGCCAACGATGGCCAGGACCCCGATCAGCCCGATGAGCAGCCCCAGCAAGCCCGCGCGGCCGACCCGGTCGGCGCCGCCGGTGGCCAGCGCGATCGCCGTGCCGACGAGCGGGACGCCAGCGATCAGCAGGGCGGCGAGCGAGCTCGAGACACGTTGCTCGGCGGATCCCAGCATCACCCAGGGAACGGCGATC
This sequence comes from Chloroflexota bacterium, assembly GCA_017881915.1. Taxonomy (GTDB): domain Bacteria; phylum Chloroflexota; class Limnocylindria; order Limnocylindrales; family CSP1-4; genus Palsa-1033. Next base: position 347 of record JADGQK010000144.1, on the reverse strand, counting down.
TCGACGGCCGCGAACGCGACGACCCAGCGCCAGCGCACGAGCACAGCTCGGAGGTCGACACGAGCCAGGGCGATCGGCAGGAGGATCACGGCGGCAATCGACGTGCGCGCGAACACGAGCGTCGCCGGCGTGATCTCGGCGACCGCCACGCGGATGAACAGATAGGGGATGCCCCAGATGACCGACATCAGGCCGAACAGCACGAGCCCGCGTCGCGTCACCTTGGCTGGCTCGGGTCCGAAGTCATCGGCTCGATCTTCGCAGACTTCGTTCCGGGCGGCTGGCGCTCGCGGCCGGTGACCTCGACGTTCCGGCCGTCCGCCGCCCTGGCGTACGCCGCGCGGTGG
>JADGQK010000143.1 GCA_017881915.1 Chloroflexota bacterium | reverse complement strand
TTGTCGTTTAGTGATGGGCGTGCTGTTAGGCGAGGTTTCGCCGGTCTCGTGGCCTGATTCGATCGATTTGCCAGCCTGCCCACGCACGAACCAGGATCGCTAGGGCCTCCGCGGGCCTCGAATCGCCGTCAGTCCTGGCTTAGCAGCACACCCAGCAATAAACGACAGGTTCGCGCCCGGCTGACCCTCGTGGCGGGTCGGCGCCCCGCCTCGGGCCTGCCTAGCCGGCGAGGCCGAGGGCACCGGCAAGAACGTTGATGGTTGCCTCGTCCGAGGCGATGAACAGGACAACCTGGCTGGTGCTGCCAGGGTCGATCATGGCCGTGCTCGACGGCAGCAGCTTGAGTGTCGGTCCAGCCGCGGCGGCGAACTCGGTCGCGTCCGTAGCCGTGTCCCACCTCGTGATGATCGCGATCCCGAACGTGCTGCCCTTCTGGACGAGGGCTACCCGGTCGCCGCCCCAGCCGGCCGCGGCCGACTCGGCCTGGGCAACCGGCAGCTTGCCGACCTGCTCGAGCCAGATCCGCAGCTGCAGCTCACCCAACGTGTCGGTCAGGGGCATCGTCCAGCCGGTGCCGAGCCGGCTCGGCAGGGCGGCCGGGATCGTCACCGCCACCGGCGCTTCGTGGCTGGCCCACTTGTCCGGGTGGAGGATCTGCTCGGTCGAGTCGGGCGGCCTGGCGTAGGCCGCATTCACCGCCGCCCAGCCACCGTCGGAGTACAGGCCGGAGACCCACGCCAGGCCTTGCTCGTATGGAAAGAGGAGGGTCTGCTTGAGGTCCTCGGGCATCGCATTGAGGATCGCCGTCTGGGTCGGGTCGTTCGCCTCCTGGGCGAGCTGGAGGAGCTGGGCCGGGGTCAGGCTGCCCTCGGCCCACAGGGTCATCAGGAGCGTCGCGTCGCCTTCCGGCAGCGACAGCCGGGCCAGCGCTCGGTCGGAGTTGCTCGTGTCATCCAGGCCGAGCTTCTTCAGGCCGAAGTTCTGGTCCTGCAGGGCGTGGTCGAACTCGTGGGCGTAGGTGATCTGCTCGACCGGCCCGAGCTGGCCGCTCTTCGAGATGACATCCATCGTCTTCGTGTCGGGGTCGTACAGGCCTGCCACCTGGCTCGACAGGAGCTGCACGTCGAGGTCTTTCAACGAAGCGTTCGGCGGGAGCAGCCCGAGCGCCTTCTCGAGCTTCTCGTCAGCCGCGACGAGAGCCGGCGGATTGCTCTTGTCGAAGGACGCCAGGATCACCGACTTGAGTTGGTCCTCGTTGAGGATGCTGCGGCCCACCGGGGAACGCTGGGTCAGGCCGCGGAGCTGCTGCACCGTCGACTCGATCGAGGCGAAGATGGCTTTCTGATCGGGCGTCGCGGTCGGCGACGCAGCCGGACTCACGCTGGCGCTTGCGGCGGGGCTCGCCGGCGAGCTGGCGGCGGGGCTGGCCGAAGCAGGCGTATTCGAGCCGCAAGCAGCCAGCAGCAGGGCGACGACGGCCAGCGACACGAGGCGGCGATCGCCGAGCCTGGACCGACCGTGAGCGCCCCGGCCGGACCCGGGTTGAGGAGCCATCGTTCGATTGTGGCACGCGCATCCGAAGCGACGTCCCCCCGGTCGTCCCATGACCCTTGTTCGAGGCGCTGCCACGGGCCCGAGGCACTCACACGGGCCGGGTTGCGGCCAGGTGAGGCCAGATGTCGCCACCGGACGCGGCCATCGCAGCCGCTGCTGTGAGCATGTCCCTTTCTTAATCAAACGGCGCGTTGTGGCTGAATCAGCGCCGCCTACCGTTGAACCCGGAACCGTTCGACGAGTTCCACCTCCCTCCCTCCGACCGGGGGCGCCGATTGGGCAGGCGCTCCCGGTCTCCCTTTTCCCTGGGGCGATCCGGCAAGCACCCTCGGGTAAGGCGCAGGTGAGCGGCATCTGTCAGAATCAGCTCGATGGAACTCACCTGGTACGGGCGCACCTGTGTTCGGCTCAAGGGCCGCGACGCAGTCGTCGTGGCCGACCCTTACCAGTCGGTCGTCGGTCCCACCGGGCGCGGGATCAGCGCCGAGATCGTGACCTACAGCCACCCCGACGATGCCCCCCTGGCCCGGGCCAGGGGAATGACCGCACGGGACGGCAAGACGATCGTCCCGTCCAGCCTGGAAGAGGCGTTCATCCTCGATGGGCCCGGTGAGTACGAGATCCGCCACGTCCTGCTGACTGGCGTCCGGACCTACCGTGACGACGCGCGCGGTGGCGAGCGTGGCCGTCAGACGGCCTTCGTCGTCGAGCTCGACCAGATGCACACGATCCATCTCGGGGACATCGGCCATCTCCTGACCGAGGAGAAGCTCGGCGACATCGGCTCGGTCGATATCGCCTGCGTGCCGATCGGGGGCAACCTGAGCGCCACCCGGGCCGCCGAGCTGATCGCCCAGCTCGACCCGAAGATCGTCGTCCCGATGCCCGTGTGCGAGGACGAACGCGACTGCGACGAGGCCCTCGCCAAGTTCTTCCACGAAATGGGCGGCTCATCCGGGCCGGCCCAGCCCAAGCTCCAGATCGCGATGTCGGCCCTGCCGGAGGAGACGACGGTCGTCCTGCTGGAGTCTCGCGGCAAGCAGTAGCCGCTCGGCGATGCTCTTCGCCCTCGATCCGCTACCCCCGGCCAACCTGCTCGCCGCGCGCGATCAGATGGCCGTGACGCTGGGCTTCCACATCATCCTGGCCTGCCTGGGCGTTGCCTTTCCGACCCTGCTCCTGATTGCCAACTGGCGGGCGATCCGGAAGAACGACCCGGACGCCCTGCGACTGGCCCAGCGCTGGTCGCGGATCATCGCCGTGACGTTCGCCGTCGGCGCCGTGTCGGGCACGGTCCTGTCATTCGAGATGGGGCTGCTGTGGCCCGGCCTGATGGGCCGCTTCGGGGCCGCCTACGGCATCCCGTTCGCGGTCGAGGGGATCTTCTTCTTCCTCGAAGCGATCTTCATCGCCATCTACATCTACGGCTGGGACCGGCTCTCGCCGTGGGCCCACTTCCTGAGCGGCGTGCCGATCGCCCTGGCCGGCGCCGGAGGCACGTTCTCGGTCGTCACCGCGAATGCCTGGATGAACCAGCCGGCCGGCTTCACCCTCGGTCCGGACGGCCAGGTCACCGACGTCCAGCCGCTCGGCGTGATCTTCAACAACGCGACCTGGTACGAGGCCGGCCACATGTTCCTGGCCGCCTACATGGTGACCGGCTTCCTGCTCGCCTCGGTCTACGCCGTCGGCCGGCTGCGCGGCCGGATGGATCGCTACACGCGCCTGGGCTTCATCATCCCGTTCGCCGTGGCCGCGATGGCCACACCCCTCCAGATCGGGATGGGTGACATCGCCGCCCGGGCCGTGTTCAGCGATCAGCCCGCGAAGTTCGCAGCGATGGAGCTGGTCCAGCGGACCGGGCCGGACACGCCGGTCGTCATCGGCGGGCTCATGATCGACGGCCGGGTCGTGGGTGGGCTCGTGGTCCCATCGCTCGGCTCGCTCCTGGCCGGGTTCAATACCAACACGGTCGTGCAGGGCCTCGACGGCGTGCCGCCGCCGGACCAGCCGCCGGTCAACATCGTCCACCTGGCCTGGGACACGATGCTGGCGGCCGGCTTCTCCCTGCTGGCCCTGGCGGC
>JADGQK010000142.1 GCA_017881915.1 Chloroflexota bacterium | reverse complement strand
ACGTGCTGGCCTTCGACCTGCGCGATCAAGGCACGAGCGATGGCGACACGCTCTCCTTCGGCGCCCGCGAGCAGTACGACGTCGTCGGGGCGGTGGCCGTCGCTCGGGCTCACGGGGCCCGTCACGTGGCCGTCCTGGGTCTCAGCATGGGCGCGGCCGCGGCCATGCTGGCCGCCGCTCGTTCTCCCGACATCGAGGCGCTGGTGCTCGACAGCGCCTTCGCCGATCTGCGCGAAACGCTGGGCGCCGGCATCGGCACGACGTGGCACGTGCCGGGCCCGGTCGTGGCGTACGCCCTCTTCCTCTACCGGGTGCTCTCCGGCACCGATCCTGCCTCGGTCGTGCCGGCCGATACCATCCGCGCCCTTGGGACGCGCCCGCTGCTGTTCATCGCCGGGGCGGACGACCAGGCGGTCAAGCCAAGCGATGGTGCGTCCATGGCCCGGGCGGCCGGCGCGACGGCAGAGTACGTGCTCGTCCCCGGGGCCGGCCATGTCGGTGCGTTCTTCGCTGATCCATCTGCCTATGTCGGCCGCGTCCGCGCCTTCCTTGCGGATGCGCTGCCGCCGGAACCGTGAAGGCGAGCATGAGGGCCGGTCCCCCGCCCCCGGCTCCGCACCGGGCGCTCCGCTCCGTGATGACGACCACGGTCGGCGTCGCCTGGATGAGAGGCGTACCATCTGACCTCGATACACAAGCTCCCCTTCGGGTCCTGCGCGACCGACAAACGGGCCTACGAGCTCTGGGAGGGTCCGAGCGGGAGCGGGACGCTCGCCTGCATGAACCCGTACGACGGGCGGCCGTGGATCTACTTCTCCTTCGACAAGGGCACGTACCTCGCCTTCGCGACACGTGACGACTCCAACTACGCCGCGCTGTATCAATGGTGGACGGAGCTCAAGACCTTCCTCCCGTGAGGCGGAGCGACCCCCCGGGTGTCCTGGGCTCCCGGCTCCAAACCAGGCTTCGCTCTCTTCCGAGGATGGGAGGCACACCGGGCGACCGGGCAACGTGTCGGATGATGACGCCCGCCGGTTCACTGCCAGCGGGCGTCATCGGTTCGCACGGGGTTACAGCGCCTCGAGGTCCCGCCTATTTGAGGTTGACCTCCGAGAGGACGTAGTCGCGAACCTCCCCGTCGAGATGGGAGCGTCTCGCCCAGCCCTACGGGGAGGGTGTGGTGCGTCCCCCAACTGGGGGGCCGACTTGTGCCCACGGAGGCGCTACCTTCGGCCCATGGCGACCCAGCTCGGGAAATCGATCCTCAACCGCTGGAGTCCGTCCACGCCCGTTCGTGCTGACTTCGGCGGTTGGATCGCGTATCTCTCGATTGACGCTGCGATGGTCCGCGCCGCCACGGCGACGCGCGATGGCGCCATGGCGACGCGCGCACAGCTCATCGCCGGTGCGACGATCGAACAGCGTGACGGGGGCACCTATCGGCTTGTCACGCAGCCCAGCGATTAGCTCGCCTCGCCGATCGGCGCCCGCCGGTTGACGCAGGCCAGCGCCGCCATTCCGAGGCCGATCGGCCGCGGGGGATGCAGGGACGCCGCCGCGCATCCCCGCCTGAGATCTCCTCGCCTGCGTCGCGGCGCGGCCGGATCAGCCGGGCCGGATCAGCCCGGCAGGACTTCCCTGCCCCACGCCTCGTTGATGATCGTGCGAGCCGACGCGTACCACGCGGCGATCGCGGTCAGGATGCCGGTGTAGCCGCCGATCTGCGTGATGCTCTTGTTGGCCTGGTACTCCCCGACGGCAAGCACCAGGAAGGTGATCCACAGCAGGAGGAAGACGATCATCACCGGCCGGGCATGCTTGAGCGTGGCGATCCACATGTAGAACGTGAAGATGCCCCACACGAGCAGATAGGTCCCGACGGCCCCGGCGGCGTCGCCGGGCTTGAGGTTGGCGGCGAAGAACCAGACGAAGGCCGCGTAGCTGAGCCAGAACGCGCCGAAGGAGGTGAACGCGGTCGCCCCAAAGGTGTTGCCGCTCTTGAACTCCCACATGCCCGCCAGCAGCTGCGCCAGGCCCCCGTACGCGAGCGCGAGAGCGACGACGACCTGGACCGAGCTGCCGCCGATCAGCTGGGCGTTGGCCGCGGAGAGGACCATGGTGGTGAGCGCGAACCCCGCGAGGCCGAGCGGGGCCGGATTCGCCGTGTTCGAAGCCGCGGGTGCGGAAGTGGCCGCTGGGGCCTGAGCCACGCGAGACTCCTTTCCTCGTGCGCGGGCAACCGGCCCGCCTGCTCACACGGATTGCCGGCTCGTCGGACGCTCGACCCATCCCGTGTCGGCCGGCCCTCAGACGAGCTGATCCGCCTCGCTTGACTGCGCCTTCACGCGGATCGTCTCGACGATCCCCGAGTCGGCCAGCGTCGTCACGTCGCCGAGCGTGCGATGCTCGGCGATATCCCTCAGGAGTCGCCGCATGATCTTGCCCGACCGCGTCTTGGGCAGCTCCGGCGTGAACATGACCATCTTCGGCCGGGCGATCGCACCGATCTTCTTCGCGACGTGCTCTCGGAGCTCCAGGGCCAGCTCATCGCTCGGCGTGATGTGCGACTTCAGGATGACGAACGCCGAGATCGCCTCGCCGGTCACCGGATCGCTGCGACCGACGACGGCTGCCTCGGCGACCGCCGGGTGGTCCACGAGCGCGGACTCCACCTCGATCGTGCTGATTCGGTGCCCTGCGATCTTCATCACGTCATCGACGCGACCCAGGAGCCAGAAGTAGCCGTCATCGTCGACCTTGCAGCCGTCGCCCGCGAAGTACATCCCGGGGAAACGGCGCCAGTACGTGCTCAGATAGCGCTCCGGGTCCTTGTAGATCCCCCGGAGCATGGCGGGCCAGGGCCGCGTCAGCACGAGGTAGCCGCCGCCGCTCCCGTTGGCCACCTCGGTGCCATCCGCGTCCACCACCTTTGCGCCGATCCCCGGAAACGGCCGCGTGGCCGAGCCCGGCCGCAAGGTCGTGATGCCCGGCAGCGGCGTGATGAGGATCATCCCGGTCTCGGTCTGCCACCAGGTGTCGACGACGGGACACCGGCTCCCGCCGATCGCGCGCCGGTACCACAGCCAGGCTTCCGGGTTGATCGGCTCGCCCACCGTGCCGAGGAGCCGGAGCGAGGTGAGGTCGTGCTTCGCAGGCCAGTCGTCGCCCTGCTTCATGAAGGCACGGATGGCCGTCGGTGCGCAGTACAGGATCGAGACCTTGTACTTCTCGACGATCGACCACCACCGGTCCGGCTCCGGGAACTGGGGCGCGCCTTCGTAGAGGACGCCCGTGGTCCCGTTGGCGAGCGGGCCGTAGACGATGTACGAGTGCCCGGTCACCCAGCCGATATCGGCGGCGCACCAGTACACGTCGTCCGGCTTGATGTCGAAGATGTAGTGGTGCGTCGTGCTCACGCCGGCGAGGTAGCCCCCGGTCGTGTGCATGATTCCCTTGGGCTTGGCGGTCGTGCCGGACGTGTGGAGCAGGTAGAGCAGGTGCTCCGAGTCGACCGGGACAGGGTCGCATTCGGCCGACTGTCCGTCGACCACGTCGTGCCACCAGTGATCGCGGCCTTCGGTCATCGGGATGTCGTGCCCGGTCCGTCGGACCACGAGCACGTTCTTGATCGTGGGCGCATTGCCGACCGCGACATCCGCCGCCGC
>JADGQK010000141.1 GCA_017881915.1 Chloroflexota bacterium | reverse complement strand
TGGCCATCCGGTGCAAGGATACGGCTCGCGGACGGCCCGACTGGCTAGGGGTTGACGACTCCGTACATGAACTCGCCGCTCACCTGGACGACTGGGCGGTTGCGCACAAGCAGAGCGGCCACCGCCGGGAACGGGCTGCCATCGAGGCCGCCATCGAGGCGACGCCGATCGTCGAGGGCACCCGGGACGTCCGCCACATCGTCGGCGGTCCACAGAAGCCCTTGCACCTGGACGACTCCGGGCAGACGGTCCACGGCGTCCAGACGGGCACCCCTGCGCACCTGCCGATCGTGGGCCGGTGATGACACCACCCGGACTGACCCAGCCCGAGTAGCACGACTTGCGGATGGAACCCTAGACGTAGCGCCGGAGTACGGGATCGAGCGCAGTTTGGACTTGATCTCTGGCGCTCGCTTCCTCAACCCTCGCGCGTGAACCCCGAGCCAGTGCCGCTCTCTCACCCCCGGAGCCACAGCGAAACGCTCGTTGGCTCGACGACCTGGGTCACCGTCGCCAGGATCTCGGCCCGCAGCTCCTCGAGATCGACCTCGTCGCGTAGCCGGCGGGCAAAGGCAGCCACGGTTCGCTCGGCGTCATAGCGGGTCCGGTTGAAGCGCCGGTCGACCAGGCGCTGGACCCGGCGCTGAAGCGGCTGGAACAGCGCGTACACGACGAGTGTCGAGCCCGCCACGGCTAGCTCGTTCGAGCCGGTGAACGGCGCCAGCAGGTCCTGAGCCAGCAGGATGACCGCGACGAACAACCCGGCGAGGATGAGGGTCAGGACCCCGTAGCCGATCGTCCGACTGATCAGCCGGTCGATCTCGAATAGGCGGTAGCGCAGCACGGCGAGGCCAATCGCCACCGGCATCAGCGCGAGGCCCACGATCGCCATGGCCCAGACCGCATTGCTGATGTCGGCCAGCGGCCCGGAGGTGAACCCTGTGGTGAAGACCGCGACGATGAATGTCGCCACGAAGACAAGTCCGACGAGTGCGAACCACTTGAGCTGCTGGCGTTCGATGCCGCGTGCCCGTCGGTAGCGCACGACGAGGGAAGCCGTCACGAGCAACAGCGCCGGGATCCCGACGATCGTGGACGTACTGGTCAGGATCGCGCCGAGCTGCACACCGGTTCCCCCGGTGGCGAGCGGATTGACGAGGCCCATGGGATACGTGCCTGGCAGAAATGGGCTCAATGCAGGCCCGAGCGTCGACCCCACCACGGGTACGAGCACGACGCCAATCACGGCCCGCCAGCGCCGCGAGAGGAGGCGGCCAGTCGGGAAGTAGAGGGGGAGCAAACCCGCCAGAGGACCGATGAACCAGAAACGGGTCGCGACGGAAAAGACGGCGAACCAGACCGCTCCGGGCACGCTCCCCGGGTGCAGGTTGAGGCCGTAGTCGGCGACTGCGGCCGCGCCCGTGAAAACGGCGAGCGACAGGCCTCCAGCAAGCAGTAGCCAACCGACGATATTGCCGGGCACTCGCGTGACCAGGACGGCACCGACGGTCACCGTCGAGAGGACGAGCGCGACGGACACGGCCACGAGTCCGGCGTTGGCCAGGCCGCTGGGCAGCGCCTCGATGAGCCCGAGCAAGGCTAGCGCGAGCGATGCGATCCAGGCAGTCCAGACCGCCACCGAGAGCCAGCGGGCGAGCCGAGGCCGGTCGGTCGTACGATCCAGCGACTGCCCAGCGACGGTCATGAGCGAATGCTAGACGGTGTGCCGTTCCGAAAGCGTTACGGCCCGCGCTGCTCAGCGATCCAGGCCCACGCCGGCTCCCACCATGCGCCTGTGCGCCCGTCGAGGCCACGCTGACGCGCCTCTGATTCCCAGGCGATGATCCGTCGCTCCGCTGTCTCGGGGCTCAGCCTCGCCTCGTTGACGAGCCGCGTGGTCAGCCCGGCACGGTGGGCAGCATAGAGGCGGAGCGGGTCAGGTCGGTGGGCCATGGTGAGACCGTAGGCTGATCCGGTGACAGGTCGGGCGGCGCCAGCCTCGCGGACCGGGCCGCTACCCAGTCGCTCGCTCGGGCAGCGGCATCCCGTCGAAGTTGGCGGTCAGCCGGCCATCAGCGTTTGGTCAGCGGCCGGGGCCAAGGTGCCTCGCATCAGACCTCTGCGGGACGCGACTTTGCGGCCGTGCATTGGCCTAGTACGACGGAGGTCACCATGTTGTTCGGCCCTCATCGCTTGGCGTCGCTCGGGCGCCGCCTCGGGCCGCTGGTCCTCGCCGCGGGCTTGACCGCCGGCAATCTCGCCGGGCTGGCAGCAACGCCAGCCAACGCCGACACGTGCGGCGACACGTGCGTCGTGGTACCGGGCACCGTCCAGACCCCGCTGGGCCTGGTCACCGTCACCGCCAGCGCCACCAACGTGGTGACCGTGCACCTCGACCCGAGCGCAGCGCACACGCTCGTCTTCGGCGTCCCGTTCCAGCTTCCGCCCGGGCCACCCTGCCGGCCGGACTACTGCCGGACGACGATCGACACCACCGGCGGCCTGGTCATCATCGACGAGTTCCAGATGCCACCCGGTCCGCCTGCCCGGTTCGCGTTGCCGAACCTGGTGATCATCTCGATCATTCCGCCCGGGCCACCCTGCCGGGCCCACACCAGCGGGACCACCGTGGTGTTCACCCCGATCACCCCGCCGGGCCCACCTAACTGAGCCACGGCTCCAGGTCGCGCGCCCCGCTTGGCACACGCCACTTGCCAGGACGCCCCACGCCCGCCCTCAGACGCCCGGACCGGTCCGAAAGCCCTCCGGGCGTCTCACTATCCCCAATACGAAGGTGGGGGTTCGGTCCAGGCTCCCCACCAGAGCCATTCGAAATGATGCTGACGCTTGGCTGAGATGCCAGCAGATCTCGTTTCGGACGAAGCGGCACTGGGCCTCGAAGCCGCAGCTAAGCCGCGGCTAAGCGACGCCCACTATCGTCCAGCCGACCCCGGCTCCCCGTCCGGAGGTGCGATCCCGCTCCGCGGCCAGCCGAGCCGGAGCGACCAAGGCGACCGAGTACCTCCGGGTCATGGCGTTCGTCCTGTGGGCGGGGTTGACTAAACCCTTGGACCCGATAGGCCAGCCCAAATGCCACGACGCTCCGTCCAATGACCACACCGAGTACGGCCGCTGCCCCGCGAACGAGGCTCCGTCGCTTCGCGTCCGTCGGGCTCGTGGTCGTCGGCGTGCTCATGCTCGTTGGGCTCGCGGCCTGGCGACTTGCCCCGTCCCAGCCGAGTCTGCTCACTCTCGGCGCGGACCCGTCTGGGAGGGTCGGCTGGACGATGAGATCGGAGCTTGGTGAACCGGCGTTCGACCCGACGACGGCCCAGACGACGACCGCCATCCGGGTCTACGTCGCTTCGTGGCCCTCGGACTACGCCGCGGACGACGACTCCTGGCTGGCGACACCGGCGGTCACCTACACGCCGTGGGCGGTGATGATTACCCTGCACGAGAGCGACTCATTCGGATGCTTCGGGAAGATGGCTCGACCCCTCCCCGGGGGAGGGTTGGTCTCCTGTTGGTACGACATCGGCGGGTGGGTGCCGGTCCAGCTGAGCGAGCCGCTCGGGGGCCGGGCGCTGTTCGACGGCTCCGCGTTTCCCCCGGCTGCGCGCCCGTATCACTGACGAGGCGTGCAGCTTCGAGATGGATAGCCCT
>JADGQK010000140.1 GCA_017881915.1 Chloroflexota bacterium | reverse complement strand
GGGATGGGCGACCCGTTCTTCGACCTCGGCAACTTCAGCGTGAACCACGACCTGACGCGGGCCGAGGATCGGATCCTGCTCGAGGCCTACGATGGGGGTCCGACCCGGGCCGACCGGCTCGCCCGACTCAGCCTGATGCGGATCGTGTCCGACTTCCGCGAGGCGATGTGGGGCGTTCTGCAGCAGGGCGTGAGCACCCTCGACGTGGACTTCGTGGGCTACGCCGGGGAACACTTCGACCGACTCCTGGCCAACGCCGCCACGCCCGACTTCGAGCACGCGCTCCACGCGGCCGCCGGCGGCTGACCAGTCCCGGGGCGTCACCTGCGGCCAACCGGCACTGGCGGGACGGCGGCAGCGCCAGCCGATACCCTTGCGGGCGGGATGCCGAGCGTCCCGATCGGCCGAACGACACAGACGAGGAGCGCACCCGGATGGACCAGGCCCAGGCGGTGATCATCGGCGGGGGCGTGGGCGGCACGAGCATCGCCTATCACCTGGCCGAACGCGGCTGGAGCGACGTCCTCCTGGTTGATCGGGCCGAGCTGACGTCGGGCTCGACGTTCCATTCGGCCGGCCTCGTGGGGCAGCTCCGCTCGAGCGTCACCCTCACCCGGATGATGATGGACAGCGTCGCCCTCTATCGCCGCCTGAAAGCCGAGACCGGCCATGACCCCGCGTGGCACGAGGTGGGCTCGCTCCGCCTCGCCTCGACGCCCGCCCGCCTCGAGGAGCTCACCCGCCAGGCCGGCTGGGCCAAGACCTTCGGCCTGCCGCTCGAGCTGATCGGGCCGGCCGCGGCGCGCGACCTGTTCCCGCTGATGTCCCTCGACGGCGTCCTTGGCGCTCTCTTCCTGCCCACCGATGGCTGGCTCGATCCGTCGGGCCTTGCGCTCGCCCTGGCCGCCGGCGCCCGGGCTCGCGGCGCCCGGATCGAGACCGGGACCCGGGTTGTCACAGTCGACGTGACCGACGGTCGGGTCACCGGCGTCCAGGTCGATCATGCCGGTGAGCGACGGACGATCCGAACCGAGGTCGTGGTCAACGCCGGGGGGATGTTCGCGCCCGAAATCGGGCGCCTGGCCGGGGTCAACGTCCCGATCATCCCGATGGCCCACGAGTACCTGTTCACCGAGCGAATCGAGGGCGTGACCTCCAGCCTGCCGACGATGCGTGACCCGGACCATCTGTGCTACTTCCGCGAAGAGGTCGGCGGGCTGTGTATGGGCGGCTACGAGCGGCACCCGGCGCCGTGGTCGCTCGATGGCGTGCCGCCTGACTTCAACGGCAAGCTCCTCGCCCCGGACTGGCCCCGCTTCGCCGAGATCATGGACGGCGCGGTCCAGCGCGTGCCGCCGATCGCCGACGCAGGCATCAACCGGATGATCAATGGCCCGGAGGCGTTCACCCCGGATAACGAGTTCATCCTGGGCGAAAGCGACGTCCGCGGCTTCTTCGTCGCGGCCGGCTTCTGCGCCCACGGGATCGCCGGAGCGGGCGGGATCGGCCAGCAGATGGCCAGCTGGATCGTCGACGGTGAGCCCGAGCTTGACCTCTGGAAGATGGACATTCGCCGCTTCGGGGCGCAGTACCGGTCGCAGGCCTACACCCTTGCCCGGACGGTCGAGGTCTACGCTCACTACTACGACATCCACTATCCGAACGAAGAGCGCCAGAGCGCCCGACCGCTGCGCCTCTCGTCGGCATACGGCCGGCTGGCCGAGCTCGGCGCGGCCTTCGGCGAGAAGTCGGGCTGGGAGCGGCCGAACTGGTTCACCAGCAACGAGCCGGCCGGACGGGAAGACTGGCGGCCCCGGGGCTGGGCCGGTGAACATTGGTCGCCCGCAATCGGAGCCGAGGCGCTCGCCACCCGGACGACGGCCGGCCTGTTCGATGAGTCGAGCTTCGCCAAGATCGAGGTCACGGGCCCGGGTGCGGCGGTCTTCCTCGGTCGGTTATGCGCGAATGAGGTTGATCGCCCGATCGGATCGATCGTCTATACGCAGATGCTCAACCAGCGCGGTGGGATCGAGACGGACTTCACCGTGACTCGCCTGGCTGGCGATCGCTTCCTGATCGTCACGGGCACCGCTGTCGGCAACCACGACCTGGGCTGGATCCGCAAGCAACTCGCTGACGACGAGGTCGCCCGCGGCCGGGTGCAGGTCAGCGACCTGACCTCAGCGCTGTCGTGCCTTGGCCTGTGGGGACCGAATGCCCGGACGATCCTCGCGTCGCTGACCCGGGACGACGTGTCCGATGCCGGTTTCCCCTACCTGAGTGCGCGCCGGATCACGGTCGGCCACGTACCGCTGCTGGCCCTGCGGGTCACCTACGTCGGCGAGCTCGGTTGGGAGCTCTATCCGCCGAGCGAGTACGGAGCGACCTTGTGGGACACGCTCTGGGCTGCCGGAGCCGAGCACGGACTGACCGCCTGCGGCTATCGGGCGATCGACGCGCTGCGCCTGGAAAAAGGCTACCGGGTGTGGTCGAGCGACATCACCCCCGACGAGACGCCCTACGAGGCGGGCCTCGGCTTTGCCGTCCGACTGGATGATCCGCAGGGCGCCGTGCGCGAGTTCATTGGCCGGGATGCGCTGGTCAGGGCGAAGGCAGCCGGTCCGCGCAAGCGCCTGCGCTGCCTGGTCCTCGACGATCGACGGTCGGTCTGTCTGGGCAACGAGCCGGTCCGGATCGCCAACACGATCGTCGGTCGGGTGACGAGCGGCGGTTACGGTTTTGCTGTCGAGCGCTCGATCGCTTACGCCTACCTGCCACCCGACCAGGCGGCAATCGGCACCCACGGCGAGATCGAGGTGTTCGGCGAGTGGATTGGCTTCGAGGTGGCGGCCGAGCCGCTCTTCGACCCGACCGGCGAGCGGATCCGGGCATGACGGCCTCGCCCGGGGCCAGCGAGGCGCGATTCGCCCCGTCGATCGTGGATGCCGTTGCCGGTGGCCCGGCCTGGAGCGCAACGCGGGCCCGCGCATCCGCCGTTGAGCTCGATGCCTGGCTCGAATTCGCCCAGGCCGCCTGTGACGCAGCCGATACCCTTGCGCTGGGTCATTTCCGGCGCGACCTGGAGATCATGACCAAGCCGGACCGCTCGTTCGTGACCGTGGCGGACCAGGCGATCGAGCGGCTCATCCGAGAACGGATCCTGGCGGCCTATCCGGACCATGGCCTGGTCGGTGAAGAGTACGGCGCGCAGGCCGGCACAGGGCGCTGCCGCTGGTATATCGACCCGATCGATGGCACCCACAACTTCATTCGTGGGGTACCGCTCTTCGGCACGTTGCTTGCCCTCGAGGTCGACGGCGAGCTCCAGCTCGGCGTGGTCTCGGCGCCGGCCCTGCGTGAACGCTGGTACGCCCGGCGGGGTGGGGGAGCATGGGCCGTTGGCGCGGCCGGCAACGAGGCCCGGCGATCGATCCACGTCTCGGGGATCGCGACCCTGGCCGACGCGCAGGTCCTGTACGGATCAGCTCACGATATCGTGGCGTCCGGGCGCGCTCCGGGGTTCGCGGGATTGCTGGGCGAGGTCTGGCGCGATCGCGGCTTCGGTGATTTCTGGGGCTACGCGCTCCTGGCCGAGGGTGCCGCAGAGGCCGTTGTCGAGGTTGACCTGGCGGCCTGGGACATGGCGGCCCCCCTCGTGCTCATCGAAGAGGCCGGCGGCCGAGTCACCGATTTCGCCGGACGGCGATTGATCGACTC
>JADGQK010000139.1 GCA_017881915.1 Chloroflexota bacterium | reverse complement strand
CATCGTCCGCCACCCGACCGCGGCGAGGCTGTGACGTGGGCTAGAGGTACCTGCCTTGGTCGTCCGCGCCCGGCCGCCGCCGGCCGCCGCCGGCCGCCGTGGGCCGATGCCCCCCGGCTACTGGAACCTGAAGGTCGCCACGTGGTCGGAGCCGTCGGCAAGCTGCAGGTCGAACTGGCGGCACGTCCCCGCCCACGACTTGGACGTCTTCCACGCATAGAGGTACTGGTTCACGGGGGCGCCGACATAGACGAGGAAGTTGACCGGGATCGCGATGAGCGCCGGGACGGTGTTCGTCGCGACGCCCGTCGGGCAGGCGACCGCGGTCACGACCGGGGAGCCGGCAGCGAGGATGCCGAGCCCGCGGTTGCCCCCGAGGGCGAACCGGAAGGGGACGGCTGAGCCCGCGGTCGCGATATTGAGGGTCGGCGGATTCTTGACCGGGATCAGGAAGCCGCTGAACGGCCACCGGAGCGAGAGCGTGGCCTGCCCGTGTGCCGGGGCGTAGTCGACATCCGAGGGGGCCAGGTTGACCGGCGCGGGCGCGCCGTTGAAGTACGCGTCGACGCCGTAGCTCCCGGCCGGGAGGCTTCCGAGCGTCGAGGCAGGGACGACCACCCGGCCGACCGGGTCGGTCCTGCCGGCGAAGACCCTGGTGACGCCCGAGCTGGCCGGGCCGGTGCCCGTGAAGATGACGAAGACGGGCCGCTGGAACAGGGCCGCCGGAGGCGAGCCCGCGCTCAGGGTCGCCACCACGGACAACGGCCCGCCATAGGTCTGGGTCCCGAGCGTGCCGGACAGGGTCAGGGTCGTGGACTGCGCCGTCACGGACACGTTGGCGGTCGCGCCCGACGGCGTGTCGGCGCCATCACCGGCGAAGTTGGCCGTGACCGGGTACAAGCCGGGGGTGAGGGTCGCCAGGAGCGTCACGCTCGCCTGACCGTTCGCATTGGTGATCGCCGGGATCAGCGAGGAGCCGATCCCGATGTGCAGCACCTTGCCGGCGAGCAGGGTCCCGCCGGACGAAAGTTTCGCCGCGACCGTGAAGCTGCTGCCGTAGGCGACCGTCGTGGGCGGCACGGAGGTGAACGCGGTCACCGTGGCCGCGGGCGTCGTCGTCGTGCCCGTCGGGGCTCCCGGGATGGACCCGGGATGGTAGTAGGCACCGACGTTCGCGTCGAGCGTGACGCGACCGTCGCCGTTCGCCGCCTGCACCATGAACGCCACGCTGCCCGGATCGACGCTGGCGGCAAGCTGCAGCGTGCCGGTCCACAGCGAGGGATCGAGCGCGTCCTGGACAAGATCGATGGACCGCCACGTCCCCTGCTGGCCCACCAGCGGAGGGATCGTCCATGTCACCCAGACGGCCTGGATTCCCGCCGTCGGGTCACCGAGCGCCCGTGCCTTGAAGGTGAGCGTGCCGGTGCTGGCGTCGATGCTCGAGTCCACGCCGGTGATGGTCGGCGGGGCGGCAAGCGCCGCCGCGCTGAGGTCGTTGCTGTAGAAGAGCCGGAAGTCCATGTCCGAGAACTGGCGGCGCGTGCTCGTGAGGGGATTCGCGTCCGAGACGTGCTGGACGGGCGTGACCTGCAGGCGGGTGACCCCCGCGCCGCCGATCGCGTCGAACGAGTTGATCGACCACGGCTCGACCGGGAAGAGCACGTCCGTGAAGAACGGCGCGTGGATGCCCCGCAGCTCCGTGGCGGGAGCGGCCGTGAGCGGGGTAACGCCGCTCGTCTCCGTGTAGGTGCCCCCGCGCAAGCCCGCGCCGCGCAGGAGATAGCCGGCGCTCGGCGACGTCACGTTGGCGCTCACGAGGGGAAGGATCGGCTGCATCGGGCGCAGCACAACGCTGCCGTCGGGTGGGGTCAGGTACGTGGCGGCCGGGCCGCTCGTGAGGTCGGGGTTCGTGAGCTGGAGGGTGTGGGACGCAAGCGCCCCGGTCACGCTCGTGTCCGCCGTGGCGAGACCCAGCGCGCTGCCGGGCGTCCCGGTCGCGACGGGGGTGATCGAGGCGATGGTGCTCGAATCGGGCGCCTGGTAGATCCGCCCCTGCGGCAGGTTGACGCCGAGCATGGGCAGCCCGAAGAGCGTCGACTCGAGGAGCGCCTTCTCGTCGAGCGCGGTCAGCGAGGGCGTGGTCTTCAGGTAGACGCGCTTGGAGCGAACGAGCGCATCGCCGACCGCGACCGGGGTCGGCTGGCCATGCGGGTCGGTCGTCACCAGGAGCTGCCGCGAGAACTCGGCGTAGATCCGCTCGCTGTACGCGAGGAAGTCGGTGTCGCCGTACTGGTAGCCGGTCCCGGCGATCAGGGTTGCCTTCTTCCCGGCGAATGCCTCGGCCCAGTCCATCGGCTGGGTCACGTTGGGGATCGCGTCGCCGTTGACGATGTTGTAGCCGGAATGGCAGCCCGCGCTGAAGACGATCGAGTTCGTGAAGTCGGTCGACGACGACCCGAGCTCGGTCGAGAGGACGTTGGTCGCATAGTCGGCCGCCAGCGCGTCGTTGGCGCTGAAGTGACCGGCCAGGAAGACGAGGTCGTGCCGACCGGACTGCAGCAGGGCCTGGCGGAGGTCGGCGCCGGTCCACGAATGGAGCCGATCGGGGGTTCCGTTCACGGTCACGAGGCCGGGTGCCACGCCCTCATTGGTGATCAGGGTCGCGTTCCCGGAGCCGCCGATGCCGGCTCGGAGGTTGGACGCGACGGCGTCCGCGGCATCCTGGAGGAAGTCATAACCGGTCACGAGCGAGCTCGTGGGGGTCGCCACGACGCCGTTGGTCAGCCCGTTGTAGGCATCGAGCATGCCGCCGATCTCGGCGGGCGTCTCGATGAGTCGGCCGACCGCGAGGTCCGGCACGGGGAACTTTGTGCCCAGCACCGAGACCTGGTCCCGAGTGCCGTATGCATCCTGGTTGAGGACGTAGCCAAGCCGCAGGCTCGCCTGGGATGCGCTCGCGTCGAGCACGGGCGGGACGTACAGGGTCTCGTTGCCCAGCAGCGCGGGATCCGGGTAGCGGAAGAAGGGAATCACCCCGTCGCTGCCGATGACCACCACGTACCGGACGGGGTTGTCGGAGCGGTAGGCGTCCACGATCCGCTTGATGGCCGACCCGACCAGGTTCTTGGCATACGGACAGCTCGCGTGGGCGTCAGCCTGGTTGTTGAGGGAGGCCACGGCGGCGTCGGCGTTCACGTCGACGATCGCGCCGTTGACCTTTGCGCTGAACGCGGCCAGCTTGCCGGCCAGCGTCGAGTCAATGGTCATCCGGTGGCTGTCCGTGAGGATGACCGTGCCGACGCTGCGAGCCGGGGCCGTGGGGCTGCTCGCCTGGTCGGAGACGCCGACACAGGGGCTGCCCTCGCGCGTCACCGCGAGGGAGAACGCGTTGGACGGGTCGAACGCGCCGTTCTTGCCCTGGACGCGGATGTAGACGAAGCCCGTGTTGTTCCAGGTGTTGACGGAGACGCTCTCAGCCGTCAGCCCGGTCCCGGCCGAGACCGCGAGCAGGCTCGAGGTCTGGGCGCTCGTGAAGATCTTCGGGTCGTTCGGGAAGCCGCCGCTCCACTGCGAGGGGCTCCACTGCGAGGGGCTCCACTGCGAGGGCGACCACTGCGAAGGCGACCATTGCGACGGGCTCCACTGCGAGGGCGACCACTGCGAGGGCGACCACTGCGACGGTGCCCACTGCGAGGCGCTCCACTGCGAAGGCGACCATT
>JADGQK010000002.1 GCA_017881915.1 Chloroflexota bacterium | reverse complement strand
CGCTGAACCTCGGGTCCGGCCCGTTCGACCGGTCCGCGTGGCCGCCCGCCCGGAGCGTGGGCCCGACGGGCGGGGTCGGCCCGCTGGGCGGCTGCCCCGGCCGGGTCGGCGAAGCGCCGTCGGATCGGCTGGACCGCCGGCAAGCTTCCGGCCGACCAGCTCGCCGGGCGGCAGCGGGATCGCCGCCCCGCAGAGCAGGCATAGTCCGCTGCCGGAGCCGGACGCGCGTTCGCCCTCATCCGTCTGCCCGCCGCGAACCGGGGCTGCCGGCGCGACGGCTACGTCGCCGGCAGGGCTGAGCGCATCGCCATTGCGGACGACCGGTCCGTCGTCCACGTCGTGGATCGCTCCGAGCGGTTCGCGCGAGGTCGTGAAGTCGCATTTCGGATAGCGCGAGCAGCCCCAGAAGACCGAACCGGTCCGGCGGGCACGGCGAGCCGTGAGATGACCCGCGGCGCACGTTGGACAAGCCACCTCGAAGGGCAGCTGATCGGGCGGTGGTGGCCCGTCCTTCTTGATGTAGTCGCACTCGGGGTAGCGCACGCACCCGACGAACGGACCGAAGCGACCGCGCTTGGCAACGAGCGTCCCGCCGTCGGAAGGCCCGCACTTCGGGCAGGCCTCGCCCACCCCGGGCATCTCCGGCGTCCCATCACCAGCCGGTCCGGCGCCATCGACCGTCGCCGGGGCGATCGGCCGGGTTTCCTTGTGCTCGGGGAAGTTCGCGCAGGCCAGGTACTCGCCGTATCGGCCGGCGCGGATCACCATCGGATGTCCTTCCGAGCAGAGCTCCGTGGTCGCCAGCCCGATATCCGCCGGGCGGAGCTCCTTCTGCTTGGCGGCCACGGTCGCCTCGAACGGCGTGTAGAACGCCCGCACGAGCGGGACCCACGCGCGTTTGCCGCTGGCGACCTCGTCGAGGTCATCCTCCATCCGGGCCGTGAACTGCAGGTCGACGAGCGAGCCGAAGTGGTCAACGAGCAGGTCCGTGACGATCTCGCCGACCGGCTCGGGCCGAAGCCGCCGCTCCTTCACGCTGACGTAGCCGCGCTCCAGGATCGTGGAGATGGTTGCGGCATACGTCGACGGACGCCCGATCCCATTCTCCTCGAGGGCCTTGATCAGGGTCGCCTCCGTGTAGCGCGGCAGTGGCTCGGTGAAGTGCTGGGTTGGCTGGACGGCTTCGACCGTGGTGAGATCACCCTCGTGGAGCGCCGGCAGGACTCGCTCCTGCTCCTCGGCCGTGTCGTCCTGGCCCTCCGTGTAGACGGCGGAGAACCCATCGAAGATCGTCCTGGTGGCGGTGGCCCGCAGCTCGTAGCGATCTGCGTCGAGATCGACGCTGGTCGTCTGGAGCTCCTTCTCCTTCATCTGGCTGGCCAGCGCCCGCTGCCAGATCAGGCGATAGAGGCGCGCCTCGTCGCGGGGCAGGACCTTCTCCATCTGGTCCGGGGAACGCCCGAACGAGGTCGGCCGAATCGCCTCGTGCGCCTCCTGGGCGTTGCGCGTCTTCGTCTTGAACGGGCGGCCCTTGAGCATCGTGTAGTGGCTGCCAAAGCGGGCCGCGATCACGTCCCGGGCATCGCCCATCGCCTGGCCGGACAGGGCCACGGAGTCCGTCCGCATGTAGGTGATGAGCCCGACCTGGCCCTCATCGGTCTCCAGGCCTTCGTACAGCCGCTGGGCCACACCCATCGTCCGTTTCGGGCTGAAGCCGAGCTTGCGACTGGCCTCCTGCTGGAGCGTAGAGGTGGTGAACGGCGGCGCCGGGCTGCGCTTCGATTGCTTGACTCCGACGCCGCGCACGACCGGCCTGGCGGCGCGCAGTGCGTCGGAGTGGGCGAAGGCGGTCACCTCGTCACCGATCACGGGCTTTTCCCGGTCGAGCCGGACGAGATCAGCGCTGAACGGAGTTCCGTCCGGCGCGAGGAGCGTCGTCTCGATCGTCCAGTACTCGACCGCGCTGAACGCCCGAATCTCGCGTTCGCGATCGACCACGAGGCGGACGGCAACCGACTGGACTCGGCCGGCAGATAGGCCCGAGCGGACCTTTCGCCAAAGTAGTGGGCTGAGGGTGTAACCGAACAGCCGGTCGACGATCCGGCGGGCCTGCTGGGCATCGACGAGATCGAGGTCGATCTCGCGGGGATGGGCGAAGGCCTCGCGGATCGCCCCTTCGGTGATTTCGCTGAAGGTCACTCGACGGGTGCGGGCCGGGACAAGGCCCGCCGCCTGGGCAACGTGCCAGGCGATCGCCTCGCCTTCGCGATCGAGGTCGGTAGCCAGGAAGACGGTGTCGGCGGTGCGGGCGGCCCGGGTGATCGCGGCGACCTGCTTGCGCCGGTCCGCCACGATCTCGTAGCTCGGGGCAAAGTCGTGCTCGACGTCGACGCCCAGCTGGTCCTTGCCGAGCTTCTCGGGCAGATCGCGGACATGGCCGTACGAAGCGAGGACCCGGTAGCCGGGGCCGAGGTAGCGTTCGATCGTCTTCGCCTTGGCGGGCGACTCGACGATCACCAGGTTGCCGCTCATGACGTCGGGGAGTCTAGCACCGGCTTCTTGGCCGGCGATCATCAGCGCCTTCGGCGCCGCGGGCGGCGCGCGTGAATCAGGCGTCGCGGATCCGGCGCAGGAAGTCCTCGTCGATCTCGAGGTCGGCCTCGGGCTCCGGCGTCGGGTGGGCTGGCCGACGTCTGCCGGGGGCACCCCCGACCACGCCGGGTTCATCCAGATCCTGGCCCGTCGACGCGGGCATCTCGATAAACCGGATGTGGGCGAGCGGCAGCAGGAAGATCGAATCGGTCTGATCGATGAAGACCGGCCGTTTGCCGTCCGGCGTACGTAGGTTCGTGCACAGCACGGCGACGTCCCGCGGGGAGGGCACCTCGAACAGGTCCGCCAGCACCGGCTGCTCGTTGTTCAGGTGGATGACCGCGTTGCGCAGGACCGGTTGACGGTCGAGAGCTGCCCGGCCGGAAGCAGCGTCGCCGGGCAACGCCTGGTCGGTCAACCTTTCCAGAAGTCCACGACGAGGCGGACCCGGTCACCGATCACCCAGATCCCGATCCCGACCTGATTCATCCGCGCGTCCATGATGTTGGCCCAGTGGCAGTAGTTGGCGCAGGGCTTCTCGTCCTGGAAGAAGAGATGGGTCAGGAGGACGGAGGTGTACGGGCTGCTCGAATCGCGGCAGCCGATGTTCTCGCGGTAGTCACCGGGGTAGCCGGCCTTGTGAAGGCGGTCACCCGGGGTGCCCTGGGCGAAGTGGCTGCAGATGTTCTTCGTGACCATGAGCTTCGCGTAGGGCCGCGACACCTTGTTCGAGATACCGGCGTTGAGGATGAGTGGTGCGATCCCGCTCCCGCCGGGGCTGCTGCACCTGCCGGATGCGAGAATCCAACCGCCGCCGCGGGTGCAGTTCATGAGGCCCAGGTAGTAGACCTCGACCGCGTGCCACGCCCCCGCGCCGGTCGATCCGCCACCAGATCCGCCACCAGATCCGCCACCGCCCTTGGGTGGACTCTTGGGCTTGGCGATCCTGGCCGCCTTGGCGACCACGGCGGCCGCCACCGTGCTGAACGAGACGCTCCGCGCCGCCGCCAGCGGCACCCCGGCGGCCGACAGGGCCGCGGTTGAAACGGTCATCGTCACGGTGCTGCCCCTGGCCATGGCGGTCTTCGGGCTGAACACGAGGACGGTGTTCTTCTCGGCCCAGCTGACCTTACCGGCGAGAACCTTGGCCCCCACCGACGCCTTGAACGCGGCACCGGTCGAAACGACATCCATCGCCATCGTGAAGCGGACCGACAGCTTCGCCGTCGCGGCGACGTTCTTGGTTCCGCTCAGCGGCCGGAAGCGGACGATGCCTGGCGCGACAGCCGTCTTGACCTGGAGCGGGGCGGGCATCGCCACGCTTGCTCCGTCCGAGTCGACGACACCGGTCTGCAGGGCGACGGTGTACTCCGTACCCGGGGCGAGCGGCTGATCAGGCTGGAAGGTGACGGACGTGCCGCTGGCGCTGGTCGACGCGTCCGTCAGTGTTCCGGTCACGGCCGGGTTGATCACCAGGAGCGAATCCGCCGACGGCGTGGGGACGGCCTGATCGAAGGAGACCGTGAAGCCGGTAGCGGTCGACGCCCCTCCGGCGATCGGGCTGCTGAGGGCCAGCCGGGCGGTGGTGGCCGCCCGGGTGCTGAACAGGGCTCGCGCGGCATGGCCCAACGCCTGGCCGCTCGCATCGACGGCGGAGCCGGCTACCTTGATCGTGTAGAACGTGCCCGGTTGCCACATCCCGCGCGGGCTGATCGTCAGCGTCTTGCCGGCCGCATCCCAGCTCGTCGCGACCGGGGTGGCCGGATCGACGGTCAGCGCGACCACGACCGAGGCGGTGTTCATCGGGCTCGAGAATCCCAATCGGACCGGGCTGTGGAGGCGGTGGGCGGTGTCGACCGATTCGGAGAACGACGCCGAGTCGAGCGGTGCCGAGACCGTGGGTGCCTTGGCGGCAGTCGCCTTGGGCGAGAGCACTGCCAGCGCGCCAAGCCCAAGCAGGGCCACGATGCCAAGCCCCAGGACCAGCCGCGCAGCGATGCTCCGTCGCAGGAGAATCGGCACGTATAGCGTGGCCAGGACGGGAACGGCAAGCGCGGCGGCTGCGAACTTTCGCAATAGACAGTCTCCTGGCTAGCTGCTGGGGGTCAGCGGCATCGTGCGGCTGTCAACCGGGCATAGGCCCGGACGTTCAACTCAGGGTAGCACTGGCTGTCGAGAGGAGGCAACCGTGGCCCTCTGCTCCGGACCGGCCGCGACCAGCGCGCCGTCCAGACGATAGCGACCGCCGCCGCCGGTCACGAGCCCGCGCAACTCGAGCACGGTCAGCGTTCCGAGCACGGTCGCGACCGACAGGTCCGACGCCCGGGCCAGGTCGTCGACCGTCGCCGACCCGTCGAGGAGGGCCGCTGCGACAGCCGCCTCGGCTCGGCCGAGGGTGGCCAGGACCGCTGCCGGCGCGGGTCGTGGCGCGAGGGACGACGGGTGCTCGTTGGCCGGCCGATCCCGGCTGGGGGCCCGACCCGTCAGCCCCAGGTCCTCGATCAGCTCGGCGATCCCGGCCACGATCCGGACCTGGCCCGGGTATTCGCGCAGGTAGGCGAGGCAGCCAACCGAAGTTGGAGCATCGATCGAACCGGGCACGGCGAAGCACTCCCTGCCCTGCTCGAGGGCCCACGCCGCGGTGATCAGGGCGCCGCTTCGCGCGGCCGCCTCGACCACGATCGTGGCATCGGCCAGGCCACTGATCACCCGGTTTCGGCGAGGGAACGTGCCCCGAGTGGGCAGCGCGGCCGGGGGCAGCTCCGAGACGAGCGCACCGCCGGTTGCCACGATCCGCTCGGAGAGGCGCCGATGCGCATGGGGAAAGAGTCGCTCGTGGCCCGAACCCAGGACGGCAACCGTCCGACCGCCGGCTTCCACGGCGGCACCATGGGCGACGCCGTCAATCCCCACGGCCAGCCCAGACACGATCGTGGAGCCAAGACGAGCCAGGGCATCGGCGATTCGTGCCGCCGTCCGACGCCCCCCGTCGGTCGGCCGACGCGTCCCGACGACTGCGATCGACGAGGTCGCCAAGAGCGCGTCGGGGGCGCCGCGCAAGAAGAGGACCGGGGGCGGAACCTCGAGCAGGCGCAGGCGAGCCGGGTAGTCGGGATCGTCGAGCGTCAGCCAGCGCAGGCCCAGCGACTCCAACCAGTCGACGATCGCCCCGCGATCACGGGCAACAGCGCCCAGACCATCCACGATCTGGAGCGGCCGGCGGGCAGGGGTTCGATCGGTGCCTGCGCTCGATCCAACGAGGCGCAGGAGCTGGCCGCGGCCGGCCTCGCTGCGGGCAAGCTCAAGGACCGCGCTGGCTGAACGGTGAGCCGCCAGCAACCGATAGAACGTTATCGGGCCGAGCCCTTCGACCGTCATCAGGAGCATGGCGGCCTGGCGTTCGTCGGGTCGTGCCAGGGACGGCCGCCCAGCCGACGATCGACCGTCGAGCAGGTACGGGTTGGCCTGTTCCCGTGGTCCAGCGGGCCGGTCGATCCCCAGCGGGCCGCCCCGGCCGACTCCCAGCATGCTAGACCGCGATCTGCAGCGGTGAGCGCACGCCGAGAGCGCGAAACCGGCCGGCCTCGTCGAGGTGAGCCAGCCCCACCCGCTCGGCAGCGTCGAGGTCGGCAATCGTGCGCGCCGCCCTGAGCAGCCGCTCGACACCGCGTGCGGACAGGTCGAGACCCTCGGCAAGGTTGACGACCCGCGATCGCTCGCGTGCCCCGAGCTGACAGGCGAGCCGCAGCCTGCTCCCGCTCAGGCCGCCATTCAGGCTGCCTCGACGCTCCATCTGGAATTGCCGCAGAGCCGCGATCCGGAGCGCGACCGGCGCCGAGGCCTCGCCCGTCGTCTCCCCGACCAGGCTGCCCGGCGGGACCCGCGGCATCTCCACCCACAGGTCGATCCGATCGCGGAGCGGTCCCGAGACACGCCCGGCATAGCGCTCGGGAACGCCGGTCCGGCATCGACAGGCAGCCTCGATCCCGAGCGCACCGCCGCACGGGCAGGGGTTCATCGCGGCGATGAGCTGGAACCGGGCCGGCAGGATCAGCGAGCGCCCGACCCGGACGATCGCCACGCGGCCCTCCTCGATGGGTTGACGCAGTGCCTCGAGGACATCCCGCCCGAATTCCGGCAGTTCGTCCAGGAAGAGCACGCCCTGGTGGGCGCGGGTTACCTCGCCCGGCGCCAGGACCGGACCGCCGCCGACCATCCCGGCGTAGGAGATCGTGTGGTGCGGGGCTCGAAACGGCCGGCGCGTGTCCAGCTCGAGGATCGGTCCCTCCCCCGCCGCCGAACGGATCGCCGTCGTCGTCAGGGCATCAGCCGGATCGAGCGGCGGCAGCAGGCCCGGAATCGTCCGGGCCAGGAGCGTCTTGCCGGATCCCGGCGGGCCCACGAGCAGGAGTGCGTGCCCGCCGGCCAGCGCGATCTCGAGCGCTCGCCGGGCAACGGCCTGGCCGCGGACTTCCTCGAGATCGGGTGCGTCGACCAGCGGTCCCGCTGCGCTGGTCGGTCCCTCCCGGGACGAGCTCCCGGCGCTCGGCCCCACGAGGTCCACCCGCGCGGGATTCACCCGTGGCCGGGCTGCCCGACCGGAGCGGATCGCCCCGAGTGCCCCGGCCAGGTCGGCGGCGGGATGGATCTCGATCCGATCGACCAGCCCGGCCTCGGCGGCCGACTCCGCGGGAACGACGACGCGAGCCACGCCGCGGCGGGCCAGTGCCAGGACCATGGACAGGATGCCGGGTACCCGCCGGAGCTCGCCACCGAGCGACAGCTCGCCGATCAGCGCCCAGGCGCCGTTCGCCCGGGCCTGCTCCGAGCCAAGCAGGATCCCGACGGCGATCGCAGCATCGAGCGATGCTCCGGTCTTGCGCAGGTCAGCCGGAGCCAGGTTGACCGTGATCCGGCGCGGTGGGAAGACCAGGCCGCTGTTCCGGATCGCGCCGCGCACCCGTTCGCGGGCCTCCTGGAGCGAAGCATCGGCCAGGCCGACGATCGAGAAGCCGGGCAGGCCGGGGGCCACATCCACCTCGACCCGAATCACCCGGCCGTCGATCCCGTGCAGGGTTGCCGAGAGGACCGAGGCCAACATTGCCGAAGGCTAGGCTGGCCGGCTCCACCCGCGATTATCCACAGCTCACCGGCCGATCACCGGGGGCGGTCTCCGCTGATGCGCTGCTGGCTCTGGCGACGCTGGCCTGGCGCAGGATCTCCGAAACCTGCCCACGGTGCGAATCAGCATGGAGCAGGCCGCCCAGGAAACGGGCCGGCGCATTGCGCAACGACCCTCTGGACGTCGTGTATGCCACCTCGAGATGGGGTTCGTCCGGCCAGGTCCCGAGGGTGGCCAGGATCATCCGCTCACTTTCCCGCAACCGGTCGCGACAGGCCACGATCGTCACGATCGCCGGCCACGGGACCTCGTAGCGCGACCGGCCATGGTGCTCCACGCCGCGGGCGAGCTCGGCGGCCAGGCAGGCGGCCTCTTCGGCACTCGCCGTGACGTGCACGATGACATGGCCGAGCGTCCAGGCAAGGCCGGCCTCGGCCGCATCGACGGCGAATGAATCGTCGGCGCCTGGGTCGTCCGGCACGAAGGTCACGTCCTCGTCAATGCCGGCGCGCAGCCGTCCGATGAGGTCGGCCGTCATCGCCCGGCTGGCTGCGGCAAGGGCAGCAGGGGTCAGGCCTCGGGCGAGGTCGTTGAGCTCGAGCCGTCCGTGCCGGACCAAGTCGAAATCGATCATGGCCATCCTGTGCACGGGTTTCACCAAGGCGCGGCCACCAACGTCTCCAAACGCGGCCGGACCTCGCCCGGTCGACTCTACTCCGACCCCTCGACTCCGACCTCGCGGCGTAAGTCCCGGCCGAGCAGGCCGGCCCGATGGCTCCATCGGGTCATGGCCGGACCGGCGGCCGGACCGCAACATCCCGGCAGTAGACCCGTCTCACGACTACGGCTACCCTAACCCGGCACTCGTCATTCAAGCACTGACCTGGAGAATGCCCATGCCTCGTCGACTCCTCTCGCTCCTGGCGGTCGCCGCGATCGCCATCGCCGCCTGCAGCAGCACGCCGGCCGCCCCGGTCCTGTCCGACCCCAAGCTGATCCTGACCAACACGACCAGCTCGCTGCAGAACCTCAAGAGCCTTCACTTCAACGTCGCCGTGACCGGCAGCATCAACACCGGCGGTCTCACCGGGGCCAGCTCCGACGCGAGTCCTGCGGCCGGCTCGAGCTCGGCGAACCTCGACCTGTCGGGTACGACCATCTCCGGCGATCTCGACGTCACGAACAGCGCGGCCCAGGTTGCGGTCAGCGTGCCGGCCCTCCTGGCGTTCAGCGCAAACCTGGTCGAAGTCGGCGGCGTTGCCTACATCAAGACCAGCCTGAGCGGCGCCCAGTACTCGAAGCTCGACACGGCCGCCCTGACCAGCGCCCTGCCCATCCCCAGCCTGGGCCTCGGCGGGTCGCCCGATCCGGCCCAGGCCTCGGCGATGATCTCGGCCGTGCAGGCCGAGCTGGCCAAGCTGCCCGCGCCGACCAAGCTGGCCGACGAGACGGTCAACGGGCAGGATTGCTATCACGTGCAGGAGAAGGTCTCGAGCTCGGACGTCCCGCAGGCGAGCGGCCTGCTGGGCGACTCGTCAGGCACGCTTACGGTCGACCTGTGGTCCCAGAAGTCGGATCTCCGGCCGAGCCGGCTGGTGATCGTCATCGATGCCGCCAGCCAGGGCAACCTGACCTTGACCATCGACCTGACCAAGTACGACGCGGCTGTGACGATCGCAGCCCCGCCGGCCGACCAGGTCAGCGACAAGCCGTTCTCGATCCCCGGCTTGACCCCGTAAACGAGCGCACAGGCGGCCGGCCCGAGGAGAGCCGGCCGCAAGCCCTTCAGGCGATCCGGCAGGCACGACCGGTCAGACCCGGACCCGGGCCATCCAGCGTTCGGGGTTGGGCAGCGGGCCAAAGCCCCCGTGCCGTTGATACAGTTCCTGTGCGTCCCGGGTCGCCAGGACCAACCGGCCAGTGGTGGCCAGGCGTGGGTCGGCCACGATCGACTCGATCAGCCAGCCACCCAGGCCCTGACCGCGCCATGCCTCGTCGATGAACACGTCGCACAGCCAGGCAAAGGTCGCCTGATCGGTCACGACCCGGGCGAAGCCAACCTGCCGGGTTCCCTGGTACACGCCGTAGCAGATCGAACGCTCGATCGATCGCTCAATGACCGCGGTTGATCGGCCCAGCGCCCAATACGCCCGTTCCGACAAGGCTTCGACCAACCACGCCCGATCGAGCCGGGAGGGATCCGTGCTGATCTGGAACTCGCCGCGCTCCAGGAGCGGAGCCTCGACTCGGCTGCCATCGGCCCGGCTGACGAATTCGAGCCGGTTGCCGAACGGATCCTGCGCGTAGAACCGCCGGAAGCCGACCTCCAGGCCGTCATCCGTGATCGGAACACCGGCCCCGGCGAGATCAGCCCGAGCCACCTCGAGGTCGTCGACGGCGAAGGCCGGGTGAGCCTTGCCCGCCGGGCTGAACGGTCGCTCGACGCCCAGGTGGAGCTGGATCCCGGACCCCACGAACCAGCAGCCACCGCGACCGGCCAGGGCGGCCGGCTTGGCCACCTCCAACAACCCCAGGAGTCCACCGTAGAACCTGCGGGCCGCTGGCTCACCGCCTTCCGGCATCGCGACCTGAACATGATCGAGGGCCCTGACCTGCATTCTTCGCCTCCGTTGCCGAGGCCCCATCTTGCCAGCCGGACGACCGGACAGTGGCAGGCTTGTGGCGTACCCTCCTGCGAGGAGGCGGACGATGCTCAACCTGCTGGCGCGAAACTGGTGGCTGGTCGAGATCCGTGGGGTCGCAGCGATTGCCTTCGGGATCCTGGCTTTCCTGTGGCCCGGGCTCACGTTGCTCGTGCTCGTGACCTTGTTCGCCGCGTATGTCCTGATCGACGGGATCGCCCTCCTCGTTTCGTTGCTGCGCGGTGAGCCGGGAACCCGTGGGCATGGCTGGAGCGTCGCGCTGATGGGCGTCCTTGGGGTGGCGGTGGCCGTCGTCACGGTCCTGTCTCCGGCGATCACGGCGCTGGCGCTGCTCTACCTCGCGGCGTTCTGGGCGATCAGCCTGGGGGCCGTCCAGGTGATCGCGGCAATCCACCTGCGCCGGGAGATCGCCGGGGAGCTCTGGCTCGTGGTCGGCGGTCTGCTCACGATCCTGTTCGGGATCTTCATCGCGGTCTTCCCGGGCAGCGGCCTGCTGTCCCTCGTCTGGATCGTGGGGGCATGGGCGATCGTCTTCGGGATCACCAACCTGATCCTCGCCTGGCGCCTGCGGGGCCTCCATCACCAGATCCTGCGATCGCGGATCGTCACCAGCGCTCGCTGATCAGGCGCGAACGGGCGCAGGTGAGCACCTATCATGGGTCGATGGCCACCGTCCATCTGCTCCACGCCGGTTATGCCGGCGATCGGGTCGCCAGCAGCGTCGTGCTGGTCCTCGACGGCGACGCCCGGATCGTGGTTGATCCCGGGATGGTCGCCCGGCGGTCCCTGATCCTCGACCCGCTCGCTGCGCTGGGGATCGCCCCCGAGTCGATCAGCCACGTGTTCCTGTCGCACCACCATCCCGACCACACGATCAACGTTGCCCTGTTCCCGGAGGCCGAGGTCGTCGACTTCTGGGCCCGCTATATCGGTGACGAATGGCTCGATCACGACGGTGACGGCTACCGGCTTTCACCGAACACGCAGCTCTGGCTGACGCCCGGCCACACCGACGAGGATGCCTCGTTGATCGTCGCGGCGGAGGACGGGACGTACGCCATGACCCACGCCTGGTGGCGCGCCGACCGGACGCCCGAGCTCGACCCGTTTGCGCCCAACCAGGCGATCCTCGAAGCGAGCCGCGCCCGGATCCTGGCCGCGGCCGACGTCGTGATCCCGGGCCACGGCGAGCCGTTCCGGACCGGCCGCTAGCGGCCCCATGGGCCGTCAGCGCACGACGGGCCGGCGATCCCGGAGGACCACCAGCCCGTCGCTTCGTTCCACGCCGGGTGCCATCGCCCCGGACGGACCTCAGACCTGGGTCAGACCCACGACGTGCCCTTCGGGATCGGCGACCAGGGCGATGGTGGCCCCACCGCCGGGCAGGAACTTGGGCATGATCACCTTGCCACCCAGGGCAACGGCCCTGGCCAGGGTCGCGTCGATGTCGGCCACCGTGACGTAGCCGGTGACGTGACCGGCCGAGCCGTCCGGCGTCGAGCCGATCCCGACGATGGGGCCGGTCGCTTCCGGGTTCGTCATGCCGTAGCCATCCGGATTGTCCGTGTTGAGCTTCCAGCCGAACAGGGCGCTGTAGTAAGCCTGGAGCGCCTTGCCGTCCTTGCCCACGATCTCGAAGTGAATCACCCGCGGATCCGTCATCTGCCGATCTCCTGTGCCCGGGACCGAGGTCGTTGGCGCCTCGCTGGCCCTCATTGGAACAACGAACGGGATCACCCGAATCGACAGCTCCCCGGCTCGATCGGGCCAGGAATGTCAGGTGTCGGCGAGGACCGCGAGAATCTCAGGACCGTAGCGCTCGAGCCTGGCTGGGCCCATTCCCTTCACCGCGGCGAGCGCCGCCATCGAGGTCGGCTTCGTTCCGGCGATCGCGGCGAGAGTAGCGTCGTGGGCGACGACGTAGGCCGGCACCCCAGCCACCCTGGCCCGTTCGGCCCGCCAGGCCCGGAGTGCCTCGAAGGCTGGGCCACCCGAGGGTCCGGGCTCGGAACGTCCGCGCACGGCTGAACGACGGGCCGGGCTGATCCCGGGACGGGCCAGGCGGGACTGGAACCCGAGATCGACCAGGAAACGCGACGGCCGTCGGCTCGCCTCGCGCCCGCCCGGCCCGACCCGGCGGGCGGCCCACGAAACGGTGAGATGAATCCGGGCCCGGGTGATCCCGACGTAGAGGAGGCGACGCTCCTCGTCGAGCGCCTCCGGATCGCCGGCGGCCTGTCCGGTCGGCAGGTTGCCCTCCTCCAGGCCGGGCAGCAGGACAGCGTCCCATTCGAGGCCCTTCGCTCGGTGGATCGTCGACAGCGTCACACCGCCCGCGACGTTCGCCCGCTCGGCAGCGTCGCGGCGGGCCAGCTCGGCCAGGACATCGGACGCGCCCGGCGGGTCCAACCGGCCGCCGTCTGCGCCGGCGAACTCGGCCACGATCGCCAGCAGGACGCCGAGGTCCGCTGCCCGCTCGCGCTCCTCCGGCCCGCTGGGCGTCGCCTGTGGTTGATAGCCCAGGGCGTCCGCGAAGACCGTCTCGATCGCGGCCCGGAGGTCGCCGCCGACGGCTGCCAGCTTCGCCCGTTCGATCGCCCGGATCGCGGCCCGTACGTCGGGTCGCTCGTAGAACCGGCCACCGCGGACAACGTAGGGGATCCCGGCGGTCGTCAGGGCGGACTCGATCGGTGCCAGCTGAGCGTTCATCCGCACGAGGACGGCGATCTCCGGCGGGGCGATTCCCGCGTCGATCCGGGCATGGATCGTGCCGACCAGGCCAGCCAGCTCGGCCGCCGGGTCGGCGTACGCGACGCAGCTGGGTGGCGGGCCCGATGGTCGGGTCGCGGTCAGGGCCTTCGCACGGCCGGTCGACGCGATCAGCCGGTTGGCCAGCCCCAGGATCTCCGGGCTCGAGCGGTAGTTCTCGGTCAGCTCGACGACCGTCGCTCCCCGATGTGTCCGGGCAAAGTCACGCAGGTAGCTGCTCGACGCGCCGGTGAAGCTGAAGATCGTCTGGTCCTCGTCGCCGACGACACACACGTCCGGGCGATCGCCGGCCCACAGCGTGAGCAGACGCTCCTGGAGGGGGTTCGTGTCCTGGTACTCGTCGACGCTGAACCAGCGCTTGCGCGCCCGGACGATCGCGGCCGCTTCGGCATCGGTCTCGAGCAGGTCGATCGTGGCACCGAGCATGTCCTCGAAGTCGATTCGTCCGGCCCGTACCTTCGCGCGCTCATAGTCCGCGAACACGCGGGCCATCAGCTCGACCGGGATCGGGGGCTCACGCCCGGCCGCCGCTGCAGCGGCTCGGTATTCCCCCGCCGCAATCCGCCGGTTCTTGGCCCACTCGATCTCGCCGGCCAGGTCCTTGGCCGGCGTAAACCGGTAGCCACCGGGCAGTCCCCGGGCGATTCGGCCGATGATCGGGAACTTGGACTCGAGGATCGCCGGGGCGAGGGCCCCGTCGTGGCTGGCCGGCCAGAAGTGGCGAAGCTGCGACAGGGCGTGGGCGTGGAACGTCCGGGCGGTCACGGCGGGCTGGCGCAGCACCCGCAGCCGCTCGGCCATCTCTGCAGCGGCCTTGTCGGTGAAGGTCACGAGCAGGACCTCGGCGGCCGGCACGACCCCGGTCGCGATGGCATAGGCAGCCCGGCGGCTGATCACCCGGGTCTTGCCGGTGCCCGCCCCGGCCAGGATGGCCACGGGCCCCGATGAGGCAAGTGCCGCCCGGCGCTGGGCGTCGTTCAGACCGTCGAGGATCCGTTCAGGGTCGTCGGGTACAGCCATGGCCCCAAGGGTAGCGGGCCGGGATCATCCGCCCGTGCTGCCGGATCGGATCGCGGGCCGTGCCCCGTGCCGGGCGCGCGCCGATGGCGCTCGTGCTCAGCGCGTGCCGAGGGCCGGCTGGGGCGTCCCCGATGCGGTCTTGTCGATCGTCCGGCCGAAGTCGAGGAGCGACCGGCCGAGGGGTGAGTCCGCCTTGGTGTACATGAACGGCGCGCCGCTATTGAGCGCGCTGATGGCACCCCGGTACTCGTTGATCACCTGGAACTCGATCGTCCGCTTCAGCGCGCTCTCGGCGTTCTTCATGCTGATCCCGGTGAATGCGTTCGAGCGGTTCAGGACGAGGTGGACCTTGCCCGGCTCGACACCCAGGTGGCCGATCGTCTCGAGCACGAGCCGGACGTTCTTGAGGCACGACAGGTCGGCGGTCATCACGACGAAGAACTGGTCGGCCTGGTCGAGGATCTTCAGGTTGATCTCGTCGAGGCGTTTGTCGATGTCCACGATCACGTAGTCGAAGAGCGAGCGGAGGTGATCGAGGATCTGGGGCATGTGCTCCTCGGTCACCAGCTCGGCAGTCTCGGGCGATGGTGGCGCGAGGAGGAGGTCGATCCCTGAGTCATGGTGGACGAGGACCTGCTTGATCAGATCCAGATCGATCGATGGCGCCGTGACGACGTCGATGATGCTCTTGCGATCGAGACCAAGGTCCAGGAAGACCCGGTGGTCGCCGAACTGGAGGTTTGCGTCAACCAGCACGACCTTCCGGCCGAGCTCACGATGGAGCGCGATCGCCGCGTTGATCGCGATCGTCGTCGTGCCCACGCCGCCCTTCGCACCATAGAAGGCAAGGACGCGTCCGAGGGGCGGCCGACCGACGAGCAGGTCGCGTGGCGCGAAACGAGCGAGCAGGCTCTTGATCCGGGCGAGCAGCTCGGCCGGGTGGAAGGGCTTGATCAGGTAGTCATCGGCCCCGGCCCGCAGGCCACGGACCTTTTGTTCTACCTCGCGCTCGGCCGTGAGCATGATGATCGGCACATGGGCGGCCGAGCCTTCTTCGGCCCGGATCTTGGTCGCGACCTGGTAGCCATCGACCTTGGGGAGCATGATGTCCAGCAGGATCAGCGCGGGCACTTCCGCGCTCCACAGCCGGAAGCCCTCGGCGCCGTCGGACGCCACGAGGACCTCGTAGCCTTCCTGCTTGAGGGTGTACGTCAGCAGCCGCTGGACATTCGGGTCATCGTCGATGACGAGGATCTTCGCGGCCATCGCCTCCCCAGTGTTGAAGCCGTCCATCGGCTCGGCGGGCCGATTATAGGCGCACCGATCGTCGGGCTGGAACATCGAGCCGTTCGAAGACCAGCTGACTCCACGTCTCCAGCCGATCGGCGACGGCTCGGACCTGGCTGACCGTCGCAAATGCGCCGCTGAGCTTGCCCGTCTCGCGGATGGCCAGCGGCCGTCCGGCGGCGTCGGCCACGAACACGACCCCGAGATGGACCCGTCCCACCTCGGTCAGGTCGTCGTTGAGCAGGCCGAAGAGACGCGGGTCGGGCTCGAATTGTGCGTCGATCTCTTCGCGCCACTCGCGCTGCAGACCGCCATCGATCCCCCCGTCCCCGGGATTCACATGGCCGCCCACTCCGATCGACCACAGGTCGTGCAGCCGGGCGTCGGCTCCGCCGCGGGTCCGCTGCATCAGGAAGTAGCGTGGCCCATCCCGGACCACGAGGTACGGGATGACCTGCTTCCAGCGCGGATCCGACTCGACCAGCGAGCGCGGCTCGAAGCGGCCCTGGCGGACAATCGTGTCGAGAACGCCTTCGAGCGCCTCCGTTCGGACGCCGCGCCAGCCACGGCCCGGGATCACCGCCGAGCGGGGCACGACGAGGACCTGCTCGCTCACTGGGCTGCTTCCAGCGCCCGCTTCGCCGCGCTCAGCCGAGTCCGAATCCGGTCCGCCGTCGCGGCCGGATCGGCGGGGGTCGCTTCGAGGTCGGCCAGCCAATCGCCGAGCTGGATGTGCAGCGAGCGCAGACGCCGGGCGAGCTCCGGGGCATTGGTCGCCGCGATCCCCGCGCCCATCGTCGCGTCGCCCCGGGCCAGCCGGGTAGCACTCAGCCAGCCTCCTGCAGCCAGTTCCTCGGCGAGTGACCAGTCCTCGGCGGCGCTCACGGACTCGACGAGGGCCGCGGCGACCACGAGTGGCAGGTGGCTGATCGCGGCGACGGCCCGGTCGTGCTCCGCGGCTCCGAGCCAATGGCGCTCCGCCCGGCAGGCTGCCAGGAGCTCGTCGACCCGTTCCAGGTCGACCGGTCGGGCCAGTGCGCCCGGACAGATGACCCACGGCCGTCCGACGAAGAGATCCGCGCGGGAATTCTCATAGCCGGTCGTCTCGAGGCCGGCCAGCGGATGACCGCCCACGTAGTTCAGGCCGAGCTGGTCGGCCCGCCCAAGGAGGAGCGCCTTGGTGCTCGCAACATCGGTGATCGTCGGCCGCTCGTCGGCGACCGGCAGCTGGGCAAGCTCGTCGAGGAGGCCGAGGCAGGCAAGCGGATCGGCAGCCAGCACGATGAGCTCGGCACGGTCGATCGCCCCGGCCAGCGATGGCGCAGCCCGGTCGATCGCTCCGTCGGCCAGCGCCGCCCTCGGCCCGCGGCCGCTCGGGCTCCAGGCGGAGATGGACTCGAACCTGGCCCGACCTGGGCCGTCATGGACCGCCCGGGCGATCGAGCCTCCGATCAGGCCCAGGCCGACGATCGCCAGGCGCAATGCCGAGGTGGCCTAGTCGACCCAGCCGGCAGCGCTGCCGGCCGGTGTCGACGAACGCGCTCCATCCTTGCGTCGCGGCCCCTCGCGGCGCGGCTTCGCCCGTCGTTCGGTGACAGCCGGTGGGCCCGGCTCATCGGGCGGGTTCGTACGGCGGGCCACGACTCGTCGGTCGCCTTCGCGCCGATCCTCATGGAGATTCGCCCCACAGCGGGAACAGCGACGCTCTTCGCCGAAGAGCGACTCGAGCTGAGCCGTCGAGTAGATCTGCCGTCCACACGACCGGCAGGCGAGTCTGGGCACAGGTTGATCCTACGCCGAGTCGGCGTCGGCGTCGCGCCGGATCAGCTTGGGCCCGCCAACGGGACCTCGAGGAGCGGCAGGTAGCGGGCCGGCCCACCACCGGTCTGACTCTCAAACAGGACGATCCGGTCCGCGGTCCAGGTCAAGTCCAGGTTCACCGCGGCCGCCAGCAATCGACCGGCCACCAGCGACCCGGCAGCCACGCCGTCGCTCCGCGCCAGGGTGAGATGCGGCCGGACGGGGCGATCGTCGTGAGGCCAACCGCAGTCGGCGAGCGCCCTCGAGAGCCGGACGGACAATGCCTCGAGCGCCTCGAGGCCCCGTCCCAGCCCGAGCCACAGGACCCGCGGCCGAGCCGGGTTGGGGAACGCGCCGGCGCCGGCCAGGCCCATCTCGAAGGAGGCAACCCCGGCCGCCGCGGCCGTAACCGCTGAGCGGGCCTGAGGGAGCCGGGCGGGGTCGGTTGGGCCGAGGAAGCGAAGCGTGAGGTGAAGGCCGTCCATCCGGACCCAACGCACATCCTGCGTGTCGCGACGCTGACCCTGGGCGGGTTCCGGAGCCAACCGGACTCGGGCCACAAGCGCCTCGACCGCGGCCCTGGCCGGTCCGGGCAGGGGCACGGCAACGAACAGGCGGGGTCCCCCGAGCTCATCGTGCGCCGCCAGGAAACGGCGGCCGCGAACCTCGCTCACCCGGGGTGGGTCTTGGCCGTGCGCTCCCCGAGGTAGCGCGCGCGATCGCCCAGCAGGATCTCGCGGGCGGCCTCGGCATCACGCCAGCCGAGCACCTCGGTCTCCTTCGCCTCGAGCAGCTTGTAGGTGTCGAAGAAGTGGCGAATCTCGACGAGCCGGTGCGGCCGGACCTGGTCAAGACTCTCAACGTGGGCCTGGTGTGGGTCGCCGACTGCCACGCACAGGACCTTGAAGTCGGGGCCCTGGTCGTCGTGCATCTCGAGGCCGCCGATCGGGCGGCCCCAGACCCGGCAACCCGTGAACGTCGGCTCGTCGATCAGGAGCAGAGCATCGGTGTGGTCGCCGTCGCCCGCCCGCGTGTTCTCGATGAATCCGTAGTCGAAGTTGTAGTAGACGGCCGATGACAGGACCCGGTCCAGACGGAAGACGCCGGCTTGCTCGTCGTACTCGTACTTGTTGCGGCTGCCCCGCGGGATCTCGACGACGATTTCGACGATCTCCGGGAATGAGCCGGAGCCAGCCATGCCGTCAGTCGTTGTAGAGCCGCTCTTCGATCAGCTTCTCCTGAACGGTCCGACCGTTCGGATCGAAGCAGGAGAACTCGAAATGCTTCTCGAACTCCAGGTCGACATTGTCCTGGCCGCCCCGGTTCTTCTCGACCGACACGATCACCCAGTCGCGGAAGCGCTGCGCCTGGTACGGGTTGAACTCGATGTTCACCTTGGCCACGACGTTGTACTTCTCGTTGAGGATCAGGATGATGTCGGCCTCGTAGTTGATCGCCGATGAGCCGCGCAGGTGGTGGTTGCGCAGGCGGGCCGCCTTGAGGCCCTCCTTGTCGGCCGCGACGATCGCGATCATCGGCACGTCCTCGGACAGGGAGATGTCCTTGAGGCCGTTGACGACGTAGGTCACCTTCTCCGACTCGGTCGGCGGCTCCGGAATGACCGGGACCTTCTGCATGTAGTCGACCATCACCATCAGGCGGCGATCGCCCGACAGTTCGCGATGCTGGCGGACCAGGTTGCGGATGTTGTCGACCGTGCTGGCGGTCTGCGAGCCGCGCAGCAGGAACAGGTTCTGGCCGTAGCGGGCGATCCGGTCGAGCGACGGCCGAAGGCGGGGATTGTTGGCCAACTGGGTCCCCGACTGGCCCTCCGCCAGCCACGACCCCAGGATCTCCTTGCGGACGTCCTGGATCTTGATCGCGCCGGTCTTGTGGGGCAAATGGGCCAGCGCCGACTCCA
The DNA here is from genome assembly GCA_017881915.1 of Chloroflexota bacterium. Classification (GTDB taxonomy): domain Bacteria; phylum Chloroflexota; class Limnocylindria; order Limnocylindrales; family CSP1-4; genus Palsa-1033. The sequence goes on along the minus strand of JADGQK010000002.1, from coordinate 69,279 downwards.
TCGCGATCATCCGGTTGAGCAGGTATTGCTCCTCGTGCTCGAAACAGATGTAGAGCACGTTGGCCTGGCCGGCCGAGGCGACGTTGCGAGCCATCTGCAGGGCCATCGTGGTCTTGCCGGTGCCCTGGGCGCCACCGATCAGGAGGAGCTCGCCCGGGCGGAGGCCAGCTCCGATCGTCTTGTCGAGCGGGGTGAAGCCGAGGGGGATCGGCTGGAACTCGCCAATCTTGCCGCTCGTGACGCGATCATTGAGGTCGACCAGGACGTCAAGGGCCGATCGCGGCGCCATGCTGCCGTTGGGGGTCTCGAGCCGCCACACGCCCTTTTGGGTGGTGGCCGGCTCGGCTGCTTCGGTGCTCACGCGAATGGATCCTCCCGGTGGTGCCAGTCCCCGCATCCTAGCACCCGGGGGGGTCCGAATCACCGGTCCAGACCCCACATTTCCGCACAGCGGAGCCCCGGTTCAGCGAGGCAGGCGGGCGAGCTCGTCCCAATACGACGCCACGGTCCGGATCGCGGTCTCGTGGTTGGGCAGCGACATCGACTCGTTCGGGGCGTGGGCGTTGTCGTCGGGCGGGGTGAAGCCCAGGAGGACAACCGGCAGGCCCAGGATTGTCTCGAAGCTGGCGCAGACCGGGATCGAGCCACCTTCGCGGATGTACAGCGGCGCCGCGCCGAAGGTGGCTTCGAGGGCCCGGGCGGCGGCCTCGGTCGCCGGATGATCGATCGCGGTCAGGCTCGGCCGGCCTCCGCCCAGGTCCTGGACCTCGACCGAACAGCCCGGCGGTGCCACCTCCAGCACGAACGCGCGGAGCAGCTCGAAGATCGTGCTCGGCTCCTGGTCCACCACGAGCCGGCAGCTGATCTTGGCATGGGCGTGAGCCGGGATGATCGTCTTGGAGCCGGCGCCCTGGAACCCACCCCAGATCCCGTTGACGTCAAGGGTTGGCCGGCTGCCCCGTCGCTCGAGTGTCGAATAGCCCGCCTCGCCGACGAGAGCCGGCAGGCCGAGGGCCGTCCGGTATTCGTCCTCGTCGAATGGCAGCGCGGCGAACGCCGCCCGGTCCGTCTCGGTCAACGCGACGACGTCGTCGTAGAAACCGGGCACCCGGATCCGGCCGTCGGGTCCCTTGAGCGCCGCAATGATCTGGGCCAGGGCATTCGCCGGGTTCTGGACAGCTCCGCCGAAGCTGCCTGAGTGGAGGTCCACGGCCGTCGTCCGCACGTCGACCTGGACGGAGCAGATCCCACGCAGGCCGACCGTGATCGCCGGTCGGTTGCCGTCGAAGAAGCCACTGTCGCTGATCACGGCAAGGTCGGCCGTGAGCCGCTCGCGGTTTGCCTCGAGCCACGCATCGAGGTGGACGGAGCTCGATTCCTCTTCGCCCTCGAACACGAACCTGAGGTTGACCGGCAGCGCCCCGCGGGTCGCCAGGATCGCCTCGGTCGCACGGAGGTGGATATGGATCTGGCCCTTGTCGTCGGACGAGCCGCGTCCGATCACCCGGTCGCCCTTGACGAACGGCTCGAAAGGGGCCGTCTCCCACAGCTCGATCGGGTCGACCGGCTGGACGTCGTAGTGGCCATAGACGATCACCGTCGGAGCGCCTGGTGCATGGAGCCAGTCCCCGTAGACGACCGGATGGCCGCCGGTCTCGGCAACCTCGACGTGCTCGACGCCCATTGAGGTGAGCTGCCCGGCCACCCACTCGGCTGCCTCTCGACAGGCCCCGGCGTACTCGGGTTGGCCCGAGATGCTCGGGATCCGGAGAAATTCGAGATAGCTGGCCAGGCGCCGATCGGCCGTGGTCGCCAGGTAGGTTTCGAGCTCGTCGGTCATGGCGGTCTGACGGCCCTCGCGGCGGTTGATTGACTGGTCCAGTCAGTGTACGGCCGCGCCGAATCGAGATGGGCGAGCCACGCTGGCTCGCCCATCCAGTAGCCCTCGGGCGTGAAGGTCAGATCGCGCTCGGCGCCGGCTCAGCCGCCGGTCCGCTGTTGCCCGGGGCGACGATCGAGCCATGGGTTCGCACGTCGGTCTTGGGCGGCAGATCGGCGAACAGGGCCTCGAAGTCGGGCGAGTCGACTGTCTCTTCGGCGACGAGCTTGGCCGCCAGCCGGTCAAGCCTCTCGCGGTTGGTCATGAGCACCTCGTAGGCGCGGTCGTAGGCCCGGTCGATGATCGCCCGGACTTCCTCGTCGATCTGCTTGGCGACCTCGTCCGAGTAGTTGCGCTGCTCGCCGAGGTCGCGGCCGAGGAAGATCATCTCTTCGCGCTTCCCGAAGGACAGCGGTCCCAGCTTCTCGCTCATGCCGTATTCGGTGACCATCCGGCGGGCCAGGTCGGTCGCTTTCTCGATGTCATTGCTGGCGCCGGTGGTCGTATCGCCGAAGACGATCCGCTCGGACGCGTTACCGGCCAGCAGGCCGGCGATCTGGTCCTCGAACTCCGTCTTCGACTTGAGGTAGCGATCCTCCATCGGCACGCCCATCGTGTAACCGAGGGCCATCCCGCGGCTGATGATCGTGACCTTCTGTACGGGATCGCACTTGGGCAGGACCCGCATCACGACGGCGTGACCCCCTTCGTGGTAGGCGATGATCTTCTTCTCGGCATCCGAGATCACCCGGCTGCGCCGCTCCGGGCCGGCCACGATCCGTTCGAGCGCCTCCTGGAACTCGGACATCCCGATGACCTTCTTGTTGCGCCGCGCAGCCAGGATGGCTGCCTCGTTGACCAGGTTGGCCAGGTCGGCGCCCGAGAAGCCCGGCGACTGGCGGGCGATGCCCTCGACTTCGAGGCCCTTGTCGAGCGGCTTGCCCTTGGTATGGACCTTGAGGATCGCCGTCCGGCCCTTCATGTCGGGCCGATCCAGGATCACCTGCCGGTCGAACCGGCCGGGCCGCAGCAGGGCCGGGTCGAGGACGTCCGGGCGGTTCGTGGCCGCGACCACGATCACGTTCGTATTCGTGTCGAAACCGTCCATCTCGACCAGGATCTGATTGAGGGTCTGCTCGCGCTCGTCGTGCGAGCCGCCCAGGCCGGCGCCACGCTGGCGGCCGACCGCGTCGATCTCGTCAACGAAGACGATGCACGGTGAGTTGCGCTTGGCCTGGTCGAACAGGTCACGCACTCGACTGGCTCCGACACCGACGAACATCTCGACGAACTCGGAGCCCGAGATGCTGAAGAAAGGCACGCCAGCCTCGCCGGCAACCGCCCGGGCCATCAGAGTCTTGCCCGTTCCCGGAGGCCCCACCAGGAGCACGCCACGTGGGATGCGTGCGCCGAGCGAGTTGAACTTCTCCGGGTACTTCAGGAACTCGACGACTTCCTGGAGCTCCATCTTCGCCTCGTCGACGCCGGCCACGTCGGCAAACGTCACGACCGTCTTGTTGCCCAGGAACATGCGCGCCCGGCTCTTGCCGAAGCTCAGGGCCTGGTTATTCGTGCCCTGGGCCTGGCGCATCATGAACAGGATGAAGCCAACGATCAGGATCAGCGGCAGGGCGGTGGTCACGAGCAGGCCGATCCACGAGGTGTCCGGCGCGTCCTTGGCCGCGAAGACGTCGGGGGCCAGGGTCACGTTGCCAGCCTTGGCCGCAGTCTGCATATCCTGCAGGACGTTGGTCAGGATCGGCGGCACGGTGACGGTGTAGGTCGCCCCGCCGTTCTTGGGGGTGACGGTCAGGGTCGATTGCTCCTGAATCACGCCCTGGACCGTGTTGGACTGAACGTTGAACAGGAACTGCGAGTAAGCGGTATTGCTGGACGAGCTGGTCTGGCCGAGCAGCTGCCACAGGAGCACCAGTGTCCCCGCGACGAGGACGAACATGACGATCCCGTTGCGGGCGAATTTAGCGTTCAACTAGGAGCCTCCGAGTCATTCGGCCGGCGACCGTGCGCCAGCCTCGAGCCGAGTATACCGTCCGCCCTGATCCGGGCCCGCTGACGAGTCGGTGATCGTCGTACACCGATAGTACGGGTGGGACGCCCCGGCGGATCGTTGTGAGGCGCGCCGATCGGACGCCGGCCGCGCCCTTGGCCGTTTGCTTGCACCTGCACCAGATGGCCACGAGCCGGAAGAGCTTCTCGGGGTCGTCTGGTTCACGACCAGGACCGTGCCACATTGGAGGGGTTGGTAGCGGAGGCAAGAGTCGAACTTGCGACCAAGGGCTTATGAGTCCCCTGCTCTACCACTGAGCTACTCCGCCGTGCCGAGCTCCGGTCCGGGATGGTACCGCAACCATCACTCGCGGGTACCGGTGGCCCCCACCCGGCCGGGGGCTTGTCGGTCGGCGGTAATCCGGTGATAGTCCGACTCGCACGGCGTCAGCCTGAGCCCACCAGACGCCGAGGAGAGACTTGTCGATGCCCGCCGACACACCGCGCGCCAGCTCCGGATCGGTACGGCTGCGGGTGATCCTGGCCTTCGTGCCCTGCCTCCTCGGCCTGTTCATCGCCGCCGAGTACCTAACCTTCATGTCGACGCCGGTGAGCCTGGCCAAGCCGTTCCAGGATGCCTTGTGGTACCAGGCGGCCGCCGTGCGCCTCAACGTCGGGCACGACCTGTACCAGCTGGGCCCGGGCGATCCACCGGTCCTGTTCGTCCAGGGCGTCACTGCGCCGCTCCTGTCGCCGCCGCCGATTGCGGTGATCTGGCGACCGATCGTGCTGATCCCGGGTGGCTTCGCCGCCTGGATGGTTGCCTGCTGGCTGGCGTTGCTCGGGACGACGTTCTTCCTTGTCTACCGAACCGGGATGCGGGGTGCTCTCGTCGCAACCCTCCTCGCGCCCGCGATCGGCGAGCAACTGGCCGCCGGCAACGTCGCGGCATTCTTCCCGCTCCTGATGGTCCTGGCCTGGAAGCTGCGCGAGCGCGGGTTCGCCGGGCTGGCCGTGGGCCTGATGGCCAGCACCAAGCTCTCCCCGGCCAGCCTGGGCGGCTGGCTCCTCGGGACCCGTCGTTGGCGGACGGTGGCGGCGGCCGCCCTGAGCGTCGCCGTGATTCTGCTGATCAGCGTGATTGGCGCCGGCCTCAATTCGTTCCGGGAGTATCTCGACGTCGCCGCGACCACGGCGCCATCCACCGCCAGCCTATCCGGCCTGACCGGGATCCCGTGGCTGTCAGAGGCGACCCTGATCGGAGGGACCCTTGTGGCGATCGGCCTCGGTCGCTGGCCGCGCGGGTCGTTCAGCGTAGCGGTGATCGTGTCGATCATCGGGACACCATCGCTCTATCTGTCGGGATGGGTTGCCCTGCTGGCGATCCTGGCCCCGTTCAGCGACGGCCCCTCGGTGCTCAGCGATGCACCTGCTGCCGTGGGCGATGCACCGGCGGGCGGGGCCGGCTCATGACCCGCCGGTAAGGCGCCGGAGCCGGGGCTCGGTCTCGTCGAGTCCGCGCCTTCAGCTGGCGGGGCTCGCCGGCGAACCCTCCTTGAGCCAGGCTAGTGGCCGGCCCCGAACAGGAGGTCGAGCCAGGCGTCGATCGGCGCGCTCCGGGCGGCCGTGGCGCCGAGAGCGCCCGCCGCGCTGCCGGGGGCGTCGGGCGGCAAGGCCGGCGCATCAGCGGCGAGGCTGAAGGGGTGCTCCTGGTGACCGCCCAGGCCGTGGGCGCGGGCCGCCAGCTCGACATAGGCCTGCTCCTGGATCAGGGTTCGCTCCTGGGTCAGGGTCTGGATCTGAGCGCTGAGCGCCTGGTTGTCCCGGCTCAGCTCGTTCGCCCGGTTGGTGGCGTCGGCCGCCTCGCCCACCTGGCGCGACAGGGCAAGCACGATCCAGGCCGACAGCAGGGCGGCCATCAGGATCGCAATCCGTCGGCGGGTAATCCCGGCCACCGAGAGGCCGGCCAGGTCGCGCCCGCGGGCAAGGATCCCCTGGCCCGTTTCGAGCTCGTCGGCAGGAGCGCCGAGCGGATCGTCGAGGGACTCGCGCTGGTCATCCTGGCGGCCGGTCATTGCCCGCGCAGCGTAGCTACCGGCAGCTGACATGTCAAACCGTCCGGGGCCTCGTCCGTGACAGGCAAGCTGACATCGAGGTGCGTCATCGTGCCTGCTAGACTCCCACCAGTTTCGTACGTCCGTTCCATTTGGAGATCCGATGCGAACCTATGCACCGGCCACCGTGGACGCGGTCCTCGACGACCTGCTGGCCGAGCCGTCGATCGCCCGCGGCGTGGTCCACCATCAGCTGATCCCGGCCCGCGCCGCCCGGACCGCGCCTCTGCCGGCCTGGCTCGACCCACGAATCAACGCGGGCCTCGAGCGCCGCGGGATCACCGAGCTGTACATCCACCAGGCGGAGGCGATCGAGGCGGTCCATGCCGGCCGGGACGTGGTCGTCGTGACCCCAACCGCGTCGGGCAAGTCCTTGTGCTACACGCTCCCGGTCCTGCAGGCGCTCGCCTCCGATCGGTCCGCCCGGGCCCTCTTCCTGTTTCCCACCAAGGCCCTCGGCCAGGACCAGGTTGCCGAGTTCGGCGCGCTCGCCCAGCTCTCGGGGCTCGATGTGGCCGCCGCCACGTACGACGGCGATACGCCGGCGCCGATCCGCGCGGCGATCCGGATAGCCGGCCAGGTGATCGTGACCAACCCGGACATGCTCCACGCGGCGATCCTCCCCCATCACACGAAATGGTTCCAGCTCTTCGAACAGCTCCAGGTGATCGTGATCGACGAACTCCACACCTACCGGGGCGTCTTCGGCAGCCACGTTGCCAACGTCCTGCGGCGCCTCTTGCGGTTGTGCGCCCACTACGGCTCAAAACCGGTGATCGTGTGCTGCTCCGCAACCATCGGCAACCCGCTCGAGCTTGCCAGCACCCTGACCGGCCGGACGCCCCAGCTCATCGACCGGAACGGCGCGCCGACCGGCGAGCGCCATCTCCTGCTGGTCGACCCGCCGCTCCTGGACGCCGCCAGTGGCGCGCGTGGCTCGGCCCTGACCCTGGCCAATCGGTGGGCCCTGCCATTCCTGCGGGCCGGTCGCCAGACGATCGTCTTCGGCCGCTCGCGGACGGCGGTCGAGTTGCTCCTCAGCGGCCTGCGTGAGGCGCTCCGCGAGCATGCCGGACCACGCTCACGCGTGCGTGGCTATCGCGGTGGCTACCTACCCACCGAACGTCGCTCGATCGAGCAGGGCCTGCGCAGCGGCGAGGTGCTCGGCGTCGTCAGCACGAACGCCCTTGAGCTCGGCGTGGACATCGGCCGCCTCGATGCGGCCATCATCGCCGGCTACCCCGGGTCGATCGCCGGAACGTGGCAGCAGATCGGCCGGGCCGGCCGGCGGAGCGGGGTGAGCGTCGCCGTCGTGATCGCCAGCGGCTCGCCCGTCGACCAATACGTGATCCACCACCCGGATTACCTGTTGAACGGCGCACCGGAGGAGGCCCGCCTCGACCCGGACAACCTGCACATCCTGCTGGCCCACCTGAAGGCCGCCACGTTCGAGCTCCCCTTCGAGCCCGGCGAGCCGTTCGGCCCTGGACCGGCGGACGACCTGCTCGCCTTCCTGGCCGAAGACCACCACGTCCGGCAGGCGGGCGATGGGCGCTGGTACTGGTCGAGCGAGAACTTCCCGGCATCGGCGATCTCGCTCCGAACGGCCGCCAGCGAGAACGTGGTGATCATCGATACGACGCCGGATCGGCCCCGGGTGATCGGTGAGATCGACCTGTTCGGAGCCCAGACCGCCGTCCACGAGGACGCCATCTATCTCCACGAATCCGCCCAGTTCCATGTCGACCGGCTCGATTGGGACGAACGCAAGGCCTACGTCCGGCGGGTCGACGTGGACCACTACACCCAGGCCGACGTGGCCGTGACCCTCAAGCCGCTCGACGTGTTCGGCTCGGCGCCCCTGCCCGGCGGGGCGCGGGAGCACGGCGAGGTGATGGTCGCCAGCCTGGCCACGATCTATAAGAAGCTGAAGTTCATCACCAACGAGAACCTCGGCTGGGGCCGGATCCACCTGCCCGAGATCGAGCTCCAGACCACCGCCGCCTGGCTGACCGTCGACCCGGCAGCCGTGACGACCGGGCCCGGCGGAGCCTGGCGAAGGGACGAGCTTGATGTCGCCCTGGTCGGCGCCGGGCGAGCCCTCCAGGCAGTCGCCAGCTTCCTGCTCATGGTTGCACCGGCCGACCTCGGCCTGGTCAGCCAGGTCCGCTCGCCCCATCACGAAGCACCCACGATCTACCTGTACGAGACCGTCCCCGGCGGAGTGGGCCTGGCCGAGCGAATCTTCGAGCGAACCGATGAGTTGATCGCCGGAGCCGCGGAGCTCATCGCGGGCTGTGCCTGCGACGGCGGCTGCCCAAGCTGCACCGGTCCCCGTCTCGAACCGGGGATCGACGCCCGGGCGCTCGCCCTCCGTCTCCTCGCGACGCTGGGCGCCTCGATTCCGGCCAGGGCCGCCTGATGGCGTGGCCACGACCAGTGGATCGCTCGATCGACGGGCCGGCTGACCGTTGAACGACACGGCAATCCTCGAACGCCGCCTCAATCGTCTCCGCCTGGGCCGCGACACGGGGTCCCGCCCACCGGCGGATCTGGACCTCGAACCGCCATGGGCGGCGCTGGCACGCTCGGCCGAGGCTCGCGCGGAACGACTCGCCCGGGTACTCGGTGGGACGTGGGTCCGCGGTGTCGGTGGAGGCCACGTCCGGATCGAGCCGGCCTCGATCGCGCTGCCGATCGATCGTGATCGCAGCGCCGGCCTGCCGGATCATCCCGGGCCCGAGGTCCCCCTGATCTGCCTCGACACCGAGACCACCGGGCTGGCCACCGGGGCCGGCACCCTGGCCTTCCTCGTCGGCCTCGGCTGGTGGGACGGGGATGCGTTCCGCCAGGTCCAGCTCCTGCTCCCGGACCAGGCCGGTGAGGCCGGCTTCCTCGAAGCCCTGGCGGCCCTGCTGCCGTCAAACGGCTGGCTCGTCACCTACAACGGCCGCAGCTTCGACTGGCCCCTGCTCGTCACCCGGTTCCGGTTGAATCGACGCATGCCACCGGTACTGGCCGGCCATCTCGACCTGCTCCCCTTCGTTCGACGCGTCTTCCGCCACCGGATGAGCGATGCGCGGCTCAAGACGGTCGAAGCGGAGTTGCTCGGCGAGCGCCGCGGCCATGACATCGAAGGCTGGGAAATCCCGGGCCGCTACCTCGAGATGCTCCGGGGCGGTCCCGTCGAACCGATCGCCGAGGTCGTCCGCCACAACCACGAGGACGTCCGATCGCTCGCCCGCCTGATGGCCCACTCGGAACGCCATCTCGGCGCTGCCGCGGATCGGCGATCGGCGCCGGCCGGCGACCTGTTCGGGCTCGCCCGCGCCTACCGTCGCACCCGGCGCGACAACGACGCGCTCGATTGCCTGGACGCCGCGCTCGAAGGCCCACCCCGTCCGGCCGCAGGCTATGCGTCCGGCTCCACGCGACCATCGTGGTCGACGATCCTCACCCAGCGCGCCGACACGACAGGTCCGGATGTGGCCAGCCCCGCACGCCTCGAGATGATCGTCGAGCGGGCACGCCTGCTCAGGCGCCTCGGGCGTCACCGCGAGGCGCTCGAGGCGTGGCGCGACGTGGCCCATGCCGGTGGTCCCGACGCGGCGCTCGCGTGGATCGAGGTTGCCAAGTGCCTCGAACACCGCGAGCAGGATCCCGCCGGCGCGCTGGGCGCATGCGCGGCGGCCGACCGCCTCGCCCAGCACTCACGGTTACTCGGACGGCCACTCCGAGCGGTCGAGGCGGATCTCGGCCGTCGGCGCCTCCGGCTGAGCCGACGCGTCCGGCATCGGGTGATCCGCCGACCGGGCTCCGCCGCCGCGCCGGCGAGTGGCACACTCTGAGGATGGATCCTGCCGATGCGCGCCGGGAGATCAAGCGCCAGGTCAGGGTGAGCCTTGCGCCGATGACCGCCCCAGCGTGGGCGACATGGCTCGGCCTGGCGTTGAGGACGTACGCCGAGGACAAGATCCGGATCGGTGCCTGGCCCGCCGACGGCGCCGAGGCAAAGGCGCGCGACGAGTTCGCCAAGCTCGTGCCGGATGGGCGGTCGACCCCCGGTCACGACTTTCGATCGATCGTGAGCGAGGCTGGCGAGACCGTGGGCGCCTTGTGGTTGGGCCCTGACGAGGCAATCGGCCAGGGATCGCTGTTCATCTGGGATATCGGGATCGACGCCGAGTTTCGGGGTCGGGGCTACGCCCGCGCCGCCCTCGAGGCGATCGAACAGGTTGCCCGCGCTCTCGGCTATGACTCGATCCGGCTCCACGTCTTCGGTGACAACGAGGTTGCTCGGAGGCTGTATCGATCCGCCGGTTACCGGGAGACAGACGTTTCGATGCTGAAGCGCCTCGGTTGATGCCGGTCCGTCGACTCAAACCCGAGGAATGGGTCGCGTACCGTGCGATTCGGCTGCGTGCGCTGCGCGACGCGCCCGACGCCTTCGGCGCGACCTACGCCGGCGAAGCAGGGCTCAGCGACTCGGACTGGCAGGACCGTGCGGATCGACCGGGCCGTGCGGTCTTCGTCGTCGACGGGCCGGAGGAGTTCATCGGGCTCGCGATCGGCGGGCCAGCACCGGACTCCCCGAATTCCGCCGCGCTCTTCTCGATGTGGGTCGATCCACAGGCACGCCGGCAGGGCTTGGGCAGCGCCCTCATCGAGGCCGTCAAGGCGTGGGCCTTGGGGGCCGGCTATCCGATGCTGGGCCTCGGCGTCACGACAGGCAATGCACCCGCCATCGCGCTTTACGAGCGTCTCGGGTTCACCGATAACGGCGAGCGCCACCCGCTCCGCGACGACCGATACCTGACGATCCAGATCATGGTCACTGCGCTGGGCTGACCGGACCTGGTCGCGACGCTGTCTCCCGCACGAGACGTGTCGACACCGTGGCTCGGTCGGGAACCGCATCCAGGCCAACCCCCTCGACCACCAGGGCCGCTGCTGCCGCTGCCCACCGAAGGTCGCCGGCGTCGACCGGGCCGGTCCCGCGCCCCGACATTGCGCCGGACAAGGCGGCCAGAAACACGTCGCCGGCGCCGGTCGAATCGACTTCGGCAGCCTTGATGGCCGTGTATCGCTCCACGCGCTTGCCGCCTCCACCGTCACGCTCGACCACGATGCCGCCAGCTCGACCCTCGGTGACGACGAGCCGCGCATCCGGGCGCAACAGGAAGACCAGTGCCTCGACGCGGGTGCCGGGTTCGAGGTCGTGCCGGCTGACGCCCACCAGATCAGCCCGTGCGACGAGCGCCGTGGAGATCGGGGGCCGGCGTCGGACGCGCTCGCCGGCCACAAGGACGCGGAGCAGACCCTGCCAGCCAAGAGCCAGCCGGGCGCCAGGGGGGACGGCGGCGGCCCAGCCGGGTCCCGTCTCGCCGGCCACCGGCACCACGAGCCAGGTCGGCGCGGCCACCCACGACTCGGGCACGGCCACGACCGGCAACGGATCGCCGGGCTCGACACAGGTCTGGACCCGGCCGCCGGGCGTCTCGACGTTCTTGAACACGGGCCCTTGGACCAGGGGCACGACCCGCACGGTCACGCCGGCCGCACGCAGAAGATCGAGCTCGGCGGCACCCGCCGCGATCGCGTCGGCACCGACCACCGCCGCCGAACGCAGGCCGAGCCGGGCCGTCGTCAGCGCCGCGTAGGCCACTCCCCCGCCCAGCCGCCAGCCGCGCGGATCGGCCGGGTCGATGTCGCGGCAGGCGCTGCCGACGTGGACGACGTCGAACTCGTCGCGCTCGGGGTATCGTGACGGCATGTACTTCTACGAGCTCCATGAGGCCGAAGGCGACATCTTCTCCGACCTGATCCTCGTCCACGAAGAGCGCTTCGAACCGGACGAGTTCCTCGAGCTGGTCAAGGCGGCCAGCCGGAAGGTCCGCGATTCCTACGACGAGGATACGTTGATCGAGGCGGTCGCCCGGGTCCTCGAGGAGGAGCAGGGCTTCACGCCGGTCAGCGACGATCGCCTGACCGCGTCGGTCCTCGTGACAACGAACGAGGACGATACCCAACTGAGCGTGCTCGAAGCCGCCGAGCAGGGTCCCGACTGGGGCGACGAGGATATCGACGAGAACGATATCGACGAGGACGACCTGCCCGACTACCGGGCGGTGATCGCCGAGCTCCGCCCGAACCGGGATCCGTCGCTGAACTGATCGGCGCGTGCCGTCGAGCGCGCAGACCGGGGCGGAGACGCGCCACCAAGGGCGGCGGTCGGGCCGCGGCCGCGCCGTGGCGCGTTCGGGCTCTTGCCCAACTCACCGATCTCCTGGGGCAATCAAAGCGACCGAATCGAAGCCACAACGGAGGGTGGCGATCGTCGATTCCACTGATTCGTTCGCGACTGGAGAGCGAATCGCCGCAATGGGTGCGCCAACCGGGCACGACCCACCCCGATTCCATCGCGTTGTTCTCCTGAGGCGATCATCGAGGCCGGAACGCCTGTGGTCCTACGCCGGGGCCGGAGGCGCCGCGTCCGCGCGACGAGCGGCTACTTGCTGAACAGGATCTCGAGCACGTCCCCGTCGCGGACGAGGTAGGTCTTGCCTTCGGAGCGCAGCCGGCCGTGCTTGCGCGCTTCGGCCATCGAGCCGAGCTCGACGAGGTCCTCGTACGCCACGGTCTCGGCCCGAATGAAGCCTCGGGCAAGGTCGGTGTGGATCGCTCCCGCTGCATCGACCGCCGTCGAGCCGGCCGTGATCGGCCAGGCCCGGACCTCGTCCGGACCGGCGGTCAGGAAGCTGACGAGCCCGAGCAACCGGTAGGACAGGGCGATCACCCGATCGAGGCTGGAGCCGTGGATCCCGAGCTCCTCCATGAAGGCCAGCGCCTCGTCCGGCTCGAGCTCGCCGAGTTCCATCTCGATCCGCGCCGAGAGCGCGTCCACGATCGCCCCGCGATGCTCGTAGCGACCGGCTACACCGGCGACGATCTGGGCCTCGCGGGCGATATCGCCCTCGCCCACATTGAGCAGGACGAGGACCGGTTTCTGGCTGAGGAAGCGGAAGCCACGGAGCGCCTTCTCCTCGTCGGCGTCCAGCTCGATGTCGCGAATCGGCTCGCCCTTGACGAGGCCGGCATGGAGCCGGGTCAGGATGACCTCCTCGCGCTCGTTCGACTCGCGCTCGGCTGGGGTGCCATGGCGACCGGTCGCCCGGAGTCGCTCGAGACGCCGCTCGGTGACCGTCAAGTCGGCCAGGATGAACTCGAGATCGAGTCGCTCGAGGTCTCGCCAGGGATCAACCGAACCCTCGGGATGGGGCACGGACGGGTCTTCGAACGCCCGGATCACGTGGAGGAGCGCATCCGCGTCGCGCAACCGGGCGAGATGCTCGGCCGGCAGCTCCTCCGTTCCGACCCGGCCCTCGGACGACGCCGGCGGGGCCGGCAGGTCGGCGTAGGTGACGTCGGCGTGAACGATCTTCCGGGGCTTGAAGATCGCGGCGAGGCGATCGAGGCGGTCGTCGGGTACCTTGACCACCCCGACGTTCAGTTGCATCCCGCCGAATCCGCCGGTCTCCGCATGGCCCCGGGTCAGGGTGTTGAACACAGTGGTCTTGCCGGAGGCGGCAAGCCCGACGATCGCGATCTGCATCAGGTTCGATTGTCGTCGATCACGCCGACCGACGTCGGGTCAGTAGCCAGCCGCCGGGTCGACGACGTTCAGGAGGGGCTGGCCGGCGGCGTAGCGACGCAGGTTCTCGCAGAACAGCTCGACCGACCGATCGAGGACGCGGCCGCTCGACCATGACGTATGGGGCGTGACGATCACGTTGTCCAGGTCGTAGAAGGGCGAGCTTGCCGACAGCGGCTCATCCCGGAATGTGTCGAGGACCGCGCCACCGATATGGCCTTCGCGGAGGGCCCGCAGGAGGGCTCGCTCGTCGACGAGGCGACCGCGAGCGACATTGATCAGCCACGCGCCTGGCTTCATCGCTTCGAGCGCCGGGCCGTCGATCAGGCCCTCTGTAGCGGCGGTCAGGGGTGCAGCGAGGACGACGAAGTCGGACTCGGCCAGCAGCTCGGGCAGGCCGTCCGGACCAAGGATCCGGTCGATGATGAGCAGGTCCCCGGAGGTGCCGCCGGACGCACCGGAGTGGTCATCGGCCGCTTCCCCCTCCGGAACGGCCGCGGTCCCGACCTCCGACCGCCGCCGGGTCGCGATGACCCGGCTGCCGAACGCCGTCGCCAGCGTAGCGACCGCCCGCCCGATCGAGCCCAGGCCGACGATCCCAACAGTCACGTCACCGAGCTCGGCACCCTCGAGCGGCTGCCATGTCCGCTCGCCTTGCAGCTCGAGAAGCTGGGGCAAGCGACGGCTCACAGCCAGGATCATCATCAGGACGTACTCGGCGATCGGCTGCGAGAAGACTCCCCGGGCGTTCGTGATCAACAGGTCGCGCTTGAGGCTGGCCGGGGTGAGGACCCGCTCGACGCCGGCCGTCGCCGAGTGGACCCAGGCCAGCCGCGGCGTTCGGGCGAGGAGGCGATCGAAGGCATCCGCGCCCAGGAATCCGCGGAGCAGGACCTCGGCCTCGTCGACCGGGCCATCGGCCAGCCCCTCGACCGAGATCATCACCAGGCGCGAGCCGGGCGCCGCGGCCCGGATCCGCTCGAGGTCGCGAGAACGGTAGCGGGCGGAGAGGATCGGGCTGAGGGCGATCGCCGCGGGCACGCCGTGGGGCCCGCGCCCCGGACCGGCCACCCGGCTGATCTCGCTCAAGCGTCGCCTCGCGACCCGATCACCCGCGTCAGCCAGCGCTCCGGGGCGTCGATCTCGCCGTCGCGGGGCAGGCTCTCCGGTCCATCCCACAGGCGGTTGAGCGCGGTCGAGCCGCCGACGCGAGCGATCGCGGCCACGAAGCGTTCGCCCTTGCGGTATTGCTCCATCTTCAGGTCCATCCCGATCAGCCGCATCATCGCCCGCTCGACGCCGGTCTTCTTTTGGTCACGCCGGGCGTGGAACCGTTCGCTGATCCGGTCCACGCCGGGCACCAGGTCCCGGCCGTACTCGTCCATGACGTAGTCACTGAAGCCCTCGAGCAGGCTCATCACCGCCTGGGTCTCCCGGAAGAGCCGGCGCTGCTCGCCGTCCATCAGCCGCTCCATCCAGTGCTCGGCACCGGCCTCACCCCGGAGTGAACGGCCGAGCCGCTTCAGGCCGTCCCGGCTGAGCGCGGCGGCCCCGTTCGAGAAGGCCGTCAACTGGCGCTCCAGTCGCTCCGCGAGATAGGGTCGCAGCCAGGGGTGCGCCTCGAACTCGAACGCATGGGTCGTCTCATGCAGCGCGATCCAGATCCGGAACGGATCGAGCGGCACGTCGAGCACCCTGGCTGTCTGGCGGATGTTCTCCTCGACAAACAGGAGCCGGCCGGGCGTCGTCTCGGCTGCCAGGAGAGCCAGGTCGTACTGGCCGAGGACGCGCCCGCCCATGAACCCCAGGAGGTAGCCGATCTGGTGGGTCGTGACCCAGCGGTTGGCGATCGCCAGGGTCGCCGGGACGAGCCCGCCACCGGTCGGCACGACCTGGTCGAGAAGCTGTCCCTCGAGACGGCCGATCAGGTCGGCGAAGCTCGCCGCGTTGGCCCGCACCCAGCCCGCCCGGTCGACGACACCGACCCGATCCACGATCCCGGGAAGCTCGGTCCCCAGTGCGCTGGCCAGGCGGGGTACGACGACGGCCATCGCCGCGGCGTAGGCCGGCTCGGATCGCCGGAGCTCGGCGGCATCCAGGCGACCAGGCGCCTTGCGCAGCCGGCCGACCGCGACAGCCTCGGCCTGGGTCCAGTCGACCAGGCCGCGGCGAGCCGAGCGCTCCGCCCGCCGGCCCAGCACGGTAACGGCCGCCCCGAGGGCTGACCCCACGAGGAAGCCGGCCTGCCACAGCCGATCGTCTCGGCGTGGGTTGGTCATCCGACGGGAACCCCCAGTTCGATTGCCTCGACGTCCACGAAGCCGTCCCCGAACAACCGGCCGGCAAGGTCCCGGAACGAGTCAACCGATCCGGTCGTCAGCTGGCGGTGGACGATCGGTCGGATCGTTGTCGTGGGTTGGTCGTGGCCGTTATGGCCCGGGTCGGCCGCGGTCCCCCGACTCGAGCCGGGCGCCTCGAGCCCGTTGATCGCAAGGAGGTCGACCAGCGCCCCGGCGGTGGCCGTGGCCGAGTCGACGATCGCGATCCGCTCGCCGCTGACGGATCGAATGGCCGCCTCGATCAGCGGGTAGTGGGTGCAGCCCAAGAGGAGCGTGTCAATGCCGGCCGACGCGGGCGGCGGCCCGCTCGGCGCACCGTCTGCGCTCCGCTCGCCGAGCAGCCCCGCCAGCGACTCACGCACGACCGCCTCCACCGCGGGTCCACGTAGCTGGCCGGCCTCGACGAGGGGCACCAAGGCCGGTGTGGCGTGCTCGAAGACTTCGATCGCAGGGTTTTCCTCCTTGATCGCCTGGAAGTAGGCATGGGAACGGACCGTGGCCGGCGTTGCGATCACCCCGACCCGGCGGTTGCGGGTCGAGAGGGCGGCGGTCACGGCACCCGGCCGGATCACGCCCAGGATGGGCAGGTCATGGCGCCGGCGCAGGTCGGCCAGGGCGATCGCAGTGGATGTGTTACAGGCGATGACGATCGCCTTGACATCCCGTTCGGCCAGCCGTCCGATCGCCTGCCGGCTGAAGGCGAGGACTTCCTCGTCGGATCGCGGTCCGTATGGGGCCCGGGCGTTGTCGCCCAGGTAGATCGTCGATTCGCGGGGCATCCGCCGAAGGATTTCCCGCAGGACCGTCAGTCCGCCGACGCCGGAGTCGAAGACGCCGATCGGACGCGGGTCGGACACCGGACCTAGCGCCGTGCCCCGACCGGAACCCGGTCGCCCACGAGGAGCTCGGCTGCCACCCGGGTGATGTCCAGGCTGACCTGGGCACCGGGTTCGGCCAGGACGAACGGCACACCCCGGTTGTTCGCCTGGATCACCAACCGGCCGTCGGACACGACGTAGTGCTCGGGCACCCGGCCGATCGCCTTTCCCAACTCGCTGGTGTCCATCCCACCCGAGGAATCGGCCCGATTCACCAGGTAGCGGACTTTGCTCGGTGGGTAGCCGATCGAGCGGAAGGTGTCGGCCATGGCCAGCGTGTTGTGGATCGTCGTCGAGTCGAACGTGACGATCTCGACGATCGTGTCGCAGGCGTCCAAGAAGCTCAGGGTCGTGTCCGTCAGGGCAGCCGGGGTGTCGATCACGACCACCTCGTAGACCCGCCGGAGGAGCGACAGGATCTTGTCCACGTCGCGCACGGTGACCATCTCCGCCTGCTCGATCCGGGGCGGGGCAAGGAGGATGTCGACCCCCGACGGGTCGCGCCACATGACGTCGGCGAGGTCGGACTCCTGGACCCGGTCGGTGGGCAGGTCGAGGATTGAGGGCGCGTCCGGCGGTACCTTGAGCAACGAACGCAGGTCACCGAACTGGAGGCTGCCATCGATCAGGGCCGTGCGCCTGCCGGCCTGGGCCATGGCCACGGCCAGGTTGAAGGCAATGGTCGTCTTGCCCACGCCGCCCTTCGGAGCGAAGACCGTGACGACCCGCGATCCGGCAGCCTGCGCGCTGGCCTGGAACGAGTGGTGGACGCCCGACACCTTGTTCATCAGGTCGAAGCCCGAGAACGGCATCATCAGGACGGCGTGGATGCCGCGTTCCGGATCAGGCTCGATCGGGTGCTGGGGGACCGTCAGCACGATCATCGGCAGGCCGATCCCGCCGCCGTGGAGCTGGTCGACGAGCTGGAGGCCTTTGATCCTGCCCTGGAGCAGCGCATCAACGACGATGACATCGGGCCGCAGCTGGCTGATCTGGCCGGCGGCCTTCGAGCCGTCGGTCAGGACTTCCAGTAGCTTGATCGTACTCTGGGCGTTGAGCAAGCCACGGATGTACTGAGCCACCTGGGGGACGTCTTCAACGATCAGGAGCCGGATCTGGTCCTTGCCCATCGACCGACGATACCATGCGGACGGTGCCTGCCTAGCCCGCCGAACGGGTCATCGGCCACCCCGCCATCGAGGCTATGGACGTCTGGCAACGAGGATCGCGCGCTCGCTGCCCGGCCCGAGCGGGTCAAGGCCATAGTCGCCGGCCAGCGCATCCACCTCCAGGCCGGCGGCCCGGGCCAGGTCGACCAGCTCCGCGGCCCCGATCAGGCGGAGGACGTCGCGCCGAATCCAGCGAACGGCTGGCGCCCCGGGCAGCCCTTCCTCGTAGATCGCGCTGAGCACGACCGTGGCCGTCGCGGCGTCATGGAGTGCGGCGACCGTCTTCGTCACGATCCGCCCCGTCTGCGGGTCGGTCCGGACGTACTCGAGCAGGAGGCGCTGGTCGTAACGGGCCAGGTCGACCGCGTCCGGCAGCCAGATGTCGACGACCGCCAGGCCGCCCGGGAGGAGCGCTGCAGCGAGGGCCTCGAGGGCCGCCCGCTGGCGGTGGCGCTCGGCCAGGAGGAAGATCGAATTGAGGCCCAGGATCGCCAGGCGGTAGGTCGGTGCGGGTGGGCGCCAGGTCGTCAGGTCGGCCAGGACGGTCGTGACCCCGCCGAGCGCCGTTGCCGTCAGGCGGGCGAGCATCGCGGGGTCGAAATCAACCGCGGTGACCGCGTAACCCGCTGCGGCGAGGGGCCGGACGATTCGGCCGGTGCCGGCCGCCAGCTCCAGGATCGGGCCCCCCGTCCGGGCGGCCAGCGCGAGGTACAGCCCGATGTCGTCGCCGGGATCCTCGGCCAGATCAAGGTCGTACAGCCGGGCAAGTGCGTCGGCGTGGAGGTCGGCGTCGGTCACGCGGCAGGCGGCTCCCAGCGGACCCTGGTCCCGGCCCGTTTCTTGACCGCCAGCGCGCTGATCGCCTCGAGAGCCGCCCGGTTGGCGACCATTGCGGTCGTCTCGGCATGGTCGTACGGCGGCGAGACCTCGACGATATCCATCCCACACAGCTCGACCGCGCCGACCACCTGGCGAATCGCCCGGAGCACCTCACGAGTGAGCATCCCACCCGGTTCAGGCGTTCCGGTCCCCGGGGCGAGGCCCGGATCGATGACATCGATGTCGAGGCTCAGGTAGACGTAATCCGGGCCGTCGAGCGCCTCGGCGATCGCGTCGGCGATGACCGCCTCCGCCCCGCGATCCTCGATCTCGCGCATGAGGTGGTACCGCAGCCCGTGGGCCCGCATCCACTGGAAGACGTCGACCGCCGGCCAGTAGCCGCGCAGGCCAACCTGCACGAAGTTGGAGCCCTTGACCGCGCCCGATTCAATCAGGCGGCGCATCGGGGTGCCATGGCCGGCCAGCACGCCCCAGTCATCACTGGCCGTATCGGCATGGGCGTCGAAGTGGACGATCCCGATCGAGCCTGGCCGGCGGATCTCGGCGATCGCCGTGGCCGCCGGCCAGGTGATCGAGTGGTCGCCCCCCAGGATGATCGGGATGGCGCCGGTCTCGGCAACCTCGCGGACCTTGCGATAGATCATGGCGTGGGCGCGCTCGGCCCAGGCCGGCACGATGTTCGCGTCGCCGGCGTCCACGACGTCGAGCACCTCGAACGGCTCAACACCGAGCTGAAGCGAGTTGATCGATCCCGAGGTGTACTGCGCCTGGCGGATCGCCCGTGGACCGAAGCGGGCGCCCGACCGGTGGCTCACCGCGTCATCGAAGGGCGCGCCGATGATCGCAACGTCCGCGCGCCGGGCCCGCAGGGTGGCCGGGTCGCTGATCCAGGGCAGGTTCATGAATGTCGTTGGGCCGACGTAGGTGGGCAGGTCGAAGTCGGAGTAGGCCTCGTACTGGCGGTCCCAACCATTGGCCGCGGCGAAGCTGCCGGCCGGGGCTGGGTCATGGCGCTCGGCCATCAAGGACCTCCGGGAGACGGGTCGCCGACCGGCCGGCAGGAAGCCGGATGGGCCACGCGATCGCGTCTTCTGGGGACGCCGCCGGTTCGAATCGAGCGTCCAGCGGGGCGCGCCGGGGCCATCCTAGCATTGCCCAAACGGCCGACCTGACCCGCCGCGGTCGGCGCCGCCCAGCGGATGCAACCGTCAGGCGCCCGCCCGGAATTCGTGCCAGGCCGCCTCGACCAGCGCCGGGTCCGCGAACAGCTCGTAGGCGGTCTGGGCCACGACGGTGGCGACGAGCAGGGTGACCTCGTCGGCGTACGGCAGGCCGGCCGCATCGCGGAACTCGATCGAGTGACCAGGAACGCCGGCCGGGCAGATCGCGACACACGGGTGGATCGTGGGCAGGACCTGGCTGACATTGCCCATATCCGAGCTGCCCAGGTTCTCGGGCTGGGAGCCCGCGATCACGCCGTAGGCCGCCAGGTTTGCGCCGAATCGATCGGCCAGGACCATGTTGTTGCGCATCGTGGAGGACCGCCCGCTGAAGACGACGTCGACCGTGCAACCGGCGGCCAGCGCCGCGGCCCGGCAGAGCTCGTCGAAGCGAACCCGCATCCGCTCGTACTCCGCTTCGTCCGGCGAGCGGACCATGAACCAGGCGCGGGTCCGTTCCGGGATGATGTTCGCCGCGCTGCCGCCCTCGAGGATCACCCCGTGGACGCGAGCCTCGGGCCGGAGCTGCTGGCGCCACAGGCCGATCGAGCTGAACAGCAGGATCATCGCATCGAGGGCATTGCGGCCCTGCCATGGGTCGGACGCGGCGTGCGCCTGGAAGCCGTGAAACGTGACGTGGACGTCCTCGCTCGCAAGCAGGCCGCAAGTGACATGGGTCATGTCCGACGGGTGGTACAGGAGGGCCGCGTCGAGCCCTTCGAAGAGTCCCTCGTCGAGCATCACGCCCTTGCCCGAACCACGCTCCTCGGCGGGCGTGCCCAGGAACACGATCTCGCCGGGCAGGTCCGTCGCGATGGCCGACAGGGCGATCGCCGCGCCAACCCCCGACGCAGCCATCGTGTTGTGACCGCAGCCGTGGCCGAGACCGGGCAGCGCATCGTACTCGGCGAGGATCCCGATCCTGGGCCGGTCCCCACCCGGCTCTCCCGCCAGGCCGCCGCGCAGCCTTCCGCGCAGTGCGGTCGCCAGACTGCCGGCCGGGTGCTCGACGACGAAGCCGTGGGCGGCGATTGCCTGGGCGACCCAGCCTGCCGCCTGAACCTCTTCAAAGGCGGGCTCCGGATTGGCATGGATTCGGTGGCTCAGCGCCAGGATCTCGGCGCGGTTCGAGTCGACGGCTGCTGCGATGCGGGCCTTGACCGGCGCGAACGGCTCGGCCGGCTTCGTGCCGGCCAGCGGCAGGATCGGGCTCGGCTGGGCGGGAGGGCTCAACGGTCAACCGACAGGGTGGCCTCGGCCACGCCGACGATGACCAGAACGAACAGGGCGATCGGCAGGCTGAACGCCTTCTCGAGTCGAAGCAGGACGAACAGGGCGCCCACGAAGGCCACCCAGCCACCTCGCCGGAACGCCCGGGTCCAGTCGCCCCGATAAGCGATCCGGGCATGCCGGCTGAAGATGGCCAGCCACAGGAGTGGGACGGTGGTCAGGCCGACCGCGGCCCCGATGCTGATCGCTCCGGCGAACGCGGCCTGGCCGCTCGTCCGGGGATCCTGGGTCGTGACGATGACCAGGACGGCGCCCCAGGCCAGGGCGGCGGCGAGCAATGTCGCGATGTTGATCAGGCGATCCCGGGGTTCCATGCTCAGGAAGTCTAGCGGGCGCCCGCTCCACGGCTCAGGCCAGCGCCGCCTCGAGGGCATCGAGCGACTCGATCTCGAGATCGGCCAGCACGGACCCGTCCGGTCGCGACCCCGGTAGCGGCGAGCCTGTTTGTCGGTCGCGCAGGTAGGCGGCCCGCCAGCCTGCGCGTTTCGCCCCGACGACATCGGCCGCCCAGTCATCCCCGACATGCAGGATGGCGGTGCCCGTGCTGCCCAGTACCGTCTCGGCGGCCCGGAAGATCCGGGGATCCGGCTTGATCGAGCCCACTCGCTGGGACACGACAACCGCCCGCAGGAAAGGCCGCCAGCCGGCTGCGTCGACGTATGCATCAATCGTGGAGGCGAGCGGCCAGTTCGAGAGCACGCCCAAAACGAACCGCCCGGCCAGCCGCTCGAGCAGTGGGCCCACCTCGGCCGGCGCGGGGACCAGCGCGACGAACGCGGCGCTGTACGCGTCGACCGCGAAGGCAACCTCGGCCGGCGTGGAGCGCTGACTGGCGGCCGCGTCATCCCACGAACCGGCCCGCGACGGCGGATCCATCCCGCGCAGCCGGGCGAGGACCCGGACGACCCGCCGGTCGAGATCGACCTCGCGCAGCCTGGGCACCTCTTCGGCAAACTGGCGCTCGCGCTCCTCGGCCCAGGCTGCCCGGAAGGCCTCCCGGTCGAGCAAGCCAGTGCGTTCGATCACGGCCGTGGTCATCCGTTCGACCACGGACCGCAGGTCGGCCCGGCCGACGGGCACGAGCGTGTTCCCGAAGTCGAAGCTGACCGCTGACAGGCCCGGGAAGGGCTCATGGCCGGGCATCGGCTTGCTAGCGGCCCACGCTGGCCGGGCAGATCTCCCGGAATGCGCAGTACGAGCACGCCAGGAGATCCGGCTTGGCCCGAAAGTCACGGGCCCGGATCCCGCTCGCGGCCGCCTCGATCTGGGCACGGCCCCGGGCCAGACGCCGCGCGTCAACCCCTGCCCGGCCAACCAGCCCGGATTCGAGGAAGCTGAGCTGGACCGCGTCGGGGAGGCGCCCGGTCAATGCCTGCCAGCCCATCGCGTAGATCGTCAGCTGGAGCGAGTCGCGGGCTCGCTGGCGGGCTTTGGCCGGGTCGCGGACGTCGCTCGACTTGTAGTCCGTGATCGTGACCACCTCGCGGGGCATGAGCGCGAGGGTCGGCTCGACAACGTCCGGAAGGAGGCGATCGTCAGCCGCCGCTCCCCCACCGGCCACGGTCGCGCTGCTCGACTCGACAGCCTGACCAGCCTCACTGGCGCATGGCTGGACGTCCACCCGGTCCCACCGGCCGCGGATCCGGTCGCCGTTCAGGGTGAAGGCGAAGTCCCGCTCCACGTACGCCGGAATCACCGCCTCCGGCTGGAGCTGTTCCCGGCGGAACCGGCGCAGGGCCGCCCGGCCGGCCTCGAGGCGCGCCGCCTCGTGGTCCCGGTTGAGGAAACCCTCGTTTGACCAGGCGGCCTCGAACGAGGCACACAGCTCCGCTTCCGACATCACCTCGCCCCGGGCGTGGCGCTTGTGGAATTCCTGGACGGCCCGATGCAGAGCGGCCCCATAGATAATCGAGTGGTGCGGTGCGATGGGCACCCGGAGGACGTGAACGAACTTGTACTTGAGGGGGCAGGTCAGGTAGTCGTCGACCTGGTAGAAGCTGAGCGAGAGCGGCTCGCTGGTCGACGGCCGGAGGGCGTCGGCCGGAGCATCGACGGCGGCAAATGCCGCCAGGCGCTCGAGCGGTGCGGCCGGCTCGCCGCTGGCCGGCCATGCGGGCGCCGCCGGCAGGTCGAGCGCCTCGAGCACGAACTGCGAGACTCGTCGGGCCCGTAGCCCGCCGTAGTCCGCCGCATGGCTGAGGATCAGCTCGTCGCGCGCCCGGGTCATCCCGACGTAGAACAGGCGACGTTCTTCCTGGAGGTGGTGATCACCTTCCGGTTGGGTCTCCCGAATCAACTCGTCCGGGATCTGCAGGCCCTCCCGACGCGAGCTCGCCGGGAAGCGGCCCTCCACCAGGCCGGCCAGGAAGACCGTAGGGAACTCGAGCCCCTTGGCCTTGTGGACAGTCAGGACCGCGACGGCGTCGGCTTCGGCGTCGAGCTCGACGGTCGGGGGCTCGTCGCCCGCCTCGATCAGGGTCTGGAGGTGGCGTGCAACGAAGACCGTCCGATCGTCGGGCAGCAGCGCGGACTGGCCGCGCACGATTTCGAAGAACCGGGCGATGTTCTGGAGGGCTTCCTCGCCGGCAACGGTCTCGGCCCCAGCCAGCCGCGCGAGCAGCCCCGAGCCCTTCAGGAACGCGTACAAGACCTCTCCCGCCGGGCGCTCGTGGGCAAGCTCGCTGTAGGCGCGCAGATCGGCCACGAGCCGGGCGGCCGTTGCCCGCGATTCGGGTGAGATCCGCAGGATCCCGGGCTGCCGATCCAGCTCCTCGAGAATCTCCCAGAGCGACCGGTTGCGCCGCCTGGCGATGGTCATGATCGCGGTCAGGTCCGGCCCGTGGAGGCCATACACCTCACTGGCGGCGAGTCCATAGATGTCGACGCTCGATGACAGGTCCGCGATCGAGCGCAGGAATGCGAGCAGGAGCCGGATCTCCGCCCGGGCGTACAGGCCAGACGTACCGCTGAAGCGCCACGGCAGGCCAACCATGTTCAGGCTACGCAGGATTGGGTCCGCGCCGGCGTTCGTCCGGACGAGCACGGCATGGTCGCGCGGCCGCGCCCCGGCCGCGACGCGGGCAGCAATCTCGGCGGCGATCCAGTCCGCCTCCTCGGAGCCTGTCGCAAACGACTCGTGGCGAACCGCCGGTGCCACGCGTCCACCCGTGGGCTCGCGGCGCTGGGCCCGGAGCTGCTTCGAGATGCCCGCCCGCACCTCGAGCCGGTCCGGGTCGTTGAACCGCACAAGGCGGTGGCTGGCGGCGAGGATCTCCGCCCGGGAGCGGTAGTTCCGGCGGAGCACCACGAGTCGGGCTCGCCGGTAGCGCTGGCGGAACTCCAGGATGTTGCTGATCGCGGCACCGCGGAAGCGGTAGATCGACTGGTCGTCGTCGCCCACGACCGTCACGTTGCGGTGGCCCTCGGCAAGCAGAGCCACGAGCTCGGCCTGGGCCGGATTCGTGTCCTGAAACTCGTCGACGAGGATGTAGCGATAGCGCTGCTGCAGCTCAAGCCGGGCCGCCGGCGAGTCGCGCAGGAGCCGGAGGGCCAGGCTGACCTGGTCGCCGAAGTCGATCAGGCCGGCCTCGCCCAGGAGAACCTGGTAGCGAGCATAGGCCCGGGCCAGCTCGAGTTGACGGGCAGCTACATCTGCCGAAGCGCCAGCGGCCGCGCGCTGGACATCACCGGCCGCCGGCCGGCCGGCGGCGATTGCCAGCCGGTCGGCCTCACCGACCAGGCGATCGGCACAGGCGAGGTAGGCAGCCGGGCTGATGTCCTCGTCCTTGCACCGACTGAAGTGGCCGGCCAGGGCGGCCAGGAAGCGGGTCGGGTCACCGAGCGGCCGATAGGCGTTGAGCTCGAAATCGAATAACCGCTCGCGCAGGAAGATCACGACTTCCGGTCTCGACAGGACCCGCGCGTCGGGTGGCAGCCCGAGCTCCAGGGCGAACTCGCGGATCAGCCGATCGCCAAAGGCATGGAATGTCGCGATCGTCGTATCCGCGTAGCCATACGGCACGAGCTGATCCACCCGGACCTGCATCTCGGCCGCGGCCTTGTCCGTGAATGTCAGGGCAAGGATCTCCGCGGGCCGGGCGACCCGCGAGGCGATCAGCCAGGCGATCCGGCGGGTGATGACCTGGGTCTTGCCTGTCCCCGCACCGGCTACGACGAGAAGCGGACCCGGGCCATGGACGACCGCCCTGCGCTGCTCCGGGTTGAGGCCGGCCAGGAGTCCGTCCAGCCCACCGCCCTGGCCGAGCTCCGCCGCCGGACCCTTCGCGGCGACGAGCGGATGCGCACCCCACAACGGCACCTGCTCGAGGGTTCGGCTCCCCCTGCGAGCCCGGCGGCCGGCTGGAGCGCGGACTGGAGTCATCGTTTCAGGGGGCATGCCCCGAGGATGGTCGAACGTTGTGACAGCTCTGCCGTCACCGGCCTCCGCGGACGCCGGTCGGCGCGGCGGCGGCCGCCCGGCCTCGGATCGCGACTCGGCCGCCCGTCGCGTCCCGGGCCAGGCCGAGGGCCTCGGTCTCCTCGTCCGACAGGGCAGCCTCGGGCCGGCCGGCCGCAACGGCCTTGGCATAGATCCGGGTGGCGCCCCTGGAGTGCAGGCTCGAGAGCACGATCCCGTCCTCCTCCGCGTCGAGCAAGGCGAGGGCGAAGCTCTGATTGCCGCCGGTGTCCTCGAAGGGATTGAACCGAACGAGGCCGATCCGTTGGAATGCCCGCCGGCCATCAACTTCGAGGCGGTCGGTCCGGCGACCAATCTCAAGGACCTCCGCCTGGACCTCGACCACCCGCCCGAGGTGGGTCTCGAGGACCCCCTGGAGACTCTGGCCATCCTCGCCCCGGGTCACCCGGTCGAGCCGGCCCTGGAGGGCCCCCGAGCGCCGCCACAGGACGGCCACGGCGACCAGGCAGACGCTCAGCCCGACGATCAGGAAGGGCATCAGTGTCGCGGGGTCGGGCACGCCGCCGAGTCTAGCAGGGCCGGGTGCTATCCTCTGCGGTCGGTGGACCGACACTGGATTCGAGACGGAGGACCAAGGGACCGATGGCCAAGCGCGCTCGCGGGACGACTCGACCCGGCCAGCGCCGGCCCATCCAGCGCGCCGGGCGAGCCCTGCCCGGCAGGCCGCCCGCCGGGCCGCCGCCCGAAGGCCTGTCCGACGTTGAGGTCGCCCGAGCCGCCGACCTCGAATCCGCCCTGGTCGCGTCCGAGCACGCTGAACAGCCAACCACGAGCCGCCGGACCGAGCGCGATCGGCCTCGGGCGACCGAGGATTCGCTCGCGCTACGGCGCCGCCCCACGGGCCCCAGCCGCCTCGCGGCGGAGGCCGCCGAAGAGTACCGCTATGTCGCGCGTGACGTTCGCCGGATCGCCCTGATCGGCGGTTCGATGTTCGGGATCCTGGCCGTGCTGTACGTCCTCCTCGAAGTCGCCGGAGTCGGCCGGCACTGACGGGCCCGGCCGGGCGGGCAAGCCAGATGGCCGCTCGAGCGATCATCTGGCCATCCCCCGAACGGCCTATCGACAGGCCCACCCGAGCCACCTACGGTCGGACCTCGGGAATCCTGTTCGAGAGCGTCCTTCATGTCGAATACCCAATCCGGGCTGCGGCAGCGCCGCTCGAGGCTTCTTCTCCTCGTCTTCGGCGCGAGCCTGGTCCTCGTCGTCGCGACGAGCATTGCCCTCGTGGCTGTCGTGAGCGACAACGTCAAGACGGCCGCGATGGATGCGTCGGACAGAGCGGATCAGTCCATCGTGAGCGTCCTGATCGCGACCGACCTGCCGGCCGCCAACCTGTCCCTTGCGGGCGTCTCGCCGGCCACGGTCGCCCAGATCCAGGCCGAATTGAAGACGCTCATCGTCCGGGCGAAGGGGATCCTCCACGTCAAGATCTTCGCGCCCGACGAGACGGTTCTCTATAGCAACAAAGACGGGCTCCGTGGCCTGAACCTCAGTCCCGACGAGGACCTTGCCCACGCATTTCAAACCGCCACAGTGGCTCCTCAGATCACCTCCGCCGATGACCGAGATACCCGGACCACCGGTCTCGCGCCCGATACCCAGGTCCTCGAGGAGTACTTCCCGATCCCGGGTGCTGACGGCAGCATCCCGGCCGTGTTCGAGATCTACCGGGACGCCCAGCCCGTCCTGGATGCCGTCGCTGCGACCACCCGCGAAGTGGTGATCGTCGTGTTCGTCGCCGCGCTCAGCCTGGGCGCCTTGCTGTACCTCATCTTCCGGGCTGCCCAGCGGCGCCTCACCGGACAGACTGCTGCGCTTGTCGAAACCAGCCGCCGGGATGCCCTGACCGGCGTGCTCAATCACGGTACGACGGTGGCCGGCCTGGCCGACCTGCTCGAACGAGTTCGGGGTGCCCCGGGCTGTGGTGTCGGGGTGGCCCTCATCGACATCGACAACTTCCGGCTGCTCAACGACACCCACGGCCATGGGGCCGGCGACCGGGCCCTGCTCGAGGTTGCCCGGATCATTCGGACGGAGTTCGCCGAGACCGCAATCCTCGGCCGCTACGGTCCTGACGAGTTCATCGTCGTTACTCCGCCCGACCACAGCCCCAACCTCGAGCAGGCGGTCGACCAACTGCGCGACCGGATCGCCGAGCTCAGCCTCCAGTTCGGCGAGTCCGAGCGGCTGCCGGTGACGGTCAGTGCCGGGATCTGCTATGCCCCGGCCAATGGCGACGCGGCGACCGAGCTGCTGGCGGTCGCCGCCGTCGTCCTGGGCGAGGCCAAGGCGAGCGGCGGCAACGGCGTGCGTGTCGCTGACGCCGCCTCAGCCGACCTCGGGCCAGCACAGCGCTCAGGCTTCGATGTGCTGGCCGGGCTGGTCCTGGCCGTCGACACGAAGGACCGCTACACGAAGCGCCATTCCGAGGACGTCGCGCGCTACGGCCTGTTTCTGGCGGACCAGGTTGGCGTCGACGCCGAGCTGCGCCGGACGATCGAGATCGCCGGCCTCCTCCACGATGTGGGCAAGATCGGGATTCCCGATGGGATCCTGCGCAAGCCCGGCCCGCTGACGGTCGACGAATACGCGATCGTCAAGCAGCACGTGGCCCTGGGCGACGCGATCGTGCGCGACGTCCCGAATGCCGGCGTCGTGCGAGCCGGAGTTCGCCACCACCACGAGCGCTGGGACGGCGACGGCTACCTCGACCGGCTGTCCGGCGAGGAGATCCCGCTGATCGCCCGGATCCTGGCCGTTGGCGACGCGTTCAGCGCGATGACCACCTCGCGACCGTATCGCAAGGCGATGTCGATCCAGGAGGCCCTCCATCGCCTCGAGGATGCGGCCGGGACCCAGCTCGACCCACGCCTCGTGGCCGCCTTCGTGAGCGGGATCGAGACCGCCGACAATGCCCCGTTGCCGGGCGACGGCCGCCCGCTCCGCCAGATCTGGACACCGCGCAGCAACGTCGCCTGAAGCTGGAGCCGGCGCTGGAACACGGCGGGCCATGGTCGCCGACTCGAGCCGCGGCGGCCCGGCCGTAGACTGACGGGGTGCCGACCCGCCGACCCTCTCCCGACCAGGCCGCGCTGTTCCAGCCCCCGGCCGGCGTCCAGCCGCTCGCCGCCCGGATGCGTCCGCGGACGCTGGCCGAGTACGTCGGCCAGGCTCACCTCGTCGGTCAGGACGGCCCACTGCGCCGCTCGGTTGAGCGTGGCTATCTCGGCTCGATCCTGCTCTGGGGGCCACCGGGAACAGGCAAGACCAGCCTCGCCCGACTCCTCGCCGACGCAGTCGGTGCTGAGTTCATGAGCCTCTCGGCGGTGATGAGCGGAGTCGCCGAGATCCGCTCGACCGTGGCCGCGGCGCGCGAGCGGCTGACACTGAACGGCGCCCGGAGTGTCCTCTTCATCGACGAGGTCCACCGCTTCAATAAATCCCAGCAGGACGGCCTGCTGCCCCACGTCGAGGACGGCACGATCATCCTGATCGGGGCGACGACCGAGAATCCCTATTTCGAGCTGAACGGCGCTCTCCTGTCGCGCCTGCGGGTCTGGCGCCTCGAGCCATTGTCCGACGACGACGTGGGCACCGTGATCCGCCGCGCGATCGACGATCCCGAGCGGGGTCTGGCCGGGGCACTCGGTCCGGGTGGCGGAGTGAGCCTCCCCGACGACGCCTTCGAGCACCTCGTGGGGCTGGCCGGCGGGGACGCCCGACAGGCACTCAACGTGCTCGAGGGCGCGACGGCCCTGGCCGAGTCGGCCGGGGTTCGTGATGGCGACGGTCGGGTCGCGCCCCGGCTGGCCGATGTCGAGGCGGCCGCCCAGCAACGTGTCCTCGCCTACGACCGGGCCGGTGACGGTCACTACGACACTGCCTCGGCGTTCATCAAGAGCCTCCGCGGCAACGATCCCGATGGCGCCCTGTACTGGCTGGCGACGATGATCGCTGCGGGCGAGGATCCCCGGTTCATCGTCCGGCGGCTGATCATCAGCGCCTCCGAGGACGTGGGCAACGCCGATCCCCGTGCCCTCCAGGTCGCCGTCGCGGCGGCCCAGGCACTCGACCATGTCGGCCTGCCCGAGGCCCAGTACGCCCTGGCCCAGGCGACCGCCCAGGTAGCAGTGTCTCCGAAGTCAGACTCCGTAGGTCGCGCCTACGCCGCGGCGATGGCCGACGTCTTGAAGTACGGCTCCTTGCCAGTGCCAGCTCACCTTCGGACCGCTGGTCACCCAGCGATGAAGCAGTATGGCGATGGCGTCGGCTACCGAAACCCGCACGACTTCGAGGGGGACGACATCGGGCAGCAGTACCTTCCCGACGAACTGGTAGGTCGGCGTTACTACGTGCCCGGCGACCAGGGCTACGAGGCGACGATCACGTCACGGATGGCCGCTCGGGCGGACGCTCGGGAGGCGGTTCGCGAGCAGGGGCGCCAGCGCCGGAAGCAGGATCGACCGGGAGCCGACCCGATGGCGTCGATGAGCAACGGGCTGAACGCCCACAACGAAAGCCGCAAGCGCCTCGCCGAGACGCAGAAGCGGGACGCCGAATCCACGTAGTTCTGGCCTGGGTTCAACGTTCAGGTGGTCGTATTGGCCAGCCCATCCGCCATCTTGTCTTGCCTCGTCACCCACGGCATACTGACGCGCCCATCAACGACTCCGAGGAGGGCCCGACATGTCAACAGAGCAGAACAAGGCTGTCGTCCGCCGGTTCATGACGGAGGTCCTCGAAGGAGGCAATTTCGACGCCATCGACGATCTGCTTGCCCCGAACTATGTGAACCGTGGGATGGGGGACACCGACCTGGCAGGCTTCAAGGCGATGTTGCGCGCGATGGGGGCGACGATCTCTGCCATGCGCTTCAACATTCAGGACCTCGTGGCCGAAGGGGATGCGGTGGTCGCTCGCTTCACCTCTGAGATCACGCTCGCCACGGGGAAGAAGCTCGAAGGCCGAGGCCTGACCTACTACAGTCTCGCCAATGGCAAGATCGTGGAAGATGACCCGATTGAGACGCCGGATCTGACGCAGGAACTTGCCGCCCTGATGCCGCAACCGGCCTCCTGATCCGAGGGGGTACGACCTGGCGCTCGGGTGGGATGGCCTCGCCGAGATCTGCGGCCAGTTCCGAGGCCAGTTCCGAGGCAAGGACCAAGTTAGCAATACTCGACTGCCACCACTTCGGGCATGATCGAGACCTCGGCCGCTCAGGCTGGGCGGCGACGAGCCAAGCTCTTCAGACACCTGCCGCCAGGCAGGTACGCCATGACCGATGAAGGCGTGGCGGCCGTCGATTGGCGCCTGGGCGGTCAGTCCCTACGGCTCCAGGTCCAACGCCCGGACGTGGCGCGGCTTGAAGATCGCGATGGGACGGCGATCGAAGGTCGCCACCCGACGGATCCCCAGCCGCTCGGCGGTTGCCACGAGGACCGCCTCGGACAGGCGCGGTCGGTGTTCGGCCGCCTCGGTCATCAGGGTGGCCGCCCGCTCGAGGTCGGCCTCGCTTGGGGCAACCAACCGAATGGCACCGTTCACGATCGCGGCGACCACCGCCAGCGACGCCTCGAGGCCCAATTCGCGCTGGAGGACGTGATCGAGCTCGGCCAGGGTGAGCGCACCGAGCAGGAGCGGCTCGTCGATCCGGCGAAACCAGGCGACGGCAGCCGCATGGTTGAGGTCCGCGGCGTCGGCGGCTGCCAGCACCGCACTCGCGTCGACGATCGCGGCCATCAGCGCTCCCGGGTCGCGTCCCGGCGACCGAGCTCGCGCCGGGCAATCGAGCGGCCATCCAGCGACAGCCGGCCGCTGCTGCTCCGACCGATCCCGATGAACGGCAGTTCGCCGATGGTCTCGTGGGCATCGAGCCAGGCCTCGACCGCCGCGCTGATCACCGCTGTTTTCGTCGTCCGCTCGTGGCGGGCGTGCCGCTCGAGTCGGTCGAGCAGGTCGGCGTCGGCCAGGATCGTGGTTCGTCGAGTTGGCATATGTCGGCATATATACCACGTTGGCGGCAAGCCCCAGCCCCATGGCACGATTCGCGGGTCCGCTTCACCACAGGAGCCGCTTCGTGAACCGCTTCGAACCAAACCTCCGGATCCCCGGACCCACCGCCCTGCCACCCACCGTTCGGGAGGCTGGCGCCCGCCAGATGATCAACCACCGCGGCCCGGAGTTCGCGGCGATGCTCGGGCGGATCCTCGGCCGGATGAAGCCCTACTTCGGGACGACCAGCGACGTCGCCATGCTCTCCTGCGCCGGTTCGGGCGGGCTCGAGGCGGCCGTCGTCAACACGCTTTCACCGGGCGACCGGGTCCTGGGCGTGTCGATCGGCTCGTTCGGCGATCGGATCGCCAAGATCGCCCAGGTCTACGGGGCTGACGTCACGAAGCTCTCCATCGAATGGGGCCAGGCGGCTGACCCATCGGAGCTGCGCGCCCACCTCGAGGCCAATCCGGGCTATCGGGCCGTGCTGCTCACCCACAACGAGACGTCCACCGCGGTGATGAACCCGATCGCCGAGCTAGCCGCGGCGATCCGCTCCGTCCAGCCCGAGGCCCTGATCATCGTCGACAGCGTGTCCGGCCTTGGGGCCGTGCCGTTCCAGATGGACGCCTGGGGGGTGGACGTCGTGGTCACCGGATCCCAGAAAGCGTGGATGGCCGCGCCCGGCCTGGCCATGGTGGCGGCGTCGGAGCGGGCCTGGGCGGCCATGGAGACGGCTACGATGCCCCGCTTCTACCTCGACCTGCGCAAGCATCGCGACGCCCATGCCCTCGGCCAGACACCGTGGACGCCGGCAATCGCGGTCGTCTTCCAGGTCGATGCCGGCCTGGAGCTGATGGAACGCGAAGGCGCCGAGGCGATCTTCGCGCGCCACGAAACCTGCGCCGCGGCGACCCGGGCAGGGCTCACGGCACTCGGCTTCGAGCTGTTCGGCGACCCCGCCCACTACTCCCGGACCGTCACGGCCGCACGGGTGCCGGCCGGCTTCGACTGGAAGGCGATCAACGCGGCGGTGAAGGGCGAAGGGGTCGTCCTGGCCGGGGGCCAGGGGCCGCTGGCCGGCCAGATCTTCCGGCTCGGCCACCTCGGATCGGTCACTCTCGGTGAGATCCTCGACGCGATCGGCGTACTCGAGCAGGTCTCGATCCGCTTCGAGCGGCAGGTCGAGCCGGGCGCTGGAATCGCCGCGGCCCAGTCCGCCGCGCTCGACAGGATGGGCATCCGCCCAGCTGCCGCTGCCACGGCAGCGACCGCCGGGGCCGGCGCGTGAGGGTCCTCGTCGCCGAAGCGCTGGCGGCGGAGGGCGTCGCG
This sequence comes from Chloroflexota bacterium, assembly GCA_017881915.1. Classification (GTDB taxonomy): domain Bacteria; phylum Chloroflexota; class Limnocylindria; order Limnocylindrales; family CSP1-4; genus Palsa-1033. The sequence goes on along the minus strand of JADGQK010000002.1, from coordinate 36,089 downwards.
ATCCTCCGCCAGCATCACCAGGTCGACGAGCGAATCGGCCTGACCAGGGACGACTATCGAGCCCTGCTGCCCGACTACGATGCGCTTGTCGTCCGCAGCCAGGTCCAGGTCGACGCCGACCTGATCGATGCCGGGCGTCGCCTCGTCGTGATCGGGCGAGCAGGGGTTGGCGTCGACAACGTCGACCTCGACGCCGCGACCCGGGCTGGGATCACCGTGGTGAATGCCCCGACCGGCAACACGATCGCGGCCGCCGAGCACACCCTGGCCCTGCTCTACGTCCTGGCCCGCCGGGTAGCCGCCGCCGACGCCTCGGTCCGGCGGGGCGAATGGAAACGCAGCCAGTTCACCGGCGTCGAGTTGCGCGGCCGGACGCTCGGGATCATCGGCCTGGGCAAGATCGGCCAGGCAATCGCCAAACGGGCCCGGGCGATGGAGATGACGGTCGTCGCCGTCGACCCCTACGTCTCGACCGACGGCGCCGCTCTCCACGGGGTCGAGCTGGTCACGTTTGACGCGCTGCTGGAGCGCGCCGACGCGATCACGGTCCACGTGCCGCTCAGCCGGCAGACTCGGGGGCTGATCGGCGCGCCGGAGATTGTCCGGATGAAGGCCGGCGCGTTCCTGCTCAACGTGGCTCGCGGCGGCATCCTCGATGAAGCTGCGGTCGCCGACGCCCTCCGCTCGGGCCACCTCGGCGGTGCCGGCATCGACGTGTTCGAGCGGGAGCCGCCGGTTGGCTCGCCCCTGCTCGAAGCGCCGAACACCGTGCTCACACCGCACCTCGGCGCGTCGACGGCCGAGGCCCAGATTCTGGTCGCCGAAGAGGTCGCCGCCCAGATCATCGACGTCCTGGCGGGTCGGCCGGCACGCTACGCGGTCAACGCCCCGCTGCTCACCCCGGAAACGGCCCGTGCCATCGCCCCCTACCTGCCCCTGGCTGAGACACTCGGGCGCTTCTTCGCCCAGTTCAGCCGAACCGGCGTCCAGCGGCTCACCCTGGAGGTCGGCGGCGAGCTCGCCCGGGAGCTGGCCGGACAGGACGCCGCGCCGCTCACCGCGGCGGTCCTCCGGGGATTGCTCGAGACCTCGACGACCGAGCGGGTCAACCTGGTCAACGCGACCGCGCTCGCCCGAGCCCGCGGAATCGCGATCGTCGAGCGCAAGTCCCCCGACGCCGATGCCTACAGCTCGCTGCTCACCCTGACCGGGGAATCCGACGGGACGACGACCACGATCGCCGGCACGGTCGCCAACGGCGAGTCCCGGCTGACCCGCCTGGGCGAGCACCAGACCGACATGGCGCCCAGCCCAGTGATGCTGGTCACCCGCCACCAGGACCGACCGGGCACGATGGGCCGGATCGGCCTGATCCTGGGCAAGGCCGATGTCAACATCAGCGCGATGCACCTTGCCCGGTCCGCGCCGCGGGCCGATGCCCTGATGATCCTGGCCCTCGACGACGACGTGCCGCCCGCGGTGGCCGAGGCGATCCGTGCCGAGGAGGCGGTCCTGGACTTGTGGCTGATCCATTTGGGGACGGAACGCTGAGCCAGGCGCTGATCCCGGCCGGCCTGAATGCAACGCTGGTCCTGCTCCGCCACGGCGAGTCGATCGCGATCACGGAGGGCCGCTTCCAGGGCCGCCTCGACACGCCGCTCAGCCCGCTCGGTGAGCGGCAGGCCCGTTTCGCTGGCGAACGGCTCGCCCATCCCGATCGGCCACCGCATATCGCCGTGCCCAAATCGGCGCCGGTCGAGATCGCCCATTCCCCGCTGGCCCGCACCGCTGCGACGGCGAGCGCGGCCGGCCAGGCGTTACGGGCGGTCCACGGCCAGGGCGTGCCGAGGCCGCAACCGGAGATCGGGCTCCTCGAGGTGGGCCAGGGTGCCTGGGAGGGCCTCCACCGCGAGGATGTCGAGGCGCGCTACGAGGCCGAGCTCGAGGCCTGGCGTCGGGCACCGCACGAGCACGCCGCGCCAGGTGGCGAAGCGCTGATCGAGGTCGATCGCCGGGTCCGTCAGGCACTGTCCGGGATCATCGGCCGGTTGGCCGCCTCCAGCCCGGTCAGCCGGGCGGCCCGGACATCGGCCGCCGGCTATCCCCCACCCAGCGGCAGCCCGGCCTGGTCCCTGCTCGTCGGCCACGACGGCGTCTTCAAGGTCGTCCTGCTGGCCCTGCTCGATCTGCCACTCGAGCGATTCTGGTCGTTCGCGTTCGGACTGACCGGGATCACGATCGTGGGAATCCACGATGGGGTCGTGGTGCTCCGGGCTCACAACCTGCTGGACCACCTCGCCCCGCTCCAGGACGCCAGCCCAGGCGAAGAGGCCGGAGCGGACCGAGCGGCGAGCGGCGCACTCTAGGCGGCGCCGGCGCGAACCGAGCCGCGGCCTGTGTGCTCCGCGGCGAACTCACTTGCTCCGCGGCCGATCACGCCCGCGAGCGCGCCGCTCGGCGCGCCGGAAGACCAGGCCGAGCAGCACGACGCGCAGGTGGCGCTGAGCCTGGCGCAGTGCGTCGATCCGGGCGGGCTCGAGCGTCCGCCGGCCGTAGGCAACCTCGACCTTGGCCAGAGCGACCGTGTGCAGATCCGGTCGTGCCGAGGGCAGGATGTCACTCAGCCCGTCGGCGTACTCGTAGACGGTCTGATTCGGTCGAGGACCGAAGCCAAACCGACGGGCCAGCCCAACCACTCCGCCGTAGACGCGGTCGGGCTCCTGGGGTCGCCGCGGGCCGCGCTGCCAGGCCATGAATACCAGGGCACCCATGATCGCCACGAGGAGGAACCCGACCAGGACATAGCCGCCGGTACCCGGGCCGGAGCCCGTGACCGACCCCGCCCCGGTCGAGGTCTGGCCCGTGGGCCGAACCGTCCGGCGGGGGTCCTGCGGGTCGTTCAGGCCGCTGCCCGCGGGAGACGCACTGGCGTTCGGCAACGGCGTCACGACCGGCCCCGGTGGCAGCGCCTGCGCTTCGCCGACGCCGCCGCCGGTCGGGTCGAAGGTGATCCAGCCGTAGTTCGGGAAATACGCCTCGACCCAGGCGTGCGAGGCGCTCCGCCGGATCAGCTCGACCCCGTTGGCGTCGGGCGTGCTGGGCAGGAAGCCCTCGGCCAGCCTGGCCGGAATACCCTCCATCCGCAGGAGCACGACCATCGTGCTCGCGTAGTACTCGCAGTAGCCGAGCTTCGTTCGGGCGAAGCACTCGACGACCCCGTCGTTGCCGCAGTCGACCCCGGACACGTTGGCCCTGTAGGTGAAGCCACCTTCGTCCTTGAGATAGGCCTCGATCGCGCGGCTGAGATCGTACGGGTTCGTGGCGTCCGGATGGGCGGCCTTGATCGCGGCGAGGAGCTTGACGGTGTTCGGCCCCTGGGCGACGGCCGGATCGAGCTGCAGGAAATAGGTCGAGATCCCCGACGGGTAGTTCTTCCCGGCGACGCGCAGCTGGTTCGCGGTCAACCCATGGATCGGGTCGCTGGCGAACTCGGCCGGCACCTCGGCCGTCACCTGGTACAAATTCGAGGAGGACTTGGTCACGCTGCCGACGAAACGATTCGGCGAGGTGCCGACGAGCGATACGGTGGCGTCGGTCGACAGCTTGAGTGGTGCGTCCGGGGCGAAGATCGTGTCCGCGTCGTAGTTCAGTTCAACGACGGTGAAGGTGATCGGGTGCCGGCCGGCCTGCGGCCCGGGATCGTCGAGCGTCCCGGTCAGGAGCGAGTCACCGGCTGCCACGCCCGTCTGCTGGGGGTTCGTGATGCTCCAGTTGTGGCCGTCGAACTTGTCGTAGGCCACCGCCCGCCAGTGGTAGTTTCCGGCGTCGGGCACCTTGATCGATAGAACCGGCGTGTCGTCGGTGACCCACTCGCCAGTGATCCGGGTGGAAGGCAGGAAGTCAACCGGCGAGATCCGCGTACCCGGCCCCCCGCCGCGGAAGACGGCTTCGAGGCCATGGGTCATCTCGACGAGCTTCTGGTCCAGGCCTCGCCCCAGGCCGGCCAGCGGCGCCGATGCCGCGGTCGAGGTCAGGATGAGTGCACCAACGACGGCAATCCCGATGAACACGGTACCGGCGCGCAGGTAGATCCCCGACAGCGAGCCGGCGTCGCCGAGTCGGTGGCGAAGCCAGGTCGACTTCTCATCGAGAGCGTGCAGCCGGATCAGCAGGAACAGGGCGGCCAGGCTGAACCAGATCAGGATCCCGAGTTGCTCATCGCGGGTCAGGCTCATGTCCAGGACGAGGGCGACCCCGGCGATGACCGCCGCGTTCAGCGGCCGGTGATGGCCGAACACGGCATAGCTCGTGAATTGGCCGGTGCCCCAGCACAGGATCCCCAGGACGAGCATGAAATGGCCGTATTGCTGAGTGAACGCGAGCCCCCGGAAGGCAAGGTCGACGTACGCCTCGACACTCGACGTCGCCGTGGCCACAAACGCCGGACCCGGACTGAAGTTGCCGTTCAGCAGCACGCCGCCGACGGCAACCGGCAGGAGCAACGCCGCGAAGACGGCTCCGAGCAGGTGGGCAAGCCAGCGCGGCCAGCCGACCTTGGCCGAGATGAAGCCCCAGGCCACCCCGCCGGCCGCCGCATACGGCAGGAAGGCGGTCAGAGCCCCCCGGCCAACCACCCAGCGGGCGCCCGTGATCGACCAGGCGAGGCAGAGGGCCATGACCAGAACCAGCCCGAGACTCGGCCAGCCTTCGGCCGGCGCGAGTGGAATCTGGCGCGATCGCCGGGAACTCATCGGCCCACCCGGGCCAGCTGGGCACCGAGGCTGCGCTCCGGGGTGATCGTGTAGGTGGCCAGTTCGTACTCGGCCAGTGCGTGGCCGAGCGCCCGCGTCGCGGCAGCCGCATCGGAGCCAAGTTCGGGCGCCCCGGCCGCCCGGACGGTCACGACGACCGTCGCAATCCCGCGGCCGCGCAGGCTCGCCAGCGGCCGGACCCAGGACCGATCGAGCGAAGGCGTGATCACGACGGCAGTCATCCCCCGTCGGAGCCGAGCCAGGCTCGACAGGAGACCCTCGACGAGCGGTGTCGTCCCGTCGCCTTCGACCGCGGCCAGCAGCTGCATCACCTTCAGATACTGCCGCCCGCCCCGGTCGGCGGGCAGGACCGCCAGCCGATGGCCGTATGCGGTGAGGCCCACCGCGCGGTTCTCGCCGAGTGACTTGTCGGCGATCGACGCGGCCGCCCGGACGGCCAGCTCAACGCTCGCCGTGGCGCCGCTGCCTTCCTGGACCCGACCGTCGAGGTCGAGGAACAGCCAGACGTCGGCGGTCTGCTCGAGGTCGAACTCCTTGACCTGGATCTCGCCCTGGCGGGCGGTCGACTTCCAGTGGATCCGGTTGAAGCCGTCGCCCGGGGCATACGGTCGGACGCTCGTGGCCAGCGGGCTGGTCTGAATCGTCCGCTCGGGCGCGGCGTGGCTGCCCTCGATGTTTGCGGATGGGAGGCGCCACATCGGCAATGGATCGATCCGTGGATAGACGACCAGGGTGATCGGCTGGCCGACGACGGCCGAGGCCTCGAAAAAGCCGAACGGGTCGCCCGTCCGGACCTGGAGCGGCTCGATCCGGAAGTGGCCGCGGCGAGTGAGCGGCACCCGGGCGATCCATGACCGCTCGGCCCGCGGCCCGATCCCGATCGCCCGACCTGGGATCGCCACCGGCAGGCTCGTCGGGTTGTGCACCTCCAGCCAGGGCTTCGGCATCCGGCCGGCGTTGCGCAGCGTGTAGGTGACCTTGAGCTGCTCGCCGACGTGGCCGGTCACCTGCGCAACCGCATAGCCAGCCTCGAGATCGGCCAGGCCCAGCCGGGTCAGGACATAGCTCCCGCCGATGACCAGGATCCCAAGGTAGAGCAGGTAGAACAGGAACGGCAGGCCCGACGAGAACGCCGCCAGGACGAGGACGACGGCGAGCGCGACGATCGGCAACCGGCGTACCACCGACGGCGACCTCAGCGAGCCAGGCGCTCGGCGGCCGCGTCCCGGGAGCCGATCGGGATCTCCCGCGGGCCGTGGAGGGTGGGCGACAGGGCTCCGACCGGCAGAGTGTCGAGCAATTCCTTCACGATCTGGGCTGGCAGCACGTCATGGATCGTGGCGCTCGTCTTGATGATCAGGCGATGGGCCAGGGCAGGTTCGGCGAGGGCCTTCACGTCATCCGGAATCACGTAGTCGCGACCGAGCAGCCCGGCGTAGGCCTGACTGGCGCGGTACAGGGCAATCGAGCCGCGCGGCGACGCGCCCAGGTAGACATCAGCGTGACTGCGGGTGCCATTGACGAGCCGGACGATGTAGTCGCTGACCGAGCTATCGACGTAGACGTCGCGGACCGCAGCCTGCATCTCGCGCAATTCGTCGTTGGAGCAGACCTCGACCAGCTCATCGAGCGGATGGGTCCGCTTCTGTTCGTCGAGGATCACGATCTCCTCGATGGGCTGGGGGTAGCCCAGGCGGAGCCGGAGCAGGAACCGGTCGAGTTGCGCCTCGGGCAGCGCGAACGTGCCCTCGTACTCGATCGGGTTCTGGGTCGCGATCACGAGGAACGGATCGGGCATCGGGTAGGTCGTGCCGTCGATCGTCGCCTGGCGCTCCTCCATGCATTCGAGCAAGCTCGACTGGGTCTTTGGAGTCGCCCGGTTGATCTCGTCGGCGAGGACCACCTGGGCCATGATCGGGCCCGGGCGGAATTCGAACTCCTGGGTCTTCTGGTTGTAGATCGACAGGCCGGTCACGTCGGATGGCAACAGGTCCGGGGTGAACTGGATGCGCCGGAACGTACAGCCCAGGCTCCGGGCCAATGCCTTGGCCAGGACCGTCTTGCCGGTCCCGGGCACGTCCTCGATCAACAGGTGCCCGCGGCACATCAGCGCGACGAGGGCAAGGCGCACCTCGTGATGCTTGCCCACGATCACTCGTTCGACGTTGGCGACGACCTTCTCGCCCGTCTCCTGGATCTTGGTCATCGGCTCCCTCGTGACGGATGCCGATCGGTCGCCGATCGGCGTGGATGGACCGGCGGGGGGACCGGCTGGCATGAGTGTGTCGGGAGATCCTACGCCAGGGACGTTCATGTGGTTCCGACCGTGACGCGAAACCGCCCGACCAGCGCGAGATCCGCGAACGCGCCACGATAGCCGCCATGAACCTGCCGCCAGACCCTGGGCTCGGCGCTGAAGGGCGGCGACTGGCCGAGCGCGACGCCGGGACTGCTCCGTGGGACCGCTGGGGCCCGTACCTGTCGAGCCGTCAGTGGGGCACGGTCCGGGAGGACTACTCGCCCGACGGCCAACCCTGGACCTACCTCACCCACGACCAGGCCCGCTCGCGGGCCTATCGCTGGGGCGAGGACGGACTGCTCGGGATCAGCGACGATCACGGCCGGCTGTGTTTCGCGTTGACCCTCTGGAACGAGCGCGATCCAATCCTGAAGGAGCGACCGTTCGGGCTGTCGGGGCCTGAAGGCAATCACGGGGAGGACGTCAAGGAGCTGTACTGGTTCCTCGATGCCACGCCCAGCCACAGCTACCTGAAAGCTGCCTACGCCTACCCCCAGGCGGCCTTTCCGTACGCCGACCTCGTGGCCGAGAACGCTCGCCGGACCCGAGAGGACGATGAGTACGAGCTGGTCGACACGGGCGTCTTCGCCGACGGGCGCTGGTTCGACGTGCAGGTCGAGTACGCCAAGACAGGGCCCGACGACATCCTGATCCGGATCGCGCTAACCAACATGGGCCCCGATGCGGCGCCGATCCACCTGCTGCCCACGCTCTGGTTCCGGAACACCTGGTCATGGGGCCGGGACGAGCCCCGGCCGCATCTCGCGGCGGGTTCGCCGGACCCCGACTCCGGGCGCCGGCCGATCACGGGCAGCGACGGCCGCCTGGGCGAGATCCGGCTCGACGTCGATCAATCCGCCGAGCTGCTGTTCACTGAGAACGAGTCGAATCGCGAGCGGCTGTGGGGCGTCACCAACGCCGGTCCGTTTGTCAAGGATGCCTTCCACCGGGCCCTGGTCGACGGCGAGCCAGGGGCCGTGAACCCGGAGCTCGTCGGCTCGAAGGCGGCCAGCCACCACCGCTACCTCATCGAGCCGGGGGCGACCACCACCCTCCGCCTCCGGCTGCGGCTGGGCGCCGACGCCGGGTCGCCGGACCCGGCCGATCCGTTCGTCGATTTCGACGCCACGATTGCCGCCCGGCTCGCCGAGGCCGACGCGTTCTACGCGGACTTCGGCGGCGAGGACCTGAGCGCGGACGAGCGCCTCGTCCAGCGGCAGGCCTTCGCCGGGCTGATCTGGTGCAAGCAGTTCTACCACTACGACGTGAACGAGTGGCTCGACGGTGACCCGGCCGATCCACCGCCGGCCAGCCGCCTGACGGGCCGCAACGCGGACTGGCGCGAGCTCAACAACAAGGACATCCTGTCGATGCCCGACAACTGGGAGTACCCCTGGTTCGCTGCCTGGGACCTCGCCTTCCACGCCGTCACCCTGGCCGTCATCGACCCCGCCTTCGCCAAGGCCCAGCTCCTGCTCCTGACCCGTGAGTGGTACATGCACCCGAACGGCCAGCTGCCCGCCTACGAGTGGCGTTTCGGGGACGTGAATCCGCCGGTCCATGCCTGGGCGGCGTGGCGGGTCTACCAGATCGATCGACGGGCAACCGGCACGGGCGACGTGGGCTTCCTCGAGCGGGTCTTCCACAAGCTCTTGCTCAACTTCACCTGGTGGGTCAACCGCAAGGACCTCGACGGGGCCAACGTCTTCCAGGGCGGTTTCCTGGGGCTCGACAACATCGGCCTCTTCGACCGGGATGCGCCGTTGCCCGGCGGCGCCCACCTTGGCCAGGCCGACGGCACCGCCTGGATGGGGATGTTCTGCCTGAACATGCTGGCGATCGCCCTCGAGCTGGCCCAGGGTGACCTGGTGTACGAGGACATCGCGACCAAGTTCTTCGAGCACTTCCTGTACATCGCCGGTGCCCTCAACAACCTGGGCGGCAGCGGGATCTCGCTATGGAACGAGGAGGACGGGTTCTATTACGACGTGATCCATTTCGACTCGGGCGACGTGGTGCCCCTCCGGATCCGGTCGCTGGTGGGCCTCATTCCGCTCCTCGCGGTCCACGTCCTGGAGCCCGAGGTGATCGCCGCCCTGCCCGACTTCCGGCGCCGGATGCGCTGGTTCCTGGCCAATCGACCGGAGCTGGCCGCCCACGTCGCCAGCTGGACCGAACCCGGTGTCGGCGAACGGCGCCTGCTTTCCCTCGTCCATGGCGACCGGCTCCAGACGATGACCCGCAGGATCGTCGATCCGAACGAATTCCTGAGTCCCCACGGGATTCGGTCGCTCAGCCGGGAGCACCTGGCCAACCCGGTCAGCCTGACGATACCGGGCGGCCTCGAGTACACGATCGGCTACGAACCGGCCGAGTCCCGCTCGGGAATCTTCGGCGGCAACTCGAACTGGCGGGGGCCCGTCTGGCTCCCGATCAACTACCTCCTGATCGAGGCCTACCTCACCTTCCACCATTATCACGGTGGCACGTTCAAGGTCGAAATGCCGTATGGCTCGGGTCATTTCCGGGAGCTCGACGAGCTGGCCTGGGACCTGTCCGACCGCCTGGTCGGGCTGTTCCTGCGTGATGTGGACGGCAGGCGGCCGGTCCTGGGGCCGGCGGCCCACCTCCAGCCCGATTCAAGCTGGGCCGATCGGATCCCGTTCTACGAGTACTTCGACGGCGATACCGGGCGGGGCGTCGGTGCCAGCCACCAGACCGGCTGGACCGCCCTCGTCGCCAAGCTCCTGGAGCAAACGGCCCGGCGACGCCGACGCGAGGGCAACCCCGACGATCCAGATGCCTGAACGCGGCCGGCCCGACGGCACCGAGCCCGACCGACTGCCCCGTGACCACTGCCACAGGTTGCGCGAGGCTCGAGTTGCGCAATGCACGCTGCCGATCGTCGCGCCGCTTGATCAGCGCGCCGTGAGCGGCGGTGATCGCGGAGTTAACAGCGGAACCGACCCCAGGCGTCGTGCCCACGGCTGGGCCGCGAGCGGGGGCTCGGGTCAGCCGCGGACGAGAGTCAGGCCACCTACCCACAGGGTCATCGCGCAGCCCACCCCGGCCATGACTGCGAGGAACAGCTCGCCGCCGATCAATGCGGCCAGGGCCATCCCGCCGAAGAGCCCGCCAATGACCAGGGCAATCAGGGCCAGACCCAGGCGCTCGAGCAAGGGCCGCTTCTCCCGGGACACGCCACGATCCGCCGCGCCAGCATCCGCCGCGGGCGCATCGTGCTCGTCGCGCTCGCCGCTCACGGGTTCAGGGTCTTGAGCCACAGGCTCATCAACGACCCGGCGATCGGCGCTGCGCGAGCCGAACCGTGGCCGCCCTGCTCAACGATGACCGCGATCGCCACCTTGGGATCGTTGGCCGGGGCATAGCCGATGAACCACGAGTTCGGCTCGGCGCTGCCGCCGATCTGGGCGGTGCCGGTCTTGCCGGCCGTGAGAATCCCGGGGATCGCGGCGCCGGACGTGAAGATCCGGCCCCAGTTACTCTCCACGGCGAGCCGCATTGCGTTGCCGATCGTGCCGGCCACGGCCGGGGTCATGACGGTCCGCCAGACCTCTGGAGCGATCGTCTGGTTGCCGTTCGGACCGGCGATCCCGGTGACCAGTTCGGGCTTCATCAGGATTCCGCTGTTCGCCACGCTCGCGGCTACGAGGGCCATCTGGAGCGGCGTGACGAGGGTCTCGGCCTGGCCATAGGCGGCGTTAGCCAGCTCGACGGCGTCACTGAAACCGCCGCCGAACGAGCCGCCGCCGTTTGTCACCTGGCTGCTGGCGGTGGGCAGGTCGAACGGGATCGGAGCCCCGAAGCCCAGCCGGCCAGCCCAATCGGCGAGAGCGGCGCCGCCGGTACGCAGGCCGGTCAGGGCGAAGTAGAGGTTGCACGAGACCTCGATCGCCTGGTCGTAGTCGAGCGCCTGGGAACCCGTGAAATCGTGATGGCCGTCGTGGATCCGGAAGCCGGACACGAGCAGGCCCGTCTGCTCGGCGGCGGGCTGCTGCGAGTAACTGGTGGACGCGTTGATGGCGCCCGAGCCGAGGGCGGCGACCGAGGTCACGATCTTGAACACCGAGCCGGGTACGTAGCGGCCCATCGTGGCCCGATCGAGAAACGGCTGGCCGGCTGCTGCGGACGTCCGATTGAAGGCCGCCTGGGCAGTCACTGGGTTGGCGATCGCGCTTGCGTCGAAGACCGGGGTCGAAGCCATGGCCAGGACGCGCCCGGTCCGGGGGTCGAGCATGACCACGGCCCCCCGGTCGGCTCCCAGGGCCTTGACCGCCGCCTCCTGCAGCTTTAGCGAAAGGCTCAGGGTGAGTTCATCGCCCTGGCGTCTGCTGGGGGCCAGCTTGTACAGCAGGTCGTCCAGCGAATTGGCACTGCCCAGGCCGCTGAGCTGGGCGTTGTAGGCACGCTCGAGGCCGGCCGTCCCGTAGACCGGCGAGGCATAGCCGATCAACGGCGCAAGCGACCGATCGGCGTAGGTTCGATACGGCTCGCCGTTCGTGTCGCGCTTGCTCGTGGCGAGGACCAGCCCGGTACGATCGAGGATCCTGCCCCGGACCAGGTCCCGGGCCGCGGCGATCACCAGGGGGTTGTCGGCCGCCCGGCTGAGCTCGGACGCGCGGACCACCTGCCAGTACCCGGCGCCGACGGCGATCAGGCCGAAAAGGAGGCTGAGGATCAGGCCAATTCGGGCGATCCCTCGGCCCATCGGCGCCCGGTCACGCTGGTTCATCGGGCTGCCCGCCGGGATCCACCCAGGAAGCGCGGGCGACCGCGGCCGACCTGGGGTGGTGGCGGCGGCTCCACGCCGCGATCGGACAGGGCCAGGAGCAGGCCGATCACGACGCCGTTGGCAAGCAGCGACGACCCGCCGTAGCTGATGAACGGCAGGGTGACCCCGGTCAACGGGATCAGCTTGAGGTTGCCGGCCGCGATGATGAACGCCTGGACGCCCACGACGAGGGTCAGGCCGGCCGCGAGCAGTGAGCGGAAGTCGTCGGCCGCCGAGGCCGCCACGCGCAGGCCTCGCTCGATCACGATCAGGTAGAGGCCAAGGATCGCCACGACGCCGATCAGGCCAAGCTCCTCGCCGAGCGCGGCGAATGGGAAGTCGGTGTGGATTGCCGGAATGGGCAGGCGGCCGCCCACCAGGGGCAGGCCGGCTCCCAGCCCGGTCCCGAGAATCCCGCCGCGGGCGAACGCATACAGCGACTGGACGACCTGGTAGCCCTTGCCGCTCGCATCGAGGAACGGGTTGATCCAGATGTCGACTCGATCGCGGACCGTGCCGAAGAGCTGGTAGGCGATGGCGCTGCCCGCCGCGAACAGCACCAGGCCGATGACCACGTAGCTTGCTCGGGCGGTCGCGATGTAGACGAGGGCGAGGAACACAGCGAAGAAGAGCAAGGCGGCGCCCAGGTCGCGTTGGATCACGACGATTCCGAGGGCCATCGCCCACATCGCCAGCATCGGTAGCAGGTAGGGCACGGGCGGCAGCCGAAGCGGACCCAGGCGCATGCTCGCCTCGACCAGGATCGGCCGGAATTCCGACAGGTAGCCGGCCAGGAAGATGACCAGGATCACCTTGATCAGCTCGGTCGGCTGGCCACTCAGCGGTCCGATCTGGATCGTCAGGAGGGCCCCATTCACTTCGTTGCCGAACAGGAAGGTCAGCAACAACAAGCCGATTCCGGCGGCTGCCCAGGTGTACTTGTAACGGCGGAGCCAGGCGTCTGAGCGGACCGCCAGCGCGACGATCGTGATCACGGCCAGCGCAAGCAGCAGCCAGCCGAGCTGGATCGAGGCCAGCCCGAACGTGCGGCCCGCCAGCGATTGGGTGACGAGCGACTGGGGCAGCCGTTCCATCAGGATGAGGCTGACGCCCCCGAGCAGGCCGATCGTGGGCAGGAGCACCTGGTCGGCGCGGCGACCGGCCAGGACCAGGGCGACGTGGCCGGCGAAGAGGGCGCCAAGGTAGATGATGAGCTGGCCGGCGTCGGCCGGCAGCCAGCTGACCTTCTGGCCGGCCAGCTCACGCTGGGTCGCGCCGAGGGACACGCTCCCGAGGAGGAGCACCACGGCAACGACGATCATCAGGCCGGATTCGCGCCGGCGGGCCCGGGGCCGGATGCGGCTAATCACGAGGCGGGCCCGGGGGCCGACGGCGAGGGTCATCGTCGGGATCGCTCGAAGCGGAAGCGAACCCGGCCCACCTGCAGCTCGTCGCCGTAGCCGATCGCACGCAAGCCCTCGATGCGCAGCCCGTTGACGAACGTGCCGTTCGTGCTGCCGAGATCCTCGACGTACCAGGCCCGCCCGCGAAAGGTCAGGGTGGCATGCTCCGTCGAGGCGAACTCATCCTCGACCACGATCGAGTTGTTCACGTCGCGGCCGATCGTCGCGACTGCATCCAGGCCGAACACCGTCCCGCGCAGCGGCTCGCTGACGTCCGACCCCACGACCACCAGCCGGGCGAGTGCCCCACCGGGGTCCCTGGCGGCAGCCCGCAGATCCCGGAGCAGCAGCCGGGTGACCCCGAACATGAACAGGTACAGGCCGCCGAGGAAGGCAATCCGGACGATCCAGATCGCGACGACGTAAGGGTCCATCAACCAGGCGCGACGGCTTCGATCACGAAGACGGTCATGCCGATCTCGATTCGGTCGCCCGCCCCCAGGGCGACCTCCGAGATGGCCACCCCGTTGACCCGCGAGCCATTGGCGCTGTCGAGGTCGGTGAGGACCAGCATCCCGCGCCGCGCCTGCAGGCGGGCGTGGTGACGTGACACCCGGCGATCGTCCAGGACGAGGTTGTTGTCGGAGGCCCGGCCGATCGTCAGCGGCCCCCCGTCGAAGACGAACCGACGACCGGCCCCGTCCGGCCGCTGCTCGAAAAGGGCGGCCGCCGGCGCCGCGACGGGTTGGATCTCGAATGCCCGCGTGTTCGTGAAGTCGGGGCTGCCCGGTTGCCCGCCCGGCTCCTGCTCGGCTGGATCGAGCTGGACGTCGACCCGATTGGCCGCGACGCGAACCTCGCCGCTGGCCACCGATCGGTCGACGACCAGCTCGACCGTCGGAGCATGATCGAGGGCGTAGCCGTGGCTCCGGGCGAAGGCGAGGGCTTCATCGGCCAGATCCGCGGCGAGCTGGGGAGCCCGTGCCCCAAGGGCCGCGACGTCGGCCGGGGCCAGATGGACCCGATAGCGATCCGGCACCCGCGTCCGCGCGTGGATGGCGCGACGCTCGTTCTCCATGACTCGCTCGATCCGACGCTGGATCTGGATCGGCTGGAGTGGCGAACGGAAGAGGCGAGCTGTGGGACGTTCGAGCAACCGCTCGAGGAAGCGCTCCACCGCGGCGATCGGCTGCATGGTCGGCCGGAGTCTAGCAGGCAAGGCGGGCCATCGACCCTGGCGGTCATGCCGCCGGCCGGGCAAACCGTACGATCGGGAGCTACCTTGGGGTACCTGCGGCTCAGGGTTGGGTCAAACCCCTGCGCTATACTCTCGCCCCGCTTGGGGAGCGCGATACCCCGGGCCTGTCCCACGCGTGGAAGTCGCATGGCCGAGATCCTGACCGAGTCGTTCTGTGAACGATGTGGCACCCGCTACACGTTCGAGGCGGCCATTCCGAAGAAGCGCCGAATCGGCAAGCTCAAGGTTCTTTCGAAGGGCCTGAAGAACTACGTCCTGAGCGATGACGCGTCGCTTGACGAAGCGCTCGCTGAGGCACGTTCGGAAGAGCAGCGCGAAGTCAGCGGCGGGCAGCTCGACGCCTTCCACCAGACCTTCCAGTTCTGCATGGCGTGCCGGCAATACACCTGCTCCAACTGCTGGAACGAGACAGAGGGTCGCTGCCTGAGCTGCGCACCGTTGTCGATCGGCGCGGGACAGCTCGGGTCGCCCTTCGACGACCTGCTCGCCGGTGGCGGCATGACGCCGCTGGTCAGCCCGCTCGCCGACCCAGACGGCTCGGCTGGCCAGGCAGCGAACGGCAATGGTCTCGCCCAGCTCGAGGGGCCGTTGCCGCAGGAGGTGATTGGCACCGCCTGGCCCACGATCGACCTGTTCCGAACTGCGCCGGCTGAACCGGTTTTCGAACAGACGGCTGAGGCCGTCACTGAGCCGGAGCCGCCGGTGGCAGCCGCGCCGGAACTCCAGGGCGAAGGCGGCCCAGCGACGACCTCCGGCGACGTGGCGCCAGCGGGCAGTGCCGAGGGCGAGCTTTCGATTGATTTCTGGACCCGTCCCTTCACCGGGTACGCGCCGATCGCCGAACCGGCCAACGGCCACCATTCCGAGGCCCCGTCGGAATCCGTCGGCCCGACCACGGCTGACCCCGCCACCCCCGACGAGACCACGGCTCCACCCGCTCCGCCCGACTTGCGGTCGATGCCGACCGCGGCGCCGCTCGTCGAGCCGGACGAGGACCGCATCGAGCGCGCCGTCGGCCCGGCCGACGCACCCGCGCCGGCCGTCCAAATCACGGCGGACGCCCGAGCCGAGGAGCTCGCAGCACGCACCACGCGCCTGCTCGGTCGGTTCCGTGTCCAGGCCCCAATCGGCGATCGCGACGCGACGGCCGTACCGGCTCCCATCATGGATGCCCGGATCGGTCCGCGGGTCGAGACGACGCCTGAGCTCGTCGTACCCGCCAGCGACCGAATCGAGATGCCGGCCTGGCCCACCCAGATCGGTGTACCCGCCCGCGACGTGACGCCGGCTGTCCCGCCGCCCGTGATCCAGTCTCCCCCGGTCCAGGCACCCCAATGGCCCGCACCGCTCCGGCCCGGTGTGGACCTGAGCACCCCGCCATTCTGGGCGTCGGGGGATTCGGGCCGCGTCGCCCGGGAAGCGGACATGTGGACTGCCTCGGCCCAGGAGGTGTCTGAAGCGGCGGGACAGCCGGCGGCCCAGGTTGGGGTCCAGTCGTGCGTGGGCTGCGGGTTGGCACTATCGGCGACGGCTCGCTTCTGCCGCCGCTGCGGGTCGCGCCAAAGCTGATCAGGATTCCCTGTGGGGCTCCGGCTCGGGCCAGCCTTCTTCGCGAAAACGGACCCAGACAAGCCCGACCAGGAGCAGCTGGGCCACGATCGACAGCCACGCGAGCACGGCGAACACGGCCGCGATTGCCCCGTACAGGACCGCGATCCCGATCAACCTGGGCGCGACGAAGGCAAACAGCTGGGTGAACAGGGCCGTCGCCACGCCGACGAGAAAGGCGGGCATCCGGATCGCCCGCCAGTGCGGGTGGTGGGCCGGGATGAACCGATAGACGGCCGCGACGCCAACCGTCGTGGTCAGGGCCGTCGCCACGGGATTGAGCAGGCTGAGCCGGCCCAGATCAACTTCGGCCGTCCGATCGCCGAGCCCAGCGGTCACGGCCGAGGCGATCGACGCCAGTCCGAGGGCGACGACCACGGCCACGATCAGGACGAGGACCGAGGCCACGCCCAGCAGCGACCGGCGGACGATGCTCCGTTCCGGAGTCCGGTTGAAGACTCGGCCGAAGCTCGTGTCGAGGGCCCGGGCGAGACGACCGGCGCCCCAGGTCAGGGTGACCACGCCGACGATCGAGACTCCGGTCGCGCCGGCGGCCATCGCCTCAAGCGTCCGGCCAAGGAGGTCGCGCAGCGGCGGCAGGTTGGCCGCAATCGCGTCCACGATCTGCGCCTGGCGAGCCGGCTCGTGGACGATGAAACCGATGACAGCGACAACGAGGAGCAGGGCGGGCAGCAGCGCGAAGAGCGCGTTATAGGCAAGTCCGTCGGCCAGGATCCCCCCGCCGATCCGTCCGTAGGCAGCCAACACCGCCCTCATTCGGCGCGGCAGGCGCCGGACGAGGAAACGGTTCCAGGCATGCTTCAACCGGCCGAAACGGCCGGGCGGCTCGGGCGGCTCGGGCGCCGGAGGTGCGAGGATGATGATCCTAGAGTTCCTCGAAGAGCCCCGGCTGGAGGTCTCCGGCGCGGACATGCCGAGGCGCCGCGACCAACGCCCTGACCTGGCCCCGACGCACGAAGCGGCGCCCACCGAGCTTGATGCTCTGGAGCCGTCCCGTCCTTGCCCAGCGTCCGATCGTCTCCGCCCGAAACTGGATGTTCGCCGCGGCCAGGATCCGGGCAGCCTCGGCCAGGGTGATCCAGTCCGAAGGTGCGGCCACGATCAGTCCGCCACCGAGGTGGGCGACGCCGCGGCTGGGGCGGCCTTCTCGGCGACCGGACCCGACTTCGCCTCGGTCCCGCTGGCGCTGCCGTCGCTGCCTCCACTACCCGTATCGGAGGAGCTGCCGCCCTGTCGGCCTGTGCCGCCGGATGGACCGGACTCGGTCGATTCGGCCGGCTTGGCCGGCTTCGGTCGGCCTGGGCGGCGATCCTTCTTGGCCCAGCCAGAGCCCTTGAAATGGACCGTCGGGGGGTTGAATGCCTTGCTCAGGGTCCCCTGGGCTCCACAGGCCGGGCAGGCGCCGGGCCCGCTGCCGTTGATCGAGTGGACGACCTCGGTCGTCCTGCCGCAATTCGAGCAGATGTAGTCGTAGGTGGGCATCAGGTCGGCGATTATCCGCGCAGGAGTCGCATGCCGCACTTCGGGCAGTAGAAGGCGCGCTCGTGGGCAGAGGCGAAGCCGCAATGGGCGCAAACCAGGCCGCCCCGGCCGGCTGCCGGTACCGGCCGCTCAAGCGCGGTCAAACCCATCGAGTACTGGTTGGCCAGGATGTTCGTCAGCAGACCGCCAAGGATCCGCGTGCCGGTCCGGTCGGTGTCGCCGCGAACGCCCCGGCCGCCCCAGCCAACGACCGCCCGGAGGACGAGGTCGCCGTTCGACTCATCCCAGTGCGAAGCCACGCCGCCCACGATCGCGCTGTACTCGGGGTAGCCGGAGGTATCGGTCTCGCCCTCGAGCAGGCCGCAGGCGAAGGTGTCGAAGGCCAGGTCGATCGCGTCGATCGACTCAAGGACCACGAGGGCATGACGGGTGATCGGCGAGCTGGCATGGTGGGCATTGAGCCACTGCATCGCTTCCGACGGGTGGACGATCGACGGCGTCGCCTGGCTGAACTCGATCGGCAACGGTTCGACCACCTCGACGTCGCTCCTGGCGATTCCCGCCAGCATTGTCGGGATCTCGTCGAGGGTCCGCGGGCCCGCCTTGAAGCGGACGCCGGCGCTGCTCTTGCCGGCGTAGTACAGCTTGAGCTGGTACTCCTGGGCCGTGATCTCCTCGGGCAGCGCCGTTGATGCGACGGCTTCGCTCACGGCGGGCTTGGCGCCCGAGCCCTTGCGTCTCAGGAATTCAGGTGGCACGAACAACTCCCCGTGGTGTGGCCTCGGGTCGATGATAGCGCGACCCTCGCGCCGGGACAGCGCGACCGCGGTGCGCGCCAGGTCACCCGGCCGGTTCGCATGGCTCAGACGGCCAGGCGCTCCTCGAGCCGGTGGACCTGGCCGGCCAGCTCGGACTCCCGGGTTCGGGCGCCCTCGACCACGCTCGGCGGTGCCTTGCTCGTGAATGCCGTGTTGGCCAGGCGGGCCCGGGCCGCCTCGAGCAGCGTTTGGGCCGCGGCAAGCTCCCGCCGGAGGCGCTCCCGATCGAGCGCTGCCACGTCGGCTGTTCCGCCGCCGCCTCCGGCACGGCCCACCATTGCCTCCAGCCCGGTCCCGATCACCGACAGGCCGCCGTTCCGGGTCGCGCCCAGGAAGGCCGAACGGTTCGGATGGATCGTCAGGGGACGGGCCCGGGCAAGGCGCTCGACCGCCGGTCGGAGCGCTTCGACGGCCAGGGCGACGGCTGAGTCCGCGGCCAGGTCAACCGGCAGCCAGGCTGCCGGTTCGAGATGCGCTTCCGACCGGGCGTTTCGAATCCCGCGGACGAGGTCGATCACGACATCGACTCCCGCCTCCGCGGCCGCATCACGCCGCCCGGCAACCTCGGGACCCGGCCAGTCGGCGACGATCAGCAGCTCGGGGTCATCCGGCGCATGGGGCGTGGCCGTCCAGATCGCCTCGGTCAGGAACGGCATGAACGGGTGGAGCAGACGGAGGTTCACGTCGAGGGCCTCAACCAGCGTCCACCAGGTCGCCTCGCGGGTCGCGGCCGGCAGGGCCGGGTCGGCGAGCCGCACCTTGGCCAGCTCGAGCCCCCAATCGCACAGCTCGCTCCAGATCGCCTCGTATAGGATCCGGCACGCTTCACCCAGGGCAAAGTCGGCCAGCGCCCGGTCCACCGCCGCCACCGTGGCCGCCGTCCGGCTGCGGATCCAGCGCTCGGCTGAGCCGAGCTCGTCCGGGTCTGGTGCCTGCCGCGGCGCGTCGGCCGGAATCGTGACCGGTCGGGCGCCGAGCACAAAGCGGGCCGCGTTCCAGAGCTTGTTGCCGAAGTTGCGGGCCGTCTCGAGTCGGCCCTGGGAGAGCCGCTGGTCGTTGCCCGGGGCGTTGCCGTTGATCAGGGCGAAGCGCAGCGAATCGGCCCCGATCTCATCGATCGCCTCGAGTGGATTGACCACGTTGCCGGCCGTCTTCGACATCTTCTTGCCGATCGGGTCGCGGACCATGCCATGGAGGTAGACCGTCTCGAACGGCGGGCGATCCATGAAGTGGATCCCGAGCATCATCATCCGGGCGACCCAGAAGAAGATGATGTCGTAGCCGGTCTCGAGGACCGAGCCGGGGTAGTAGCGGGCGAGGTCGGCGGTCTCGGCCGGCCAGCCGAGGGTCGACATCGGCCATAGCCCGGACGAGAACCAGGTGTCGAAGATGTCCTCGTCCTGGCGCAGGTCGGCCGGCGGCCGCGCGCAGACCTCACAGGCGGCCGGGCCGGCTGGATCGTCGGTCACGGTGATGTGCCCGTCGGGGCAGTACCAGGCCGGGATCCGGTGGCCCCACCACAGCTGGCGGCTCACGTTCCAGTCGCGGATCTCCGTCAGCCAGTGCTCCCAGACCCCATCGAAGCGCTCGGGCAGGATCCGGGTCTGGCCGCTGCGGGTAGCGGCCAGGGCGCGCTCGGCGAGTGGCTTCGTCCGGATGAACCACTGGGTCTTGAGGCGCGGCTCGATGATGTCGTTGCTGCGCTGGCAGCGCCCGATCAACATTTCGTGGGGCACGGCCGCGAGCAGGTCGCCCCGAGCGTCGAGCTCGGCCAGGATCCACCGGCGGGCCTCGAGCAGATCCAGGCCGGCGTAGCCGTCGCCGTTGGCGTTGATCCGCCCGGCGTCATCAAGGACGTTGATCATCGGCAGCTCATGGCGCCGGCCGGTGGCGTAGTCGTCCGGGTCGTGTGCCGGGGTGATCTTGACCGCCCCGGTGCCGAACTCGGGCCGGACGGCGGAATCGGCAATGACGGGCACGATCCGCTCGACGAACGGGATCAGGACCCGGCTCCCGACCAGGCCGGCGAAGCGCGGATCGTCGGGATGGACGGCGACGGCGGTGTCGCCCAGGAGCGTCTCGGGGCGGGTGGTCGCGATCGCGATCGAACGGTCGGGCTGTGGCACGCCGGCGGCGTCGACGATGTGGTAGCGGATCGTCCAGAGGGTGCCCTGCTCGGGGGTCGGCACGACCTCGAGGTCGCTGACCGTGGTCTGGCAGCCGACGCACCAGTTGGCCAGGGCCTCGGTCCGGTAGGCGAGGCCATCGCGGTAGAGCCGGCTGAACGCGGTCCGGACGGCGGCCGCACTGACCTCGTCCATCGTGAACCGCAGTCGTGGCCAGTCCAGCGACGAGCCGAAGCGCCGGCTCTGGCGGAGGATCGTCGCCCGCGTCTCGTTGACGAACGCCCACATCCGCTCGAGATAGCGCTCCCGGCCGAGCGAGGCGCGCGTCTCGCCCTCGCCCTCGAGGAGCCGGTCAAGGACGACCTGGGCGGCGATCGAGGCGTGGTCGAGACCGGGCAGCCACAGCGTCGGCCGGCCGGTCATCCGGGCGTGGCGGACCATCACGTCCTCGGTGTCCGCCGTGAAGGCGTGGCCGAGATGGAGTGCGCCGGTCACGTTCGGGGGTGGCTGGACGATCACGAACGGCGGGGCACCCGGCCGGGCCCGGCTGCCGGCGCCATCCGGGGCGAAGACGTCGGCGGCCAGCCAGCGTTCGTAGATCCCGTTCTCAACCACGGCCGGGTCGTAGACCCGGGCCAGGCCCGGACTCTGGTGTGGCATGTCCGCGACCGGATTCAGGCGCTCTCGCCCCGCTCGGCGAGCCACTCCTCGTAGTTCGTCTCGTCGACGCCCTTGTCGAGGTCCACCTTGGTCAGTAGCAGCGGGAGGCGGCCCTCCCGGATCGTCTCCTCGGTGATGATGCATTTGCGGATGTCGGTCCGCTCCGGGATGTCGTACATCACCTCGAGCAAGGCTTCCTCGACGATCGAGCGGAGGGCGCGCGCACCGGTCTTGCGATCCAGGGCGAGCTCGGCCGCCGCCCGCAATGCGCCATCGGTGAAGGCCAGGTCCACCTTGTCGAGCGACAGGAAACGCTGGAACTGGCGGGCAATCGCGTTCTTCGGCTCGGTCAGGACCCGGACCAGGTCGGCCGCGCTGAGCGCGGACAGGGTCACCACGACCGGCAGGCGGCCGACAAACTCGGGGATCAAGCCGAACTTCAGGAGATCCTCGGGCATCAGGTGATCGAGGATCCGGTTGCGTTCGGTCCTGGAGATCCGGACGTCGGAGGCAAAGCCGATCGACTTCCGTCCGATCCGCTCTTCGACGATCTTCTCCAGGCCGTCGAATGCGCCGCCGCACACGAACAGGACGTTCGTCGTATCGATCTGGATGAAGTCCTGGTGGGGATGCTTGCGCCCACCCTGGGGCGGCACATTGGCGACGGTCCCCTCGAGGATTTTGAGGAGAGCCTGCTGGACACCTTCGCCGGAGACGTCGCGGGTGATCGAGGGGTTGTCGGCCTTGCGCGCGATCTTGTCGATCTCGTCGATGTAGATGATCCCACGCTGGGCCCGGGCAACATCGAAATCAGCCGCCTGGATCAGGCGCAGCAGGATGTTCTCGACGTCCTCGCCGACGTAGCCCGCCTCGGTCAGGCTGGTCGCGTCGGCAATGCAGAAGGGCACGTCCAGGACTCGGGCAAGCGTCTGGGCCAGCAGGGTCTTGCCCGACCCGGTGGGCCCGACGAGCAGGACATTCGACTTCTGGAGCTCGACCTCGTCGACGGTGTGGCCGGCGTTGATCCGCTTGTAGTGGTTGTAGATCGCAACCGACAGGACCTTCTTGGGGCGCTCCTGGCTGATCACGTACTGGTCGAGGGCCGCCTTGATCTGGCGCGGGTTGGGCAGCTTGGCCGCCTGCGGTCGCGCCTTCGGCGCCTCGAGCATCTCCTCTTCGATGATCTCCTGGCAGAGGTTGATGCACTCGTCACAGATATAGACGCCCTGACCGGCGATCAGCTTGCGGACCTGTTCCTGGCTCTTGCCGCAGAAGCTGCAGCGATAGGGGACCTTGGGCCCCTTCGAACTCGTTGTCGTGGTCATTCGGGGCTCCCGGCCCCTCGTCCGAGCACGTTCAGTCCTTGACCTTCTTCGGTGCGGGTGCCTCGCCGGCCGCCGGGACCTCGTCGGCCGCCTTGATCTCGCCGCCGGCAGCGCCGGCGTCGTGGGCCTGGGCGATCAGCGAATCCCCGGTTGCCGTGTATACCTCATCGATAATGCCATAGTCGCGGGCCTCTTCACCCGACATGAAGAGGTCCCGGTCGGTGTCCTTGACGATCTTGTCGATCGGCTGGCCGGTGTGCCGAGCGAGGATCGCATTGTTGACCTCGACCAGGCGCTCCCACTCACGCATCTGGATCATCGCGTCGGGCGCGTTGCCTTTGAAGCCGCCCGAACCCTGGTGGATCATGATCCGGCTGTTGGGCAGGGCGTAGCGCTTGCCCTTGGCCCCGGCCGCCAGCAGGACTGCCGCCATGCTGGCGGCCATCCCGATGCACAGGGTGCTGACCGGCGCGCGCAGGAACTGCATGGTGTCGTAGATCGCCAGGCCGGAAGTCACGACCCCCCCGGGCGAGTTGATGTACAGGCTGATGTCGCGCTCCGGATCCTCCGACTCGAGGAAGAGCAGCTGGGCAATGACGAGGTTGGCCATGTGATCATCGATCTGGTCGCCCAGGAAGATGATCCGCTCCTTGAGCAGCCGCGAGTAGATGTCGTAGGCACGCTCTCCGCGGCTCGACGATTCGATGACCATCGGTATGAGCATTCGGGTTCTCCTGGACTCGCTGGTGCGTGACCTTGATCAGACTGGATTGCCGGCCGGCTCGGCCAGGTCGAGGACGGTCGCCGGGTCGGTTGCCCCGATCGCCGCGTTCGAGCTGGCCACTTCGGCCTCGATCGCGGGCTTGCCATCGTCCTCGAGGTGCGGCAGGGCCGGGTGCTCGGGATGGGCGGCCAGCCACGCGTCGACGAGGCCTTCGACGGTCCGGGTCCGGCGAAGTGTGCTTCGAATGAAGTTGCGGCCTCGCTCGGAATCGAAGTAGGCGAGCGTCTTGGCGTCGCCGGGGTACCGCCGTCGCGCAGCGGCCACCTCTCCCTCGACGGCCACGTCATCCACCGTGATTCCATCGGTCTCGGCGATCCGGGACAGCACCAGGAGCGTCTTGACCCGATCCTCGGCGCGGGGTCGGAATTCCTTGTGGAGGTCAGCTTCGGTCTGCTCGGTTGCCTTGAGGTAGGCCGCCTCGCCGATCCCCTGTCGGGCGATCGTGGCCCGGAACTCGTCGTGCATCACCTCGACCTCCTGGTCGATCAGGATTGGCGGCACCTCGAGCGTGGCGTTGGCAACGGCGTACTGGATGATCCGGTCGCTGAAGGAGTGCCGGGCTCGATCGAGGGCACTCCGCTCGAGCCGTTCGCGAATCGCCAGGCGTAGCTCGGCGAGGTCCTTGAAGTCACCCATCTGCGTTGCAAACTCATCGTCGAGCGGCGGCAGATCCTTCTCCCGGAGCTCTCTCACGTCGACGGCAAAATGGGCCGTCTGGCCGGCCAGGCTTGCCTCGCCATAGTCGGCGGGGAAGGTCAGGTCGAATTCGAGGTGGTCGCCGACCCGCGCGCCGACGATGTGGGCCTCGAAGCCCGGGATGAGGCGATCCTCGCCCAGGACGATCGGCATCCGGTCCGACGAGCCGCCCTCGAAGGGCTGACCAGCGCGGCTGCCGACGAAGCCGATTACGGCAAAGTCGCCGTTCTGCGCGGGGCGGTCCTCGACGGGTCGGAGGGTGGCGTTCTGATCGCGCAGCTCGGTGACCACCTGGTCGATCCGGGCATCGTCGATCGTCTCGATCTCTGGGGCGAAATTGAAGCTGCGGTAGTCGCCAAGGGTCACCTCGGGAGGCACCTGGACCGTGGCCTTGAAGATGACCGGCTGGCCTTCGACGGCCTGGACCACTTCGACGCTGGCCTCGGTCAACGGCACGATCCCCTGCTCGACCAGCGCGTCCCGGTAGGCCGCCTGGATCAGCAGCTCGACCGCCTCGTCGAGGACGGCAGCAGGGCCCAGGACACGCTCGAGCATGAACCGGGGGGCCTTGCCCGGCCGGAAGCCGGCGATCTTGGTGCGTCGGGCGAGGCGTCGGGTCGCCTCGTCCATCGACCGATCCAGGCGCTCGGGCGGCAGCTCGATCTCGAGCACGATGGTGGAGTTGGGCGAGGGCGTGGCAGTGACGTTCATCGTCGGGGAGTATAGGCGGCGGCTCCCGGCAACGCCGGGCTGGTGGGCGAGCAGAGACTCGAACTCTGACGCCGCTCACGCGGCACCGGCTCCTAAGGCCGGCGCGTCTGCCATTCCGCCACTCGCCCCCCTGGCGAGTCTAGCGGACGGTCGGCGCCTTCGGTCCGGCCGGCTCGCGGCGGGTCGCAGGCGGATCATCCGGCTCGGCCGGAGGCGGGGTCGTCCCGGCTGCCGCGGCTCGACTGCGGACGCCATCGAGGGCATTCCGGAAGTCGGCCTCATCGACGTTGGCCAGCCGGGAGGCCATCCGCCTGGCCAGGTTTCGGCTGGCCGGCACGACGAGACTGCTCGTCAGCGCGCCGGCGATCCCGCCCAACAGGCCCCTGTCCTCGTCGGGCTTGCGCTTGTCGAGATAGCTGGCGAACTCACGCTCGAGGGTGCCCCGCACCTTTGCCCCGTCGTCGCCCATGGAGCGGAGGGCCTTGTCCACCTCCTTTGGCAAGAGGGACGGTGGCAACGGCTCCTTCTTGCCACGCAGGGCGCGACCCGCGACGCGGGCGACCTTCAGCGGACCGCCGACGGCGAGAAAGCCGGCCCCGGCAACGAGGCCGGCCGCCCTGGCCGGGCTGCGCCGGACCTTTGCCTTGATGTCCAGCGCTGCCCTGCCGGCGGCCTCGAGGCGGGCAAGCTCGCCGGAGAACGCCTCGCGGGCTGCTACGACTTCGGCCCGAGCGGCCTCTGCTTCCGTACCCACTCGATCGTCTCCTTCGTCGTCTCGACCGTCAGCCGAGGGTAGAACCGGTTCTTCAGCGCTTCGAGATCGATCCCCCGGCGATAGGTATCGATGGCCACCAGGATCGGCCAGAGTGCCAGGGCCAGGGCCAGCCCGAGAGCGATCGCCACGGCGGGGCTGTAGTCGATTGCCACGATCGCTCCAACGACCAGGCCCAGGATTGCCAGGCCGATCGCCGCGCCGACCGTCCCCCCGACGCCCAGACGCCGAACGAGCCCGGCGAGGATCCCGAGGATCGCCCCGACGAGGGCCCCGAGCGCGAGCCCTGCGACCAGTGGCCGCGGGCCCGGATCGATCGATGGGATGACCGAGGCGCCGACCGAGGCGAAGCCATGATTGGGCACGTCAAGCGCCAGGAGGATCGCCAGGATGATCCCCACGAGCAGGGCCACGAGGAGGCGCCCCAGGATCCGGCCGATTGGGACATACAGGGCGGCGAATACGAGCACGGCCGCGCCGCCGATCATCAGCTCGGTGCCGAGGAGCAGGCCCCAGCCGATCGAGCCGAACAGCCACTCGCCCACGAACAGGGTCAGGCCGATCGGCAGGAGCAGGCCGGCGAACAGCAAAAGCGCGAAGGCAATGCCGGCCAGGATGCCGACCCGTTTGCCCTCGGCCAGGATCTCGCCGAACTCGGCCTGGGCGAGCGAGACATGGGCGCGTGCGATGCGGACGGCAGCCGCGATCGTCGCCGACAGCTGTTCGCGGAGGCCCTTCGGGGCAGGGCGCTGGGCACCCGGGGCGGGACTCGGGTCGTTCGGGGTGGTCGAACGATTGGCCTTGGGATCGTCCAGGATCGGTCTCCGGGCGTGGCTGGCTTGGGCTCCCTGATGATACCGCCACCAGGTTCCAGCCAGTGCTGCCAGACCGTCGGACGCTGGGTTACGCTCCAGCCGTGGAATCGACCCGGTCGTCACGGCGCAGCATCAGGACCGCCGAGATCCTGGCGGTCGGCGCCGAGCTCACCGTTGGTGACACCCGGGATACGAACAGCGGCGAGATCGCCCGGAGCCTGACCGAAGCTGGCGTGGCGATCGCCCGGATCGAGGTTCTGCCGGATCGATTGCGGGTCGTGGCCGGCGCCTTCCGAGCGGCCCTCCGACGGGCGGACCTCGTCGTCTCGACCGGCGGACTCGGCCCTACCCCCGACGACCTGACCCGCGAGGCGATCGCTGCGGTCGTGGGCGAGACGCCGGTCGTGGATCCGGACCTGGAGGCCTGGCTGCGCCAGTTGTGGAGCCGACGCGACCTGCCCTTTCCGGAGATCAATCGCAAGCAGGCCTGGCTCATCCCCAGCGCGACGCCACTGCCGAATCCGAACGGCACCGCGCCCGGCTGGTGGATCGACCGACCAGACGGCCGGCTTGCGGTCCTCCTGCCCGGGCCGCCGCGGGAGATGCGCTCGATGTGGGCCGAGCAGGTCCTCCCCCGCCTGCGCGTGCATGCCCTCGGGCGAGGCCTGCTTAGCCGGACATTGCGCTTGACCGGGATCGGCGAATCGCTGGTCGCCGATGTGCTTGGGGAGGAGCTCCTGCGCCGGACCAACCCGGAGGTGACGACCTACGCCCGGGCCGATGCCGTGGACGTCCGGATCTCTGCCGTCGGGCGGGCGCCCATCGCCCCGGGGGCGCCCCAAGCAGGAGGCCACACCGCAGAAGATCTCATCAACGAGACCGAGGCGCTCGTCCTCGCCCGCCTGGGCGCCCACGTCTGGGCCCGCGGCAACACGACCTGGTCCGAGGCGATCGGAACCGAGCTCGACCGACTGGGCTGGTCCCTGGCGATCCGTGAGACGGGTACGGACGGCGCCCTCGGCAGCCTCCTCAGCGGGCTGCCCCAGTTGCGCCGAGCCGAGTCACTCTCGGACGCGGCCCGGCCGGCCGGGCTCGGCGCGAAGGGCAGGACCAGGGAGGCAGCGGCGGACTTCGCGGTCGAGACCGAGGCGCGGACCATCGCGGCGCTGTCAGGGACCGACGTTGGTCTGGCGCTTGGCGCACACCCACGTGGCGACGACACAGCGATCGAGATCGGGGTCGCGCTGCCGAGCGGGGTCCAGCGCGAACGCCACCTCGGCTTCCTGGGTGGTGTCCAGGGCCGTTCTCGGGCGGCCCTGCTCGCGTCGGCCAGCCTCCTCCGGCGTCTTCGAGCGATCGAGCGCGGCGGGCCGGCCGGCTGAATTCCTAGGCGCGCGCCCGGCTGGCGAGCCGTTCCGGGGCAAGGATGACGATCCCGTCTCGCTCGAATCGGACGATTCCCTGGCCACCGAGCTCGGCCAACGCCTGGTTGACGCTCTGGCGCGACGAATTGACCATCCCGGCCAGGTCGCCCTGGGTGAGCCGGCCGTCGATCCGGACGGCACCATCGGGGTCATCGCCAGCCGGGCTCAGGAGGCGGCCATGCTCGTTCGAGAGACCGACGAGAAGATTGGCTACCCGGCTGGGCACGTCCAGGAATTGGAGCGCCTCCACCCGTCCAATCAGGCGGCGCAGCTCTCCCGATAGCTCGGCCAGGAGCACCTCGCGCGCACAGGCGTGGTCAGCGATCAGGTCCATGAACGTCGAGCGCGGCAGGATGATCGTCTCGGTCGGCTCGAGGGCTATCGCCGTCGTCGATTGCAATCCCCCGTCGAGGAGGGCGAGCTCGCCGAAGAACGCCTGCTTACGGAGGGTGACCAGGATCGCCTCGTCGCCGTTCGGCGACGGCAGGACCAGCTTGACCGCCCCGTCCACGATCAGGTGAAGCGCTTCGCCGGGATCGCCCTGGTGGAAGATCACCTCGCCCGCCCGATGCCGGCGGGTGCGCATCGCGACCGCCATCTCCGTCAGGTCGCGGGGGTCGATGCCCTCGAACAGGCGCAACGAAGCCAGGCGCAGGATCGTGGGCCGAGGCGCGAGCATGTCCCCACGATGTTACAACTCCCGGACTTGTGACACCTGACCCACTTCGATGGTCAGGAGATCGACAGGACCGGAGCTTGGTTGCGGGCGGCAGCGACGCTCATTCGCGCCGCGACCTGCCGGGCGAAGTCAACCAGGGCCCGAGCAGCGGGTCCCGGTTCGCGCTGGGCCACTGCCGGGATCCCGACGTCGGCACCCTGCCTGACGGTCACGTCGAGCGGAATCGAGCCGAGGTAGTCGATCCCGTGCTCCCTTGCAAACCGCTCGCCGCCACCTCGACCGAAGATCTCGGTCACCTCGCCGCAATGGCCGCACACGAAACCGCCCATGTTCTCGAGGATCCCGGTGATCGGCACATTCATCCGGCGGAGCATTGCCAGGGCCTTCGTGACGTCCAGCAGGGCAACCTCCTGGGGTGTCGTCACGAGGACGGCGCCCGAGATGGGCACGGCCTGGGCGAGGGTCAGCTGCGCGTCCGATGTGCCCGGTGGGAGGTCGACCACGAGGTAGTCCAGATCGCCCCAGTCAACGTCGCGCAGGAACTGCTGGATCGCCCCGCCGATCAGTGGGCCGCGCCATACGACGGGCTGGCCCTCGGGCACGAAGAACTGGATCGAGATCACCTTGACTCCGTGGCGCTCGAGCGGCGTGATCTTGTTCGTTGGGCTGGCCTTGGGTTGGCCCTCGATGCCCATCATCAGGGGAATGTTTGGACCGGTGATGTCGGCATCGAGCAGGCCAACCGAGGCGCCCGCCTGGGCCAGGGCGACGGCGAGGTTCACGCTCACGGTGCTCTTGCCCACGCCGCCCTTGCCGGAGACCACCGCGATGATGTTCTTGACCCCGGGCAGGAGTTGCTGGGCCTGGGCCGGAGACGCCCGCCGGACCATCGCCCCCCAGGTGATCTGTACCGTCTCGGCGCCAATCGCCCGGAGCGCCGCCCGGGCGTTGCCCTCGATCTCGTCCTTGAGCGGACAGGCCGGCGTGGTCAGCTCGATCGTCAGGGCGACCCGGCTGCCGTCGACGGCCACATCCTTGACCATGTTCAGGGTTTCGATGTCCCGCCCGAGCTCGGGTTCCTGGACGGTCCGGAGCGCCGCGTGAATCGCGTCCTCGGTTAGTACAGTCATGGCTGGATTCCTCGGGCGCGGGCTGACCCTGCTGGTTCTGACGGGATTCGTGTCGCAATCCTAGCGCGGCCCGGGGCAACCTGCCGTCGCCACGCCCCCGACAGCCGGCCGGCCGGCCGGGCTCATCCCAGCCGGTGGAGGCGATCCGCACGGCAATCTGGGGAGTTGCCGACGATTCTCGTCGGTTAGTCTCCACTCCGGTGCGAAGAACGCAACCCAAGAGCGTCCTTGACACCCCTTTCGGCGCGGCCCTATCCTGCCGCCATCGAGGGCGTTCGCGAGCTGCGAGGAGGCGCCGTCGATGTGCGCTCACCTCCCCCCGGGGAATGGTCGAACCCCATCCGCAGGAGTTCGTGGAGCCCGTGTCCGAAATCGATGTCCGACTCGTCGACGTCGTCAAGCGCTTCGGCGACAGCAATGCCGTCGATCACATCAGTCTCGACGTCAAGGACGGCGAGTTCTTCTCGCTGCTCGGCCCGTCGGGCTGCGGCAAGACCACGACGCTCCGGATGATCGGCGGGTTCGAGCAGCCGACCAGTGGCCTGATCGAGCTCCAGGGCCAGGACGTCACCTGGCTGCCTTCATACAAACGCAACGTCAACACGGTCTTCCAGAGCTATGCCCTGTTCCCGCACCTGACGATCGAGGAGAACGTGGCCTTCGGCCTGCGCCGCAAGAAGGTCAAGGACGCCGAGGTGAAGTCGCGGGTCACCGACATGCTCAAACTGGTCGAGCTGCCCGGCTTCGAGCGGCGCAAGCCGAACCAGATCTCGGGGGGCCAGGCCCAGCGGGTGGCCCTTGCCCGGGCCCTGATCAACCGACCGGCGGTGCTCCTGCTCGACGAGCCGCTGGGCGCCCTCGACCTCAAGTTGCGCAAGCAGATGCAGGTCGAGCTGAAGCGGATTCAGCGAGAGGTCGGGATCACCTTCATCTACGTGACCCACGACCAGGAGGAGGCGATGACGATGTCCGATCGGATCGCCGTGATGAACCGGGGCCAATACGAGCAGCTGGGTGATCCCGAGAGCCTCTACGAGCGGCCCCAGACCCGCTTCGTCGCCGGGTTCCTGGGCGTGAGCAACCTGCTTGCCGGAACCGTCGACGGCAGTGCCGATTCGTTCGTCCTGGTCAAGCTGGCCGATGACACCCGGCTCCGCGTGCCGGCCGGCCTGGTCGAGGGCAAGACCGAGATCGAGGTCGGCATCCGACCGGAGAAGATCCGGATGAACGGGACCGATGACACGATCCCCGCTGCGGCAAACCAGCTCGAGGGCGTCGTCAGCGATGTCTCCTACGTCGGCGTCAGCACCCAATACATCGTGGCCTCGAAGAGCGGCATCCCGATGACCGTCTACGAGCAGAATGTCGAACGGACGAGTCAGGGCTCCCTCTATCGCCGGGGCGACGCGGTGCGCGTGTCCTGGCTGCCCGAGCACACATTCGTGATCCGTGACGCCGCAGCCGCGACGCGTGAGCCTGTCCCCGCGAAGGAGATCCATTGACCGCCTTTGACCGTGATCCAGTCTCGCCGGTGATCAGCCGGCGCCGCTTCCTCAAGGGCACGGCCCTCGCCGGGGTCGGTGCCTTTCTGGCTGCCTGCAGCAGCTCGGGCGCCACCAGCGCCCCGGTCACGAGCGTGAGTGCCAGCAATGCCGCAATCCCGACCCTGCCGCCGGCCACCCCGGCGCCGTCCGTCGCCGCAACCCCCAAGACGATCACCGGCCCGCTCCACTGGGCCCAGTGGCCGGCATACATCGACCTGACCGGCAAGGCCGCCACGAACCTGAAGTACGCTCCCGGCTCGTCGCCGACCCTGGAACAGTTCAAGGCGAAGTACAAGGTCGACGTCGACTACGAGGAGAAGATCGAGGACAACAACACCTTCTACGCCACGATCCAGCCGGAGCTGGTCGCCGGCGCCCCGACCGGCTGGGACCTGATCGTGATTACCGACTGGCTGGCCGCCAAGGTGATCACCAAGGGCTGGGCCGAGCAGATCGATCAGTCGAACGTGCCGAACTGCACCGCGAACCTGCGCGACGCCCTCAAGGGGCAGGTCTGGGATCCCAAGAACGATTACCACTACCCGTGGCAGTCCGGAATGACCGGCATCGGCTACAACAAGGCCTCGCTGGCGTCCGCCAAGATTGCCGCCCCGACCAGCCTCAAGGACCTGTGGGCGATCGACCCCAAGAAGGTCTCGTTCCTGACCGAGTCGCGGGACACGTTCGGCCTGGGCCTGCTCAAGCTGGGCAAGAACGCAGATCCGCAGCAGACCAGCGCCGACGATCTGCAGGCGGTCCACGACGATATCCAGCCCCTCGTCCAGGGCGGCCTCACGTTCGCCGACAACTCCTATCTCCAGAACTTCGCCGCCAAGAAGACCTGGGCCGCGATGGTCTGGTCGGGTGACCTGGCCTCGTCCGGCGGAACCGACGACCTGTTCGTCTTCCCAGACGAGGGGACGATGATCTGGACCGACAACATGCTCATCCCCAAGGGTGCCGTGAACATCTACACGGCCGAAACGATGATGAACTTCGTGTACGACCCCACGATCGCCGGCCAGATCGCCAACTTCGTGTACTACGTCTCGCCGGTCAAGGGCGCCGACGTAGTCGTCACGGACCTCAACAAGTCCGCGCCCCTCGATCCGGCCGTGCTCGCCCTCCTCTTCCCACCCGACGCCGTGGTCGCCAAGCAGCACAACTTCCAGTTCCTCCCGGACGCCCTCGAAACGACCCTCAACACCCTCTACCTCGACCTCGCAGGCGGCTGAGCCTGCAAGCCCAGGGCGACACGAGCGACCGATGACCGCGCCCAGCCTGCCCGTTCGCGTGGGGCCGACCGGCCCGTCGTTTCGCCAGCGTGTTGGCAAGGCCACGCCCTATCTCCTGCTTGCGCCGGGCATCCTGTGGCTGCTGATCTTCTTCATCCTGCCAACGTTCCAGATGTTCCTGACCTCGGTCTCGACCGGCTCGCTCGACAATGGCTTCAAGCTGACCTGGTCCGGGGCCGCCTACGTCACCTCCCTGACGAAATTCGGCACGCAGTTCGAGAATTCGCTGATCTACGGCGGGATCGCCACGCTCCTGACCTTCGCGATCGGGTTCCCGGTCGCCTACACGATCGCCTTCCGCGGTGGTCGCTGGAAGAACTTCCTGCTGTTCATCGTGATCGCGCCATTTTTCACCAGCTTCCTGATCCGGACGATCAGCTGGAAGGTTCTCCTGCTCGACAACGGGCCCGTTCTCGGCTTCCTGCGTGACACCCTCCACTTGCTCCCGGCCGACGCCTCCGTGATCGGGACGCCGATCGCGGTGATCGCGGGGATCACCTACAACTTCCTGCCATTCATGATCCTGCCGCTGTACGTCGCCCTCGAGAAGATCGACCCCCGCCTGATCGAGGCGGCCAACGACCTGTACGCCAGCCGCTGGGGTGCCTTTCGGCGGGTGACCATCCCGCTGGCGCTACCGGGAATCTTCGCCGGCTCGATCCTGACCTTCATCCCCGCCCTGGGTGACTACGTCAACGCGATCCTGCTGGGTAGCCCCCAGACCCAGATGATCGGCAACGTGATCCAGAGCCGTTTCCTGCTCCTGGGCGACTATCCGGTCGCAGCCGCACTGTCGTTCATCCTGATGGCGGCGATCCTGGTCGCCGTGTCGATCTACGCCCGGGTCCTGGGCACCGAGCAATTGACCGGCTAGGGGCGCCATGACCGCCGTCAGCCAGCCTCTCGCCGACGCCCCTGCCAGGACCGCGTCACGCCGCCCGCCCCGCCGGATCTTCCACGCAATCGACCACTGGGCCCTGCCGGCTTTCACCCTCCTGGCCATCGGCTACCTGTTGATCCCGATCGCGGTGATGATCGTGTTCAGCTTCAACGACTACCAGGGCAAGTTCAACTTCGTGTGGCACGGCTTCACGCTCCAGGGCTGGCTCCATCCCTTCGACTGGCCGGGCCTGCCCGATGCGATCAAGACCAGCCTGCTGATCGCATTCCTGTCGACGGTGGGCTCCAGCATCCTGGGCACGTTCATCGGCCTGGCCCTGACCCGCTACAACTTTCGCGGTCGGGGCGCGATCAACGGCCTGATCTTCCTGCCGATGGCTACCCCCGAAATCGTGATGGGCGCCAGCCTGCTCACCCTGTTCGTCAGCTCCGGCCTGCAAGGCGGCATGCTCAACGGCGTGGTGCCCAAGGGCGTCCTCTTTCCGCTCGGCTTCACCACGATCCTGATCGCCCACATCATGTTCAACATCAGCTACGTCGTGGTCACCGTGAAGGCCCGGATTGCCGGCTTCGATCGGCGCCTCGAAGAGGCCGCGATGGACCTCGGCGCCGACGAGCTGACGACCTTCTGGAAGATCACCTTCCCGCTGATCTTCCCGGGCGTCCTGGCCGCAAGCCTGCTGGCCTTTTCCCTGTCGATTGATGACTTCATCATCACCAGCTTCGTGTCGGGCACAACGAATACCTTCCCGATCTGGGTGTACAGCATCATCAAGAACGCGCTGCCGGTCCAGATCAATGTGGTCGGCTCGATGGTCTTCCTGGGCGCTGTCGCGATCGTGGGCCTGTCCAACATCCGGCAGGCCCGAGCGAACCGCTAGGCCGAGGCCGGCAGGTCATCGACCACCGGCAGATGGAGGCACCCTGATGGTCGATACCCGGCCCACTCCAGCGACGTCAGCGTCCCCTGGACGGGGGCCCGCCGCGGGCAGCGCCGAGCCGTGGCCCGATCGCTCCGTGATCCCACCGGTCTGGAGCCGGATCACGAATATCTCGGTCGATCGGGGTGAGGGCAGCTGGCTGATCACTCCGGAAGGTGACCGCTACCTCGACTACAGCTCAGGGATCGGCGTCACGAACACAGGCCATGCCCATCCCCGGGTGGCTGCGGCGGTTGCCGCCCAGGCCATGAAGCTGCTCCACGGCCAGCAGAACATCGTCTACCACGAACCGGGTCTGCGTCTCCACGAGCGGCTCCGCCATGTCCTGCCCGGCGACGGCTGGACTGCCTTCCTGTCGAATAGTGGCGCGGAGGCGATTGAGGCTGCGGTCAAGCTCGCCCGGATCGTGACCGGCCGGCCGGTCATCATCGGGTTCCGCGGCGGCTATCACGGCCGGACCGCCCAGACGATGGCCCTGACGACCGCCAAGGACGTCTACCGCGGCCATTTCGAGCCGCTGCCGGGCTCCATCTATCACACGGCCTATCCGTACTGCTATCGCGCGCCTGGCGCCAGCCACGAGCCGGCGGCCTGCACCTGCGACTGGGAGGACCAGCTCGACCTGACGTTCCACCAGCTGATCTACCCGGAGCACGTTGCGGCAATCATCGTCGAACC
The DNA here is from genome assembly GCA_017881915.1 of Chloroflexota bacterium. Classification (GTDB taxonomy): domain Bacteria; phylum Chloroflexota; class Limnocylindria; order Limnocylindrales; family CSP1-4; genus Palsa-1033. The sequence goes on along the minus strand of JADGQK010000002.1, from coordinate 1,156 downwards.
GATCCTGGGTGAGGGCGGCTACATCGTGCCACCGCCCGGCTTCCTGCCCCGCCTGCGCGAGATCACCCGCCAGAATGGCATCCTCCTGATCGCCGACGAAGTCCAGACCGGCTACGGCCGGACCGGCCGGTTCTTCGCGGTGGAACACTGGGGCGTCGAGCCGGACATCCTGGCGATGGCCAAGGGGATTGCCTCGGGCCTGCCCCTGAGCGGGATCCTGGCCAAACGCGAGCTGATCGACAAGTGGCCGCCGGGCACGCATGGTGGCACCTACGGCGGGAACGTCGTGAGCTGCGCCGCGGCGAACGCGACCCTCGACGTGATCGAGGACGAGCACCTCCTCGAGAACGCGGCGGCCCGCGGTTCGCAGTTCCTGGCGGGACTGCGAGGCCTGGCAGCTCGGTATCCGGCGATCGGCGACGTGCGCGGCCTGGGCCTGATGCTGGCCCTCGAGTTCGTCCGCCCGGGCGTTGGCGACGGCCGGGTCCCCGACCCGAACCTGACCAGGCGCGTCCTGGCCGAGGCACTCGAGCGCAAGCTGATCATTCTCTCGGCCGGTACCTACGCCAACGTGGCCCGGATCATCCCGCCGCTGGTCACCACGGCCGCTGAGGTCGACCTGGCCCTGTCGATTCTGGACGAGAGCCTGGTCGCCGCCGGGGCCTGAGCCGGTCTGAGCCGGCCTGCCGTCCGCCGGACCCGTCCAAAGCGTCAAGCGGTGCTCATGACGCGACAAACGACGGTTTCCGTGGCCCAGAATTCAGGGCTTGTCGCTCTGGGAGCACCAACGACATCGGCCACGGCGTCAGTGCCGCCTGAGTTCGGCAGCAAGATGAGATAGCGGTTGATAGGGTCCGCGGCCATAAGGTCCCTGAGTTGGGCCGGAAGGTGGACGACATGAACCCGAGCGTGTCTGGTCCGGCCGAGGATGCGCCACTCGCCGCTCCGGTCGTCGTGGCGCGCAATCGGTTCTTCGGTCCGCCGGGCGTCAGGATCGGGTTCGCCTACTCGACGACCGGTCAGCCAGCGAGCCTCGATGACAGCCCCCTCTGGTGCTGCGACTCCTACGAGTCGATCGGCGGAGGCTGGTGGATCTGGACCCAGGAGTGGGATTGACCGCTCGCTAACGGCGGATGCGCTCAGGCGGTTCGCAAGA